>NZ_CP022957.1:953750-1278125 GCF_002269385.1 Maribacter cobaltidurans
TAGAGGATATTCATTTTAAAATCGTCCTCACTCAACCTAAAGGCACCAGTGGCATAAATATTCTTCATCATCAAATCCCAGATAGGATCGCTGACGTTGGTAATATTACTTTTTAAGAGTTTTAAAACCAAGGTATTGTTTTCAATTACTGGAGCTGCCCCACCAGAAATCGTCGTGGCATCCAAGCCTCCATTGGCAAATTCCCCAACCTGATATACCTCGCCTGCAAAAGTATATTGAAATGCAACGGCCAAAACTTCGTCGTTGCTAAGCCTTTGATTTAAGGATATATAGCCTAATTGTGTATTGAAATCATAATCTCTTCCCTGCTCCAGCTTACGGGCATTTTCCAAGATAGCATAATCAAACCCTTGATCCGGCGTGTAATTATTTGCAAAACGATTGGCATTGAAACCTGCTTCTACCGTGGCTATCTCCCTAATATTATCGTTCAATGCCCCTGTTCCAGCACCTATCAAAGCAGGGTCGAAGGCATTGGCATTGTTACGGGGTCTTCCATCTCCAGGGTTACTGAAGAATCCACCCGCAAAACCATTATTATTACCAATTCTGGTCTTATCGGGATTGGGTTCCCCCAAATCCTGCAAAGCCACAACATTTCTCACATTTAGGGTTTGCTGACTTCTGTTCGTTACCCAAACTTCCAAACGGGTTATCTGTACCTGACTTTGGATATAGGGATACTTCTCCAAGGCGCTATCATAATTATCCCTAAAGTATTGGGCCAAAAAGAAATGCCTATCCTCGTCATAGTCAAGCGCAGTGAGGGAGAATTCATTTATGGTACCTCCACCCTGGGCCACTACTGTATTGTTCTGCGAACGTTGCTCGGAAAAAACAGCGGTTACAGTAGTTTTTCCAAACTGTAATTGTGTTTTTACACCAAAAAGGCTTTGCGCTCCTTGAATCAGGGAACTGTTTAAGGGCATGTTTACGTTACCCACCTCTATTTTTCTTAGGATATCATCCTCTGTAGGCGTGTAGTCCAACTTTACAATGTTCTGAAAATCGAAAGTCGCCTCGGTATCATAATTGGCTGTAACCTGTAAACGTTCACCAATCTTACCCAACATACTTAAACTGATGCGCTGATCAAAATCAAAGGAAAGGTTGGTCCTGTTTCTAGGTGATAAGGATGGGTTGTCATTCTTTTGCCATATAACCCCCAAATCCATCGCTACGGAACCTTGTGGAATTACTTCTATCGTATTTCCCCCAAAAACCGATTGAAAAAAGTCATTGTTGATATAAAAGTTGGGTAGCAGATTTTTTCTCGCCTCTTCACTACCCACTTTCTTACCGGAATAAGCATCGGATTTTTCCTTGAAATAATCTTTGATTCCCTCTTTCCGGATGAGCTCATAATATTGCTCAGGTGTTAGTATGATGGGGTAACCAATATTAAAGTCACCTATGCTTTCATTGTAAATGTAGCGATCCATTTCAGGATCATAAATGTATTTGGAGACAATACTATCCGGATTTTCGAGGACAATCCGCCCAAGATCATAACCGGTCTTTACAGAGTCAATCTCCTGTTCATCTGTTTCTTGGGCCATGGAGTACTCCATAAAACCGAAAAAAACAATGAATAGGAAATTATACTTAAAAGATTTTTTAAGAATTTTAAATGCCCCTTGTTTCAAACTTGCTACAAATTTTTCAGCGCTAGTTTTATAATGTTCTCTACGCTTAAAGAGGAATCTTGGGAAATTACCTTATCTACTACCTTCTCAGCTTGTCTTCTGGCAAACCCTAGAACCTCTAAAGCAGATAACGCTTCATCTTTATTTGTATTGTTTGGAGTTAACGAAACTTCGTCTATATCGTACACTTTTAAAATTTTGTCCCGAAGGTCCAAAATTACACGCTGGGCCGTTTTGGCTCCAATGCCCTTTATTGCCTGTATGGCAGGTACGTCGCCATTGGCAATGGCATCCCTAATTTGGGAGGGTGACATGGAGGACAACATGGTCCTTGCTGTGCTGGAACCTATACCGGAAACGGATATCAGCAATCTGAATATCTCTCGCTCCGATTTTTCGGCAAATCCAAAAAGTGTATGGGAGTCTTCCTTCACTTGTAGATGAGTAAAGACATTCACCAACTCACCATCGGTTAATTTGGAAAAGGTGTTTAGGGAAATGTTTACAAAATATCCAACACCACCGCATTCTACGATAATATGAGTTGGATTTTTTTCAATCAACTTCCCTTTTAAATGATGAATCATTTAGTGTTTTGCTTTATTAATATCGGGGATTATTCTCCTTTTTTTGCCTGCTTTCTTTTTTCCCGCTCCTGTGAATCTATCACCGCGACAGCCGTCATATTGACTATTTCCTCCACACTGGCCCCCAATTGCATAATATGAACGGATTTTCTAAGACCTACCATGATAGGTCCTATGGAATCTGACTTGTTCAATTCCTTTAGCAACTTGTAGGTAATATTTGCCGATTCCAGATTTGGAAAAATCAAGGTATTTACCTTTCTACCTGCCAATTTAGAGAATGGGAATTTACTTTCATGAAGCTCTTTGTTCAAAGCAAAATCCATTTGTATTTCCCCATCTACCACCAATTCGGGATTAGTGTCATGCAACAGTTTTACAGCTTCCCTTACTTTTATGGCATTATTATGTGCCGAAGAGCCAAAATTAGCATAACTCAATAAGGCAATTACCGGGTCAAAACCAAAGGTATTGGCAACATTCGCTGTCATTTTAGTGATGTCCGCTATTTCCTCAGCATTTGGGTCGATATTGATTGAGGTGTCCGCCAAGAACAAAGGACCTCTTTCGGTTATCATAATATTTACCGTGGCAACTTTCTTTACACCCGATGCTCTTCCTATGACTTCCAAAATAGGTTTGACCACCGTTGGATACGCTCTGGAATACCCGGATATCATACCATCGGCATCACCTTCGAGCACCATCATGGCACCAAAGTAATTGCGTTCCCTCATTTTAATCTTGGCACTGTAAAGCGTGGTTCCTTTCCGTTTTCTACTTTCCCAATATTTGGTGGCGTATCTAATGTGACGTTCGTCAAATTCGTCCGATAAGGGGTCTACGATAGGAATATCGGCATCAAATTCCAATTCCTTCTTTAGCTCAAGAATAACATCTTTTCTACCCAAAAGAATTGGTTCTGCAAGTCCTTCTTCATACACAATCTGTGCCGCCTTGAGAACATCCAAATGGTCCGCTTCCGCAAATACAATTCGTTTTGGATTGGTTCTTGCCCTTCCATGAAGTAATCGTACCACCTTATTATCGTTCCCTGAACGAAGCATCAATTCCTCCTTGTACTTATCCCAATCCTCGATAGGGGCTCTTGCCACACCACTTTCCATGGCCGCTCTTGCAACCGCGGGAGGGATTTCATGAATCAAACGCTGATCAAATGGTTTAGGGATTATATAGTCTTTTCCAAAGGTGAGTCGGGTTTCCCCGTAAGCTATATTTACTTGCTCCGGTACAGGCTGTTTAGTTAGTTCTGCCAATGCTTTTACCGCAGCCATTTTCATTTCCTCGTTAATGGAGGTTGCCCTTACGTCCAATGCCCCCCTAAAAATAAAAGGAAAGCCCAGCACGTTATTCACCTGATTAGGATGGTCCGACCTACCCGTGGCCATGATAATATCCTTTCTCGTTTTTACAGCAAGGTCATAGTTAACTTCAGGATTAGGATTTGCCATGGCAAAAACTATTGGTTTGTTTGCCATGGAGTTTAGCATTTCTGGAGTAACGATATCGGCAATGGACAAACCTATAAACACGTCCGCATTTACCATAGCTTCTTCCAGAGTGTCAATTTTTCTCTCCGTAGCAAACTCACGTTTTGAATCCGACAGGTTATCCGCATCCTTTCGTATAACCCCCTTACTATCCAACATCACAATATTTTCTGCCCTTGCCCCAAATGCTTTGTACAGTTTTGTACAGGATACGGCTGCAGCACCTGCACCGCTAACCACTATCTTTACATCCTCTATTTTCTTTTTGGCCAATTCTAGGGCGTTCAACAAGGCCGCGGCCGAAATTATAGCCGTTCCGTGCTGATCATCGTGCATGACCGGAATATCCAATTCCTCTTTAAGTCTCCGCTCGATTTCAAAAGCTTCAGGAGCCTTAATATCCTCTAGATTGATTCCTCCAAAAGTAGGAGCTATCATTTTTACGGTTTCTATGAATTTTTCAACATCCTCAGTATCAACCTCAATATCGATTCCATCGATGTCAGCAAAAATCTTAAAAAGCAAACCTTTTCCCTCCATGACCGGTTTAGAAGCTTCCGGACCAATATTCCCCAAGCCTAAAACAGCTGTTCCGTTAGAAATTATGGCAACAAGGTTACCCTTGGAAGTATATTTATAGACATTCTCCTTATTCTTTGCAATTTCCAGACAAGGTTCCGCAACTCCAGGAGAATATGCCAGTGCAAGGTCACGCTGTGTGCTGTATGGTTTTGTAGGAACAATTTTGATTTTTCCAGGTTGGGGTTTGGCATGATAGACCAATGCTTCCCTGCGTTGTTTTTCCTTGCTCATCTTGTTTAATTTTAAGAAACAAATTTAACGGTATTCCTGAAAACAAAAGAAAAACATATAGGTTTTATACAAATAAATGTAACAAACACATTTAAAAGAAAAAATACACGAAATTTCTACAAAACCACGGAGGAATTTGCCTTGCCTACGTTTAAGCGCATAGCCAATACAGCTGCAATCACAAAAAACACTCCTGCAAACAACATTGCATTTACGGCATTACCCCCTAAAAGGTACTTATAGATAGGACCAAAGGTCAAGGTTTCGACACCCATTGGAATCACGATCATCATATTTAAAATACCCATATACACCCCTCTTCGTTCTTGGGGCACCACTTTGGAAACCATAGTATAAGGGATTCCCATCATGGCGGCCCAACCAACCCCAAACAAAACCATAGGAGCCAAAACCAATAAGGGATCTTCAATAAATGGGATGGTAAATAATGCAATGGCAGTACCTACCAAACTGATGGCATAGACTTTTTTACCCCCAAAACTAAGGGTCAAAGGTACAAGCCCCAAGGCAACGACCATAGTAACAATGTTATAAGTTAAACTCATCTGTGCCGATTGTGAAGCCGCTTCCGATGTTGAATAGCCCAACGTATTCATGAACAAAGGAGTTATGTATTGCCAATAGACGAACAGGGCATACCATTGAAACAAATATACGGCACCCAGCTTCCATAAGAACGGGGGCATATTTTTTATTGCTTCCTTTATTTCAGTAAAAGGTTTTGCTATCCTAGTTCCCAATGGTTTACGCTTAGCTTCATTTATTTCCTCTAATTCTGCCTCTGTAGGTGGTATTTCCGGAGTTCTTAAAACCGACCATAGTATGGTAGTTATAGAAAGAATACCTCCAATATAGAATGAGTAATATAACCATGTAGGAATTGACCCTGCAACCTCGACAGATTCATCCCCAAATAAATATTGGAAAAGGACAATGGAGCCATTTGCCAACAATATCCCTGCTCCCACGAACAGACTTTGCATTTGATATCCTAAACTAAATTGCTTCTCAGGAAGTTTATCCCCCACAAAAGCCCTGTAAGGTTCCATAGCCATATTGTTACCTACGTCCAAAATCCATAGTAATCCAACTGCGAACCAAAGTACCGGACTAGAAGGAAACATAAAAAGACAAATACTTCCTATTAATGCACCGATTAAAAAATAAGGTTTACGCCTACCCCAGCGTGGAGACCAGGTTTTGTCTGACATAGCACCAATAATAGGTTGAATGACCAAGCCGGTAACAGGTCCCGCAATATTTAATATAGGAAGCATATCCTCCGGCGCTCCTAAATACAAAAAAATTGGATTGATTGCCGTTTGTTGAAGTCCGAAACTATACTGAATGCCCAAAAACCCGACATTCATATTAAAAATTTGCCAGAAGCTAAGACTTGGTTTCGTTAGTTGCATACTAATTGGTTCTTTAGTTTACGTAACTTTCATTACGGGATAGTCAAAAAATATCAGCTATTTTTTAAGAATCCCTATAAAAAGTCGCCTAGCAATATAATATAATTAATGAAAAGTAAACATAAAAGAGCAGGGAATTAGGCAACACACCCAAACTATAACGTTGTAGTTGCTAGGAGTCCTTTCGTAAAAATTCTATGTTTCTTTTTAAACCTGAAAATTTGGTCCGCTTCACTGCCGATTTTTTGAAAATCTTTTTAAAAACATCTTCGGTTATTTCCTCCCAGTCTTTTTTGGACATGGACAATAATTCAGGTTTTGGGTCGAACAATGGTTCGTTATGGGATTTGGAGAATCGATTCCAAGGACATACGTCTTGGCATACGTCGCATCCGAACATCCATTCATCCATTTTACCATGGAATTCTTTAGGTATTTCATTCTTCAACTCAATAGTAAAATAGGAAATACATTTACTGCCATCCACAACATAGGGTTCTACAATTGCCTGGGTAGGGCACGCATCAATACAGGCCGTACAAGTACCACAATGGTCGGTCACAGGTGTATCATACTCCAATTCCAAGTCAATGATCAATTCGGCAATAAAGTAAAAAGAACCTACTTCCTTGGTCAATAAATTACTGTTTTTTCCAATCCACCCCAGACCACTCTTTGCGGCCCAAGCTTTATCCAATACAGGAGCGGAATCGACAAAGGCCCTACCGTTAACCTCTCCAATTTTTTCCAATATAAACTCATGCAATTGTCTTAATTTGGACTTTATTACATGATGATAGTCTTGCCCATATGCATATTTAGAGATTTTATAGGTGTCATCCCTTTGTTCTTGAGAAGGATAGTAGTTTAGCAATAATGAGATTACGGATTTTGCACCATCAACCAGTAACCGCGGGTCCAATCTTTTATCAAAATGATTGGCCATATACCCCATTTCCCCATGCATTCCTTGCTTTAACCACTTTTCCAACCTTGGCGCGTCTTCCTCTAAAAAATCCGCTTTGGAAATACCACACGACAAAAAACCGAGGCGCTTGGCTTCGGTTTTAATCATTTTTGTATATTTTGTTTGATTGGAAATACTCAAAACAATCCCGGTTGAATACCTCCCTTTATCCTTCCAAGGTGTTTGTAGGCCAACTCTGTTACCTCACGACCCCTAGGGGTACGCATGATAAAGCCCTGTTGAATTAAGAAAGGTTCGTACACTTCCTCAATGGTTTCGGCACTTTCCGAAACCGCGGTGGCCAATGTGGTAATACCAACAGGGCCTCCCTTGAATTTATCAATAATGGTAGTCAATATCTTATTGTCCATTTCGTCTAAACCATGCGCATCTACGTTTAAGGCTTTTAGGCTAAATTTAGATATCTCAATATCGATGTTACCATTACCCTTTATTTGCGCAAAATCCCTGACTCTACGTAGCAAGGCATTACATATTCTAGGGGTTCCCCTACTCCTGCCCGCTATTTCAATGGCTGCCTCATTCGTGATAGGCACTTTTAATATGTCTGCGCTGCGTTGTACAATGGTAGAAAGCAATTCCGTATCATAATATTGCAGTCGACTTTGAATACCGAAGCGAGCGCGCATGGGAGCAGTTAAAAGTCCCGATCTTGTTGTTGCCCCTATTAAAGTAAAGGGATTAAGATTTATCTGGACCGAACGGGCATTCGGCCCCGTTTCTATCATGATATCAATTTTGTAGTCCTCCATGGCGGAATACAAATATTCCTCTACTATGGGACTCAAACGATGAATTTCATCAATAAAAAGCACATCCCTTTCATCAAGGTTTGTAAGCAATCCTGCTAAATCGCCGGGTTTGTCCAAAACTGGACCAGAAGTGATTTTTATCCCAACGCCCAATTCGTTGGCCAGAATATTCGCCAATGTAGTCTTTCCCAATCCTGGAGGACCATGAAATAATGTATGATCCAAAGCTTCCCCTCTTCGATTGGCCGCCTCAACAAAAACCTTAAGGTTTTCCAATACCTGCTCCTGACCTGTAAAGTCATCAAAGCTTACAGGCCTTAATGCCCTTTCAATATCGAGCTCCGCATCGGAAAAACCGTTGGTAGATGGATCTAAGTATTCATTCATGCCTAACAAAGATAGGCAAACACTTGTAATTTATTTTCAACGCTCCTTCTCTTTATTCCATAGAATTTCAGGTATAAATTTGTATTTTCAAGTAATGGAAAAGAAAATTTATACCCCAGGGATTCTTCAATACATCCCTTTTTTTTATGTAATATGGTCCGATGACCTTGTTTCTGCTTCAGAAGTGAATATAGTCGAGAAGGCCATTGATGGTGATCATACCCTATCGGATACAGAAAAAGTACTTTTACATTCTTGGTTACAGGTAAAAAATCCTCCCAAGAACGAGGAATTCAAAAACTGGAAGCAGACCATTTCCAATTCCGGCACCAAATTAATCGAAGGGGAGACCTATCCCCTGACTACCTTTAGCCAAAAAGTGGTCTGCCAATATCATGAAACCTATCCTTTAAATGAGCAATTAAAAAGTATTGAAGTCAATTTAGGCATTCAACCCAACCATTATAACCATTTGTTCGAAGTAGAAGTTGAACATAGTATTAGTGCTCAAACCTATGATGCAAATGAAATAGCCAAAATCTTAAAAGGAAGCCATGCTCCAGTAATCGATGCGTTTCAAGAGTTTTTGCTTGACCCTATTTTTAATTGGGGCATTCATCGGAACAAAGAGGATTTTAGACATGTTGTTTTGGAGCAACTGAAGGTTTTGGCCCAAAAAGGATATGGAGCTATGGCCTACCCGGCAGCATATGGAGGTACCGGGGATATGGAAGGCTATGCGACCATTTTTGAAAATTTAATGTATGTTGATGGTAGTCTCACTATAAAATTCGGGGTTCAATTTGGTCTGTTTGGGGGCAGCATCCAAAAACTAGGTACTAAGATCCATCATGACACGTATTTAACTGCTGCAGGACAGGCAAAACTTTTAGGCTGTTTTGCCATGACGGAGACCGGTCATGGATCCAACGTTCGTGGAATAAAAACCACAGCTACCTATGATAAGAAAACGGACAGCATTATCATTCATACTCCTGGAAAAAATGACAATAAGGAATACATAGGTAATGCTTTGCACTCCAAGATGGCCTCGGTCTTTGCACAGCTGATCGTTAATGGAAAAAATGAAGGCGTACATGCCGTTCTGGTACCTTTGAGAAATAAGAACCATGAACTCCTACCAGGTATTACCGTTGAGGATAATGGCTATAAACTTGGCCTTAATGGCGTAGATAATGGAAAAATATGGTTCAATCAGGTCAAGGTTCCCAGAGTAAATTTGTTGAACAAATACGGGTCCATTAAAGAGGATGGCACCTATTATTCGGATATAAAAAATCCAAACAAGAGATTCTTTACCATGCTGGGTACTTTGGTGGGCGGAAGAATCTGTGTAGCCAGGGCCGGTCTAGGAGGAGCAAAAATGGCTCTGGCCATCGCCATTAAACATGCCTTAAAAAGAAGACAATTCAACGACAATATTAAAATACAGGAAGATTTGTTGATGGATTACCCATCACATCAATTACGTTTGACCCCGTTGGTAGCCAGCGCTTATGTTTACCATGCCACTTTGGACAAGATGATGGAAGTATATTGCGATGAAAGCCAACCCGATAAACGTAAGGTGGAAACCCAGGTAGCCGGATTGAAATCTATAATTACCTGGTATGCCAACAATACGATCCAAGAATGTCGTGAAGCTTGTGGGGGCAAGGGATATTTATTGGAAAACCGCATTGCCGACCTTAAAGGTGATGTTGACATTTTTACAACCTTTGAAGGTGACAACAACGTTCTCCTTCAGTTGGCGGCAAAGGGAGTGCTCTCAGATTTTAAATCGGAATTCAATAGTGCAGGTTTCTCATCCGTTCTTAAATTGTTAAGTCAGCAGATTTCGGATAAATTAGCCATGGTAAATCCCTTATATTCAAATAAAGTGGACAAGGAGCATCTATACAATCCAAAATTCCATAAACATGCTTTCGACTATAGAACCCGTAGGTTGACCTATACTTTAGCGATGCGCATTCGGGACTATATTAAAAAAGGTGTGCCTTCGTACCAAGCATTTCTAAAGGTACAGACCCATTTGTTAGCATTGGGAAAAGCCTATAGTGTAGAATTGGCCTATAATACCTATATCGAATTTACCGAAACTATTGAGGATACAAAAAACAGGGAGTTATTTCAAAAACTGGGGACGTTGTATGCGCTTTACGAAATTAGGCAGGATGCGTCCTGGTATCTGGAGCAAGGATATATTGGAGGTACCAAATCAAAGGCTATACGCCAGCGTGTAGAACGTTTGTGCACAGAGCTCAGACCCCATATAGGTGTATTAGTCGATGGTTTTGGAATTCCGGGCCATTGCATTACGGCACCCATAGCGCACTAGTTATTCTCTTTATCCAATCGGGATGTATCCAAAAAGTCTAGTATAGTAATCTTAGGATTACCATATAAACTGGTTCTAGATGAGCCCCTAGATGACAATTGCAGTTCTTCCAACACATTTACATGGGCCTCTGGAGAATCTTCAAGTATCAGCATTGTATTTTTTGCCTCCAAAGCCTCAGCCTTTAAAGTGCTTTTCCCGTAAAGTTTAGCCATAAAGTTGTCCGTGGCACCTTCTAATTTTGCCGATGCATTCTCATACATAAACAAGTTATTGGTGTCACCCGTTGAATATACCTTTACATCTATACGATCTTTTAAGGTCATCACCAGAGAATCGCTCGCCACATTAAAATCTCCAGAGCTAATGCCTTCCATATTAATATTTATAACATCAGCCGTTGCATTCAATTCTAAACGAGAGGTTTCCTTGGTCAAGACATCCAATCGCTCGCCAGATATTACATCTGACATACTAATTTCACCATTGTTCATAGTGATTTGGTTCAACTCATTATAATAAACAGTTATTTCTAGTTTTCTTTTTGAAGTAATATTGTAAAAAGAAGAAATAAATAAAGTATTGCCTTCAACCTTAAACTTGAGAACATCAATGAGATTATCGTCTATTTTCAATGTATAAGCTTCAGAAGTCCCCTTTTTCAATACTACCTCCAAATCATCATCTAATTGTATCCCATTAAAAACAGGCAAACTTTCACGCACTTCTACAACATTCTTATTACCCTTTATCTTGGGTTTGCGCTGTGCAAACGTTTGGAATCCAAAAAGTAATACGAGACTAAAAAAAAGTACATTTTTCATTTGACTTTTGTGAATTTTGAAATTAACAACCAGCTCAAAGATATTATAAATTAATAATTGATGAAGGTAGAATAGTATATCAAAAAAAATGCCCAACTCTAGAGTTGGGCATTTTAAATTTCTTTATATGACTTATTAATGCTGTAATTCCTCTTCACCGTCGAACAGAGGCAACGTTTGGGGAACGTAATCCTGTCCAGCGATGATGTATTCATTGTTTTCATCAACTTTGCTGTAGTCGTATGCCCATCTATGTACTTCTGGAATAGCTCCAGGCCAGTTACCATGAATATGCTCTGTTGGAGTTGTCCATTCCAAAGTGGTAGATTTCCAAGGGTTTTGAGGCCCACGTTTTCCATAGAAAATACTTCTCACAAAGTTGAACACAAAGAATAATTGAGCCATCGCAGTAATGATAGCAAACACGGTCATTAATACCTGAACATCAGTTAACTCATCGAACATTGGAAAAGCCGTATTTTGATAATATCTTCTAGGAACACCGGCCATCCCAACAAAATGCATTGGGAAAAATACCCCATAGGAACCAATGGCGGTAATCCAGAAATGGGCATACCCAAGATTTTTGTTCATCATCCTACCTTGGAACATTTTTGGGAACCAGTGATATACGCCTGCAAACATTCCATAAAGTGCCGAAATACCCATTACCAAGTGGAAATGTGCTACTACGAAATAAGTATCATGAACATTGATATCCAAGGTACTATCCCCAAGAATAATTCCGGTTAATCCACCTGTAATAAAGGTAGAAACCATCCCAATGGAAAATAACATTCCAGGATTCAATTGTAGATTACCTTTCCAAAGGGTTGTAATCCAGTTAAAGGCCTTAACTGCCGATGGTATCGCAATAAGTAAGGTTGTGAACGTAAATACAGACCCCAAGAATGGGTTCATCCCTGAAATAAACATATGGTGACCCCATACTATTGTGGATAGGAAGGCAATGGCCAAAATAGAGGCAATCATCGCCCTGTAACCAAAAATAGGTTTTCTAGCATTAACCGCCATTACCTCTGAAACAATTCCCATCGCCGGCAAAATAACTATATATACTTCCGGGTGTCCTAGGAACCAAAACAAATGCTCAAAAAGAACAGGGGAGCCTCCCTGATAATGCAGCACCTCTCCTTGAATGAAAATGTCCGACAAGAAGAAGGATGTTCCAAAGCTACGATCCATAATAAGTAGAAGAGCTGCAGATAACAATACTGGAAAGGAGATTACCCCGATTACTGCCGTTACCAAGAATGCCCAAATGGTCAAAGGCAATCTCGTCATGGTCATACCTTTTGTTCGTAAATTCAATACTGTAACAATATAGTTAAGTGACCCTAATAATGAGGAGGCAATAAAGATAGCCATAGACACCAACCAAAGGGTCATACCCATTCCCGAACCTGGTTGTGCCATGGGTAAGGCACTCAATGGAGGGTAAATGGTCCAACCTGCAGCCGCGGGCCCTGCTTCCACAAAAAGAGAAATAACCATAATAACACAGGACACAAAAAACATCCAATAAGATATCATATTCAAAAAGCCAGAGGCCATATCCCTTGCACCAATCTGTAAGGGAATCAATAAATTACTAAAGGTACCACTAAGACCAGCTGTTAAAACGAAAAATACCATAATGGTACCATGCATGGTTACTAAGGCCAAATATACATCCGCATCCATTACGCCTTCTGGTGCCCATTTGCCCAGTAATGCCTCGAAAAATATACTTGATTCTCCTGGCCAAGCTAATTGCATCCTGAACAAAAGTGACATGGCTATACCAATAAATCCCATAATGAGTATTCCAGTAATGAAATACTGTTTGGCAATCATTTTATGGTCTTGACTGAATATGTATTTTGTAACGAACGTTTCCTTATGATGATGTCCATGATCGTCATGTGCGTGATCATCTACGTGTGCATGTGCTGTTGCTGACATAATCGCAATCTTTAATTTTTTATTAATTTCCTTTTATAGCCCTTTTCTAATATACCTTAATCCATTTCGGACATAGATACTCCATCTACAGAATTGAATGCAGGATTACTATCATCCTTCATAACCGTTTCTGCGAAGGTAGATTGACCCTTCATCCACTCCATATATTCTTCTTCCGTCTCTACAATGATTTTCATCTGCATGTTATAATGTGATTTACCACAAATTTTATTACATAACAATACATAGTCAAACTCCCATGGATCAATCACCTCACCGGTTTCAGCCGACTTTTCGGCCCTGATTTGGTTTGTCCTTTTTACCTTTTCCACGATATCGGGATTTTGGCGCATCTCTTCTGTAGTATAGACTGGAGTAAAAGAAAACTCCGTAATCATTCCGGGAACACAGTTCATCTGGGCCCTGAAGTGAGGCATGTACGCCGAATGCAATACATCTTGAGACCTCATTTTAAAATTCACCTTTCTTCCTACGGGCAAATGTAGCTCCTTTACTATTACATCATCCTCCGCATAGGAATCAGATTCATCCAAACCTAATACGTTAGCCCTATCAATATCGATCATACGAACGTTCGCACTACCAAGGGTGTTATCCGCACCTGCGTACCTAGCTGTCCAATTAAACTGTTGCGCATACAGTTCAATGACCAAAGGGTCGTCGTCATCGTTAATATCGGTAATATTTGTCCAAGTATATAATCCATAAAGAATCAAACCGGCCAATACAATAACCGGTATGATGGTCCAAATGAACTCCAAGCGGTTATTATCGGCATAAAATAATGCCCTTTTACCTTTTTCGCCTCTATACTTAAATGCAAAATAATGTAAAAGTGCTTGCGTGATAATTTGAACAATAAAGATGATTACCATGGATATCAACATCAAAGTATCATAGTCAGAACCATGCTCTGAAGCTGCTTCCGGCAAAAGCACTTTACCATACTTTGCAAAACTAAAAATAGTGATACCGTAAATAAAGACAAGAAATGCAAACATAAGATAACCGTTGTTCTTGTTATCCTTGTCATTCGCAACCTCTGAATTATCTGTTCTAAGCTGTGATAACTCAAATATCTTGGTCATTTGCCAGATGGCAATTGCCACGAGAACTAAAACAGCTAAAGTCAATAATGTTGTCATTGTATATATTGATGTTATACTTTAAAAACTTACTAATAATGAAAGTGTCTACTTTCTTCAATAAAAGGATTTCTTTTAGGTTGCAGAGGTACTGTGGTGAGTGCCCTAAAGACCCAAAATATAAATAATCCTGCAAAAAATAGAATTGCACCTATCTCAGGAATTCCGATAAACCATTGATCTCCCACTGTAGAAGGCATAATGGCATTGAAAATGTCCATATAATGTCCGGCCAAAATAACGATACCGGTCAAAACAACGAACCAGTTAATTCTTTTGTAGTCACTGTTCATTAAAAGAAGTACGGGAAACAAAAAGTTCATTGCGACCATTCCAAAGAACGGCAGCTTGTAGTCCTGTATTCTGGTAACATAATAGGTAACCTCTTCCGGAATGTTGGAATACCAAATAAGCATGAATTGTGAAAACCATAGGTAGGTCCAAAAAATACTGATACCGAACATGAACTTGGCCAAATCATGGATATGGCTGTCATTAACATCTGGCAAGAGACCCTTTGATTTTAAATAAATAGTAACCATGGCGATTACCGTAATACCAGATACAAACATACTGGCAAAAATATACCAACCGAATAACGTACTGAACCAATGTGGTTCTACACTCATTATCCAGTCCCAAGACATTATAGATTCGGAAATAAGATAAAATACCAAGAATGCAGCTGATATTCTAAAATTCAATTTGAAACTTGAATTATCCGTTGATTCATCCTGCTTTAAGGATAATTTTCTTGAGTATTCCCTGTAAGCAATCCAACCACCTAAAAAAATTGCTGCCCTTATCAAGAAAAAAGTAGGATTCAAGTATCCCGATTTTCCCTGCAATAACTCATCGTGTGCAACTACTTCAGGATCCATCCAAACAAACAGGTGGTTCATGTGAAGTACAGAAAGTACTAAGATTACAAATACAATAATTCCGCCTGGTACCAAATATGCTGTTATACCCTCCATTACTCTAAATAATAAAGGGGACCAACCTGCCTGTGCCGCTCTTTGTATTGCATAAAAGGCAAGGACACCCAAAGCAATCATCATAAAGAAAAATGCCGCAACATAAAGTGCCGCCCAAGGCCTATTTTTTAACTGACTTAATAAATGCTCATCGTAGGATACATCATGCCCTCCGCCATGTTCGGCAGCAGCACCATGTTCCATTTCTGCGTCGTGAGAAGCGGCCGTATCATGACCACCTCCATGTCCGTCATCATGACTGGCAACCATTGCCTTTGCCTCCTCGACTGTTCCAGGAGCCATAACAAAACCACCAATAATACCCAATAAGCCTACGGCCATTAGAATGATGGAACCTATTTTAAGTCTATTTGAAAACGTATACATAGTATTGTTTACCTATTATTTGGTTAAATCTTGTTTCAGCTTCATTACGTATTCCGCAACTTGCCACATTTCGGTGGAATTCATCTGGGATGCATAGGACCCCATAGAATTAAGACCATAAATCTGCGTGTGATAAGCTGTACCTACCGTAATATTTCTAGCTGGGTCATCATAACTTGGCACCCCAAGAATCTTCTCCCTTTTTACCAAAGTTCCTTGTCCTTTTCCTTTATCCCCATGACATATAGCACAGTAAATAGTATACAATTGGCCTCCTTTTGCCAAATTTTCGTCTCTTGACATAGAATCCAATGGACTTGTATTCAATCTAGCTAGTTCCTTACCTTCAGGAGTATTTTCAAATTCATACGGCAACCAACCTCTATTGATGGTATTGGCCGGTGGAACCATGGCCTCTTGATTCGATGGAAGAAAATCCACCTCTTCGTAAGTTTCATACCCTACGGGCTCATACATATTAGGCATGTATTGGTAATTGGGTTCACGCTTGTTCTGACAAGCCACAACAACCACCAATAAACATATTACAACCGTTAATTTTATAAAACTGTTCATGTTTAATGACTGTTTTTTTCTGATATATTAATTTCCACTGCCCCAGTTCCAACAAGCAAATCCTTTAATTCCCTCTCGTTCCCGTGAATCTCTATTTCCATAACAAAATGATCATCAGTGGTTCTAACATCTGGGTTTTCTGCCTTTTTAAAAGGCCATAACCTACTGCGCAAGTAAAATGTAATTACCATTAGGTGCGCTGCGAAGAACACAGTAAGCTCGAACATAATAGGTACGAACGCAGGCATATTCTCTATGTAACTAAAACTTGGTTTACCTCCAATATCTTGGGGCCAATCCTTGATCATAATAAAGTTCATCATTACAATAGCCACAGTAAGACCTACACACCCGTATAAAAAAGAAGTTATGGCAATTCTAGTTGGAGCTAGCCCCATAGCCTTGTCCAATCCATGAACAGGAAATGGACAATAGACTTCCTCTATATGATGTTTGGCAGCCTTAACTTTTTTGACAGCATGCATTAGCACATCATCATCATTGTAAAATGCTTGTATTACTTTAGATGCCATAGCCTACTTTTTGTTGTTTAATAATTTCGCTTGTCCTGCCCAATCGTCTCTCTGAGCCCTTCCTGGGAAAGAACCCGTAATTGAATCCAACAAGTTATATTCCTTCTCCGTCATCCTTGCCACTTGTGCAAATGTGAAAATTCCAATTTCATTCAAGGTGGCTTCCATTTGAGGACCTATACCCTTAACTTTCTTCAAATCATCAGGGGTTTGCTTTGTGGAATCAAAGGTTCCTATGGAACTTAAAAGTTCACTAACCCCTACTTTATCTCCCGTGGTAGGCTCTGTTTCCCCCATTAACACATCATCCGTAATAATTGGCTCTTCTTTTACAACAACCCTTTCATTGGATATTTGATAAAGAGGCTTACCCGCATCTCTTAGTTTTTTATAGCGCTCTCCGGAAGATTTCAATATAGACTTAACCTCGGCCTGTGCAATTACTGGGAATGTTCTGGCATATAATAAGAAGAGTACAAAGAAAAATCCAATGGTACCAATAAATATACCTATATCTACAAAGGTCGGTGAGAACATTGTCCATGATGATGGTAAATAATCACGGTGTAATGATGTTACTATAATTACAAAACGCTCAAACCACATTCCAATGTTTACCACAATAGAGATAAAGAACGAAAACATAATACTCGTTCTCAATTTCTTAAACCACATAAATTGTGGAGAGAATACATTACAAGTCATCATTGACCAATATGCCCACCAATAAGGACCGGTAGCCCTGTTCAGGAATGCGTATTGCTCATATTCCACACCGGAATACCATGCCATGAATAGCTCCGTAATGTAAGCACAACCTACAATGGACCCTGTAAGCATAATTACAATGTTCATTAACTCTATGTGTTGAACCGTAATATAAGCTTCCAGACTACATACCTTTCGCATAATAATCAATAAGGTATTTACCATTGCGAATCCAGAGAAGATAGCTCCCGCAACAAAGTATGGAGGGAAGATGGTGGTATGCCATCCTGGTATTACGGATGTGGCAAAGTCAAACGATACGATGGTATGTACAGAAAGTACCAAAGGTGTGGCCAAACCTGCCAGTACCAAGGAAACCTCTTCAAAACGTTGCCAATCCTTGGCACGTCCACTCCATCCAAAACTTAGTAAACTGTATATTTTCTTTTGGAAAGGTAAAATGGCCCTATCCCGCAACATTGCAAAGTCAGGAAGCAGTCCTGTCCACCAGAATACCAAAGAAACAGATAGGTATGTTGAGATCGCAAACACATCCCAAAGCAACGGAGAGTTAAAGTTTACCCACAAAGACCCAAATTGATTAGGTATAGGCAATACCCAGTATGCCAACCAAGGTCTACCCATGTGTATAATCGGAAACAAACCAGCTTGGATAACAGAGAAAATAGTCATGGCCTCCGCAGATCGGTTAATAGCCATTCTCCATTTTTGACGGAACAATAACAAAACCGCTGAAATCAATGTACCGGCATGACCGATACCTACCCACCAAACAAAGTTGGTTATATCCCAAGCCCAGTTAACGGTCTTGTTCAATCCCCAGGTTCCAATACCCGTTGAAATAGTATAAATAATACAACCTACTCCCCAAAGAAATGCCACCAAGGCAATGGAAAAAACAATCCACCAATGCTTATTGGCCCTTCCTTCTACTGGAGCGGCAATATCCACAGTAACATCGTGGTAGCCTTTGTCTCCAACTACTAGGGGTTTTCGTATAGGTGCTTCGTAATGCGACGCCATAGACTTCTGTTATAATTACTTTCTAGTATTGTTATGCTTCGTTGGTATTTCTAACTTTTACGTGATAGAATACATTTGGTTTAGTACCTACATGCTCCAATAAATGGTACATACGGTTACTTTCTTTTAATTCTGATACCTTGCTGCTTTCATCATTTACATCTCCAAAGACCATAGCACCGTTATCACAGGCGGCGGAACATGCTGTTTGGAATTCTCCATCTTCTATAACTCTTCCATCTCTTTTAGCATCCAAAATGGTCTTCTGTGTTCTTTGAATACACATGGAACATTTTTCAATAACACCTCTTGAGCGAACATTTACATCTGGATTCAATACCATTTTACCCAAATCGTTGTTCATGTGGAAATCGAACTCTTCATTGTTATTGTACAAGAACCAGTTGAACCTTCTAACCTTGTAAGGACAGTTGTTAGCACAATATCGGGTTCCTACACATCTGTTGTAAGCCATTTGATTTTGTCCTTGTCTACCATGGGAAGTAGCCGCAACAGGACAAACCGTTTCACATGGAGCATGATTGCAATGCTGGCACATTACAGGCTGAAAAGCAACCTGTGGATTCTCTGCCGGATCTTCCAACTCGCCAAAACCTCCTAAAGAACCATTATCTCCGCTAAGACCATCAAACTCTTCCTTTTTCGTGTTATCTGCTTCAAAGGACTCTTCAGAAGAGTAATATCTATCGATACGCAACCAGTGCATATCCCTTGAAACCCTCACCTCTCTTTTCCCTACTACGGGAACATTATTTTCTGCATGACAGGCAATAACGCAAGCACCGCAACCCGTACAAGCGTTTAAATCTATAGACAAATTAAAGTGATGCCCGATGGAGCGATCAAAACTCTCCCATAAATCTACAGAAGTTGCCGGCACTTCTTGGTGGTTTAAGGAAACCTGAGGAACATGATTCCATTCCGAATGGTCTTTAGTGTTAAAGACCTCTAAAGTAGTTTCCTTTATAATATCGCCCCTACCCATAAGTGTCTTATGAAGCTGAACACAGGCAAACTCATGATTTCCTGCAACTTTTTCAATACTTACGGACTGATTGGCATTAAAACCTTCATATAATCTAAATGCATTGACTCCAGTCTGCATCTCTTCTTTCATACCTACGGATTTACCGTAACCGAATGCAAGACCTACAGAACCTTTAGCCTGTCCTGGTTGAACCACAACGGGGACATTTTCTACAGTAACGCCGTTCACCGTTAAGTTAACGTAGCTACCATCCATTCCACCATTGGCAACATTTACATTCTCTACACCCAATGCCTCTGCATCGGCCTTAGAAATTGTAACATAATTATCCCAAGAAACCCTAGTGATTGGATCCGGGAACTCTTGCAGCCATGGATTACTAGCTTGCTGACCGTCACCCATACCCACTTTTGAATAAAGGATCAACTCCATTCCATTACTTGTGGCATTCGCTAAACTTCTTACAGCTGAAGCTATTGGAACATTTGGAGTTTCAACTTCTTCACCTTCATTAGTATCTGCAACTGCTCCTTCATCAACAGTAATGGCCATAGTTTCAGAAGCAAAAACACCATCTTGCAATGCTTGATTCCAACTTGCACCATTAAGTATCCCTTGGTTCCAAGTCTCTTTAATGTATTCGTAGTAAGAACTTTCACTACCCATCCAATTTAGCAATGCACTTTGAAATTGCCGAGTATCGAATAATTCTTTTATTGTAGGCTGCATCAAACTATAATGCCCCTTCTTCATTTCAAGATCTCCCCAGGACTCCAAATAGTGATTGGAAGCCGCAGCATATTGAACTACCTCGGCTGTTTCGTTCCAGTTTGTGGTAAACAATACGGAAAAATCGGTTTTTTCAAGACCTTCTTTAAAATCAATTGAATTAGGAAGGGAGTACATTGGATTTACACCATCCATGATCAAGGCTCCTACCCTACCTCCTTTCATATCAGAAATCAAACTTTCCAACATTTTAACGCTTCCTTGCCTTACATATCGAGGGGAATCCGGGTCAAAGGCTCTACTTCCCAACATTTTATTAATGGCCAAGGCAACTGTCTGAGCGTTGATATCATCTAAACCAGTCACAACAACGGCGCCAGACCCTGCTTTTCTAATTTCAGCAGCTAATTGGTCTACAATAGCATCATATTCTGAGGTATTACCTCCTACAGATGTACCGTTTAACTTACCATATAATTTTGCCAATACTACCTTTAGCGCAGTAGGCGTCAATGGAAATCTCTTGTCCGCATTGGCGCCGGTCAAGGACATATTCGCCTCCAATTGTACGTGCCTGGACATTTTTCCATTTTTCGGAACACGTCCTTTGGAATAACCTGAACTATATCCGCCACCTTGCCAATCCGCAAGAAAATCCGCACCAATAGATACAATTAAATCAGCTTTTTCAAAATCGTAATCGGCCAATGCACGTTCGCCATATGAACTCTCAAAGGCCGTTAAGGCAGCATCCTCAGAGATAGCGTCGTATGTTACATGCTCTACATTTTCATTTGCCGCCATCAACTCGCCCATCAACCTATTCGTGGATGGACTTGCGTACGTTTGCGTTAAAAAGACCGCTTTTTTGGAAGAACCACTTAGACTGCCCATTTTAGCCTTTACGGCCGCATCTAGGGCATCCCATTCAATTGGCTCACCATTTGCCATTGGCCCTTGCAACCTAGTACCGTCATACAATGACAATACAGAAGCCTGAACCCTAGCATTTGCACCTCCGCCCACTTTAGCCAAAGTATTATTTTCAACTTTAATAGGACGACCTTCACGCGTCTTAATAAGGACGCTTGCAAAATCAAAACCATTTGCTATGGTTGTAGCATAATAATTAGCCACGCCCGGTACAATATTCTCCGGTTGAACCACATAAGGAATTGATTTTATTACAGGTCCCTCACAGGCAGCCAAAGAAGCCGCAGCAGTACTAAAACCAACATATTTAAGAAAATCTCTTCGATTGGTGCTTGTTGAGGACAAATTTTCCTTATCGCCCAAAAAGTCATCAACTGGGATTTGCTCTACAAATTCATTTTGTTTTAGCGCCTCAACAATGGAATCGTTAGGATTTAACTCCGCTTCGCTTTTCCAATATTTTTTGTTTGATGCCATACGTATTATCTGTAATTAGCTTCTTTATTTATATTAATAGTGACACTTTCCACATTCCAACCCACCCATTTGGGCAGCTGTCAAATTTTCCACACCATATTTTTTGGAAAGCTCAGCGTGAATTTTTTCGTAATATTCATTGCCCTCGACCTTAACATTGGTTTCACGGTGACAATTAATACACCATCCCATTGTCAAAGGAGAGTATTGATACATAATCTCCATTTCCTCTACCGGTCCATGACAGGTCTGACACTCAACACCAGCAACGGAAACATGTTGGGAATGGTTGAAGTATGCAAAATCTGGAAGGTTATGAATTCTGACCCACTCTATTGGTTGTGATTCGCCAGTATATTTTTGATTCTCCTCATCCCAACCTACTGCCTTGTACAACTTTTTGATTTCATTCGTATAAAACTCATTGGTATACCCATTGGCCAAATCCTCCTTGGAAGGACCTTCAGGATTCCCTTTGTACTCGTAAATGGACTTATGACAGTTCATACAAACATTCATGGCCGGAATACCGGAATGCTTTGACACCCTAGCAGAAGAGTGACAATACTTACACTCAATTTTATTATCCCCGGCATGTATTTTATGGGAATAGTGTATTGGCTGAATTGGAGCATACCCTTGGTCAACACCAATTTGCATCATCCAACCATAGGCATAATAGGCACTACCAAGCAATAGAAAAATTACAGTCACCAAAACCAAAAATTGATTTTGAGCAAAAGCCTTCCAAATTGGAGTTCTTTTCTCAGCCCTTTCCTTTTCTACAGAGATACCGTTTGCTTCGGCAATTCTACGCAAGGTATTGTTAACCAAGAACAACATTACCACCAACAAGGCAAAGACCAACGCCAAGGCACCCAAAATGACCTCATTTGAGATACCACCAGAAGCGGCCCCATTAGTTACAGTCGCGGCTTCTCCAGCGGCCGGTGTAGCCGGGGCAGGAGGAGGTGCAGCTGTATAGGCTAAAATATTATCAATGTCGGTATTGGTCAACGTAGGGAAAGCCGTCATTGCCGCCTGGTTGAACTCATTATAGATTTTATTGGCATAAGCATCGCCAGACTTGATCATCCCAGGACTGTTCTTAATCCAAGCATACAACCATTCCTTGTCCAATCCTTCCTCTTCAGCCAAACGACTTTCAACGTTTGCCAAGGCCGGACCGGTCATTTTTCGATCCAAGGCATGACAAGCCGCACAATTCTGATTGAATAACGCCTTACCTGCAGCGGCATCGCCACTGGGAGCACTGGAATCTTCAGTAGTAGCGGCATCACCAGACTCTGCAACAGCGTCCTGTGCCACCAACGAAACTGAAAAAAGTAGTGTAACTACTAAACTGAAAACAAAGACTTTAGAAAACTGATTGCGGTATGGTACCTTTTTCATAAATAGAATATTTCAATCGGAATCTTGGCACGATTTTGGACCGTATTTTAACGATAAACGGTAAAAAAATGCCTTAATCGATGGCAAAAATACGACATAGACTTTATTTGGAAAAACGTTAATGTATTTATAATTTATAATTTATAGTTGTTCTAAATAATTGAAAATGCTAACCGATTATACCTTAAAAAATTACATTTGCAGAAGTAAATAAATCACCTATTTTTTTCTCTATGAAAAAACTATTTTATATCCTAGTTTCTATTTTTATAACAACTAACATATGCGCACAAGAGGGCAAAATATCCATAGATCAGGACGCACAAATTGCTGAATTACTAGAAATCTATAAAAAAAACCTGGACAACAACGATTACTATAGAATACAAGTGGGATTTGTAAGTAATAATGCAAAGGCACAGGAAATAAAAAGTAACGTAGAAATTGATTTTCCAGACCTTCCTTCCCAAATAGACTTTGACTCGCCGACCTACCGCATAAGGGTAGGGCGCTTTAAATCGAAATTAGAGGCAGAGCGCAAGTTCAATGAGGTTAGGAAAAAGTATCCAAATGCCATGTTGTTAAAACCAAAAAAATCGACCTAAAAGGCCGATTTTTTTTATTTCAATTTCTTCTTAACTGCAACTTCCTGGAAGGCCTCTACAATATCATTTACGCTGATATCGTTGTAGTTTTTGATCTGAAGACCACAATCGTAGCCTTTGGAAACCTCCTTAACATCATCCTTAAATCGTTTTAAGGAAGCGAGTTCACCGGTATAAATAACCACACCGTCACGTATTAAACGAATATTGGAATTCCTATAGATTTTGCCACTGGTAACCATACATCCAGCAATTGTACCAATTTTTGAAATCTTAAAGGTTTCCCTAATTTCTGCAGTACCGGTAATTTCTTCCTTCATTTCTGGGGAAAGCATACCTTCCATGGCATCCTTAAGGTCATTAATGGCATCATAGATGATGGAGTACATACGAATATCTATCTCCTCATTTTCCGCCATGGCCTTGGCATTACCCATAGGTCTAACATTAAACCCTATTATAACGGCATCCGAAGCGGAAGCCAACAATACGTCAGATTCAGTAATAGGCCCAACAGCCTTATAAATAATGTTTACTTGGATCTCCTCCGTAGATAGCTTCTGGAAAGAATCCGTCAATGCTTCAACAGAACCGTCCACATCACCTTTAAGAATAATATTCAATTCCTTGAATTCACCTAGAGCGATACGTCTACCAATTTCATCCAAGGTAATATGACGCTGGGTCCTTACGGATTGCTCCCTTTGTAATTGGGACCTTCTAGCCGCAATCTGCTTGGCCTCCCTTTCATCTTCCAATACATGGAATTTATCGCCTGCTTGGGGGGCACCATCTAGACCTAATATGGATATAGGTTGTGACGGACCTACTTTTTTAACATTTTTACCTCGCTCATCCTGCATCGCCTTTACCTTTCCACTTGTAGTTCCGGCAAGGACATAATCTCCAATGTTAAGGGTACCTGCCTGCACCAAAATGGTAGACACATAACCTTTTCCTTTATCCAAAAATGCTTCAACAACCGTTCCGGAAGCCAATTTATTTGGATTGGCCGTTAACTCTAATAATTCGGCCTCCAACAAGACTTTTTCCAAAAGCTCTTGCACTCCTTGACCTGTTTTAGCAGAGATATCATGGGATTGGATTTTACCTCCCCAATCCTCTACCAATAAGTTCATCTGGGCAAGTCCTTCCTTAATTTTATCTGGATTTGCAGTTGGTTTATCCACCTTGTTTATGGCAAATACAATAGGTACACCGGCCGCTTGCGCATGACTGATTGCTTCTTTGGTCTGAGGCATAATATCATCATCAGCGGCAATAACAATAATTGCAATATCCGTAACCTGCGCACCCCTTGCACGCATAGCGGTAAACGCCTCGTGACCAGGAGTATCCAAGAAGGAAATTTTCTGACCATTATCCAAAGTAACCCCATATGCCCCAATATGCTGGGTGATACCACCGCTTTCGCCTGCAATAACATTCTCTTCCCTAATATAATCCAATAAGGATGTTTTACCATGATCCACATGACCCATAACGGTAACAATTGGCGCTCTTGGTTCCAAATCCTCTGGTGCATCCTCTTCCTCAACTATACTTTCTTCAATATCAGCAGTAACAAACTCTACCTCATACCCAAATTCATCGGCTACAATCGATAGGGTCTCGGCATCTAATCTTTGATTCATGGTCACCATGATTCCCAAAGACATACATGCTGAAATAATTTCGGTTGTGGAGACGTCCATCATCGTGGCAACTTCACTGGCAGTTACAAACTCAGTAACCTTCAGGATTTTGCTTTCAAGTTCTTGCTGTTCAAGATCTTTTTCCGTCTGTTGACGGTGCTGATCTCTCTTGTCCCTTCTATATTTGGCACCTTTCCCTTTTTTGGACTTACCTTGTAATTTCTCCAAGGTTTCTCGTACCTGCTTCTGTACATCCTCCTCAGTAGGCTCTACCTTGGGAGCTGAAAAACGTCTATTTCCTTTACGATCGTTGGAATTACCTCCCCTACCCCCTTGTCCAGGGCCCGAGGTGTTTTTACTAACAATACGCTTTCTTCGTTTTTTACGGTCAGAATTATCCGTATTACTTTTTTCCTCTTTCTTCTTTTTAGGCTTTTGAAACTTGGAAAGATCTATTTTATCACCTGTAATTTTTGGCCCCGATAATTTCTTGTACTGGGTCTCCAAAGTTTCAGGTGCTTCGGATTTTACCTCAGGGGTTTCTTCTTTGGGTTTTTCTGCCACCGGAGAATTCTGTTTCGGTTTCTCCTCTGTTTTCTTCTCTTCGGATACAGGTTGTTCCTCCTTGGGTTTTTCCTCCTCTTTTACTTGGGGAGCCTCTTCTTTTTTCTTGGGATTCAGGTCAATCTTACCGACAGTTTTTGGTCCTGTCAGCTCAACTTTTCCTACAAGCTTTTTATCTTCTTGGGCAGCATTCCTTTTTTCACGGGCCAAACGACGTTCTTCCTGCTCCTGCTCCAATTGAACACGTATGGCTTCTTTCTCCTTTCGCTTTTCCTCTCCTACCTCCTTTGAAGCAACTTTTTTGCTCTTATCGGTCTGGAACTCGTCCAGTAGCACTTGATACACCTCATCGGAAATTTTTGTGGTCGGCCTGGCGTCCACATCATGTCCTTTGCTGTTCAAATAATCTACTGCTCTGTCCAAAGAGATATTAAGCTCTCGAAGAACCTTGTTAAGTCTTATTTTTGGATTATCTGCCATAAATACTGATTCCCGTTCTTTTATTTAACCGCTAATATATAGCTAATCTTCTAATTCTTCTTTTAGGATACGTACAACTTCAACAATTGTTTCTTCTTCCAAATCCGTACGCTTCACAAGATCATCCACATCTTGGTCCAGTACGCTTCTTGCCGTATCCAATCCTATTTTCTTAAACTCGTCTATAATCCATCCATCGATTTCATCAGAGAACTCTGTCAATTCAACATCTTCTTCAACACCTTCCCTGAATACGTCGATCTCGTAACCTGTCAATTGTCCTGCCAAACGAATATTGTGACCGCCCCTTCCAATGGCCTTTGACACCTCTTCAGGTTTAAGATAAACCTGTGCGGTCATTTTTTCATCGTCTAGCTTTACCGATGAGACTCTTGCCGGACTCAAAGCCCTTGTAACCAATAACTGAGGATTGGAGGTCCAGTTAATTACATCAATATTTTCATTTCCAAGCTCCCTGACGATTCCATGAATCCTAGAACCTTTCATACCTACACAAGCCCCTACTGGGTCAATTCGGTCATCATATGAATCTACCGCTACCTTTGCTTTTTCACCAGGGATACGGACCGCCTTTTTAATAGTAATCAAACCATCAAAAACCTCTGGTATCTCTTGGAAGAACAATTGCTCCAAGAACAACGGGGAACTTCTGGACATTATAATTGTAGGTTTAGCTCCCTTAAGCTCAACACTTTCAATAATTCCCCTAACATTGTCCCCTTTTCTGAAAAAGTCCGAGGGTATTTGCCTATCCTTTGGAAGGATTATTTCATTTCCTTCATCATCCAACAAAATAACAGCTTTGTGGCGAATATGATGAACCTCTGCCGTATATATTTCTCCTTCAAGGTCTTTGAACTGCTTATATATGGTTGTATTATCGTGCTCGTGAATCTTGGCAATCAAATTTTGGCGCAGTGCCAAAATCGCACGTCTTCCAAGATCGATTAATTTAACCTCTTCGGACACATCCTCACCAACTTCAAAATCAGGTTCTATCTTACGCGCCTCAGTTAGCGATATTTCTTCATTGGGATCTTCAACTTCCCCATCTTCTACCACAACACGATTACGCCAAATCTCCAAATCTCCCTTATCCGGGTTGATGATAATATCAAAGTTGTCATCTGACCCAAACTTCTTTTTGAGGGCATTTCTAAAAACATCCTCCAAAATTGCCATAAGCGTTACCCGGTCAATGAACTTGTCATCCTTAAACTCCGAGAAAGATTCAATTAACGCAATATTTTCCATTGGTTACTACAATTAAAATTTTAAAATGACTTTTGCTTTTTTAATATCAGAAAAAGGTATTTCCTCCCTTTTCTGAACCGTAACTTTTCCCTTACCAATAGGTTTGGGTTCTCTTGCTTTCCATTCCAATATGATAAAATCTTCGTTGGCTTGGGTGAGCTTACCTTCATATGATGAATTGGAAGTCTCTACTTCCAGTTTTCTTCCTATATTTTTAATGTACTGTCTGGGCATTACCATAGGAGCCGTCGCCCCGGCAGATGCAACTTCAAGGGCAAAGTCCCCCTCTTCCCTATCCAGATTATGCTCAATGGCCCTACTGATTTTGATGCAATCGTTGACCGTTACACCACGATCTCCATCAATAATAACCTTTATTTTATTATCCGAGGATATTGTAAAATCAATCAAAAATAGCGAAGGATCTTCCTCCAACCCTTTTTCCAACAATGTCCTGACTTTTTCCTTTAGCATAAAAAATTAAGTAATAAAAGAGGGGACTAATGTCCCCTCACGAATACTTTTTATCCTTTCAGTAGTGCAAATATATTGCATTAAAGATTAATCTCCTAATTTATAGTGTCATCATTCAATGATTTCTATAGCTTTTTCTTCTCGAATAGGGTTTCCATATTTATCCATTCCATATAATATTACTAAATAAGTTCCTGAAGATACATTTCTATCTATATGGACCACTGTACTCTTGCTAGGCTCCAGGAAAGGCTCCCAATATATCGACGACAACTTCTCCTTTTTTTCCCTCATGTCAGCAAATTTACCTGAACGAGAAAAACCAGGAACTTGGGTGTTGACCCAATTTAGAGATTCATTATAGCCCAACTTTTTGGACAACTTGCCTCTCTTAGAATAAAAGGCAATAACACCATTGCCACCTCTAGCACCAAAGGCAGCCGTTCTACCCCCCTTTATTACATCAACAAACATTATTTCTTCTGCCAGCATTTGCTGTACAGATAATTTAGAAACTGGTACTCCGTTTAAAAGAAAGAGCGGGTCATTGGATTCATTGATACTTCCAACACCCCTGATTACAGCTTTTTGATTTGGGAAACTTCCAAAAAGATACACACCTGGAGCTTCCATTAGCAAGTCCATAGCACTCACCGCAGCTATTTTGGACCTCAAAGCATCAGCCATAACCCTATAATCATATGATAAATAAGGCGTTAATTTACTGAGTTCTTTACCAATTTTAGTTTCGTCCCAAGAAGTCTTTGATGTTACCACCACCTCTTCCAACAGAGTCACATCTTCATCAAAATCAATTGCCCCCAAATACTCTCCCTCTTTTAGATATCTATTAAATTGGACATCATTTCTACCAGTAAAATCATTGACATCTAAGGCCCCAACCTTGGGCCATTCATCAACCACATCAATGACCAAATTATTCTCTTTAAACTGTTTACCACCTAAGTTATTTGCTTGAATTATCACATTCAAAGAATCATAGAACATAAATGGGCCAAACTTAAACTTCCCACTATCGTTTGTTACCACGGTCTCTTGAAATGGCGCTTCTCCAGCAACGGTTAAAAGCGCACTAGTCTTTGAAGCATCATTATAGTTTTTTGCTTTAATGTGACCTGATATCATTATTCCCAATTCAGGTTTATATTTCAAGGTATTCAAATCAAATTGCTTGACCTCTCCCCAATCTATTGCATTAGAACTATCTAAAATCATAATAGCGTCCCAGACCTCCTTTTTTTTCAAGGGTTCGTTAATGTACAAATCCCGCATTACTTCCCATTTCCTAAAAGGGTCCTTTACTTCGATAATTTTTCTGCTATAATTGTTATCTCCCATAATAATCCTATCAATGGGGGTGACCGCTAGCGAAATATTACCTTTTACAACATCAGGGTTATTTAACTTTAAAAGGATAGAATCCCCTTTTTTAATCTTTATCTTTTCTGTTTCTAGAATTAGACGATAACTTTCTAAATTACCATCGAAGTAGATTTGCCTTTGACACTGAATATTTCCGTTTTTATCAAAAAGGGAAAAAGTTATCAAATTAGCCTCAATTTTATCCTTGCCAATTTTGAGTAATTTCGAATTTTCACTGAGCTCCTTTCCAAACTCATAAGAAATTAGAGTTTTTTCTCCCGAATGAACTAAGAGAAAGGAGCCTTTCAGACCATTTTTTTCAGTGTTGACCAAATTAGCAACAAAATGACTCCCTCTTTCTTTTACACTCAAGGAATATCCCTCTTTTTTTACTGTAGGCAATTCCTTTTCATATACATAACCTCCAGATCTAATTACCACTTTGTATTCTCGATTAAAATTTGGTAAAAAACTGGCTTTACCATAACCAGGAGAAATCAAATTAAAATGAGTTACCACATTTCCAATATCATCCAGAACCTGTCCCTTCCCACCAAGTATTAGCCCTTCATTTCCAATTGCCTGAACACCAATAGTTGCCATAACATCATGAACCAGTGAACCACCTTCACTTCTAACCATAATTTCAGGAACAACATTCGCCCTTTTTTCATTTTCATTTCCAAAAAACTTTTTTTCCGAATTTATATACAACGATTTAGTATTCACACGCGGAACCTCATTATTCAGCATAAGCTTAGTAAAGGCCCTCAAATAATACTTTCCTGCATCCCAATTGTTCTTAACAGAAAAATTCCCGTAAGCACCAAATTCCGAAACCTTTAGCTTACTCCTATCCACTATTTGACCTTTATCGTCAAGTAATTCTGTATACAAAACACCACTATAGGGCTTTTCTTGGTTGCTTAAACCATTTGTCAAAAATATTCGAAACCATATAGTCTCACCTTTTTCATAATAATCTTTGTCCGTTATGACCATTGTTCTTTCATTGACCATTAAACCATAACCCATTAATTGCCCAATTAGCCCTTCTACACTTTGTGATTCGGATTCATGAAATATAGGCGGGGCAGATCCGATTAGGAGTAGAACAATCAAAGTGAATATAATTTTCCGCATAAACTAATTAAAATTAATTTGTAATCTTTTTCTAGTTAAATCTTCTAAAAGATAAACTTTTTTATTGATTTAAACCAACAGCATATCTAAATACTTCACTCTTTCAAAATTCAATTTGAAGACTCAATTAAGTTTTGTGCGAACCGGAATATTGTGTTTCTGAAGATTGGTGACGACTTATTAGGTTAAAATCAGCCTTAAATAAAAAAATTGATTTAATACGAGGATTTTTCAGTAATTAAGATGAAGTTCCTCAAATTGTTTAACCTAAAAAAGTCTATATAAAGTAAGTTAACAACAAAACTTTAAGCCGAATAACCTTAAGTGTTAATTAAAAAAAGCCACCGTTCTGTTGCCAAGGTATTTAACTTTGAATAATGATTATTGCACCACACTAAAAATACCTGCAGTATGGGAATCTTTTTCTGGAGAGGTCAAATCATTTATACTATCCACCTCTCTCCTAAACCTTAGTATCATAAGGGTATCCAATTGACTTTGGATGCTATCTCTCATTTTCTGCCAATTGGCGGCATTCATTTTCTTATTGTATTCCGTAATCTTATCAAATCTTGAAAGATTATATCGATTGGCCTTCCAGGCATGCTGGGTACTTTTTTGATGTTGTAGGTCCTGAAGATAAATACCCACACCAAAACCAACCAGCACAACGACTAGTATGATCTTTAAACTTTTTGCGGTCAACTTCATAACATTAGTTCATAAGAGTGGGGCAAAACTAAATAAGAGAGTCAAAATTTAATATCTACAAACAGCTAATTCTTGACGCAATCAATGGGCAATGTACAAAATATCCATTTCATGATTCCAAATACTCGTTGAAGTTTAACATCCATCGATAACAGACGCCAATCTACATAGCTATTTCCATAAAATGGAGAAACTCAATAAAAAAATCCTAACATCTCATCAATGTTAGGATTCTATAATCTTACTTAGTTGGCCCACTAGGACTCGAACCTAGAATGACGGTACCAAAAACCGGAGTGTTACCATTACACCATGGGCCAATACCTCTAAGAGCGTGCAAATTTAAAACAAAGTTTGATCTGAACAAACATTTTTTAATCCAAAAAAGGAAAAATACATATTTCATTGCCTGTTAAAGGTTTATAAAAATAATGGGTTGGTATCTATATAAATTAGTAAATTCGCCGGATAGCTTTAACCAAGGTGCCATGTTTTCAAAGAACTTCAAAAAATGGGACACCCTTCTTGGGTGGGCCGTTTTTTTCATATCATTTATCACCTACTTTATTACCGTTGAACCCACCAATAGTTTTTGGGATGCGGGTGAATACATAGCAACATCGGCCAAGCTGCAAGTAGGACACCCCCCAGGGGCACCTTTACTACAAATGATAGGTGCATTTTTTGCCATGTTCGCCTTAGAACCTAGCCAAGTGGCCATGATGGTAAATTTAGTATCCGGGGTTTCCAGCGCCTTTACGATTTTATTCATGTTCTGGACAATTACCAATATTGCCCAAAAATTAATGGACAATAATGAGCCTATGACCAATAGTAAGGCCATTGCTATATTGGGAAGTGGCTTGATAGGCGCATTGGCCTTTACCTTTTCGGACAGTTTCTGGTTCAATGCCGTAGAGACCGAAGTTTATTCCATGGCCAGCCTTATTATGGCCCTATTGCTTTGGTTGGGGTTAAAGTGGACGGACAATTTGGAGGACCCCCGGGGTAACCGTTGGATCATACTCATTTCCTTTGTGGTTGGGCTTACCTTTGGGATTCAGTTCATGGGATTTTTAGCCATTCCATCCATAGGACTTCTCTATTACTTTAAGACATACAAAAAGACCACCGTAAAAAACTTTCTTTTGGCCAATATCATTGTGATAGCCATCTTAATGTTGGTCTATAAATTCTCCCTTACCTACGTACTGATGTTATTTGGTTGGGGCGAAGTGTTCTTTGTAAACACTATTGGTCTTCCCTTTAATTCGGGTTCCATCATTATTGGGCTACTGTTCATTGCCGCCTTTTATTTTGGTCTGAGTTATACCCGAAAAAACAATTACAAGGTGGCAAATACCATTGTACTTTGTTTGATGTTCCTTTTTCTTGGCTTTTCATCTTGGTTGATGCTCCCTATCCGTGCCAATGCACAGGTGGTCATCAACGAGAACAATCCCGAAGATGCCCGTGCACTTTTGGCCTACTACAATAGGGAACAGTATCCAGGTGTGGATAGTCCCGTATACGGTACCTATTATTCGGATATGTTCGCTCCCGCCGGCGAGGACAGGGATGGCACCCCTAAATATGAAAAGGATTACACCTTGGGCAAATATATTGTCGTAAACAAATACAAAAATTCGGAGCAAGGCCCTAACCCCAAGCACCAAGGAATTCTCCCCAGAATGTGGAGCTCACAGCACGCGTCCAATTATATGCGATATTTTGGGCCCTTGGATTTCAAAATGACGGAATACAATGCCGATCTTGCCGAAGCCATTAATCAAGTAAAAACGGGATTTGCAAACGGAGAGATAGATGCGGACCAATATATTAGTTTTATAAAAAGGTTTAGTGACTACATCGAAGTTGAACCACCATCCGTTTGGGACAATATCAAATACATGTTCGAATTTCAATTCAATTACATGTATATGCGATATTTCATGTGGAATTTCGTAGGAAAACAAAATGACGTACAAGGACGCTACAACGAAAATGGAAACTGGCTAAGTGGTATCAATTTTATTGATAGTGCAAGGTTGGGTAGCCAAGAAAATCTGCCAAGCGACATTTTGAACAATCCAGGCAGAAATACTTATTTCTTTTTGCCTTTGCTCTTAGGAATCATAGGTCTTGTTTTTCAGGTTTCAAAAGACCCAAAACAATTTTGGGTGCTGATGATATTTTTCCTTTTTACCGGAATTGCCATCCAATTTTACACCAACCCTTACATATTTCAACCTAGGGAACGGGATTACTCCTTGGTCGGTTCCTTTTACATTTTCGCCATTTGGATAGGCCTTGGAGTATACGGTCTTTATGACGGATTCAAAGATTGGATTACCCCAAAGGTTTTGGCTCCCGCAGTAGTGGTTATTTGCCTACTCGCAGTACCCACGGTGATGGCGGTTCAAAACTGGGATGACCACGATCGTTCCAATAAATTTACGGCCAATTCTTCAGCCACATCCTATTTGGACTCCTGTCAGGAAGATGCCGGTGCCATTTTGTTCACCATTGGGGATAATGATACCTTCCCATTATGGTATGCCCAGGAGATAGAAGGGTATCGTACCGATGTACGTATCGTATGTACCAGCTTGTTCGAAACGGATTGGTATATAGATCAAATGAAGCGAAAAGCTTATGAAAGTGATCCTATCCCCTCACAAATAGAACATGACAAATATCGATTTGGCTCAAGGGATGTACTCTATCATCAGGGTATTACGGAAAACAGGTGGCCTATCAAGGATTTTATCAATTGGATTGATAGCGATAAACCCAGAACCAAATTGGGCTATCTTCTAGAGCAACAAGGTTCAGATTTAAGCAATTTTTCTGAAAACACCCAGAATATGGTGTTTTACCCTACGAATAAAATCAGGGTTCCCGTAAACAAAAAGAACGTACTTGAAAGTGGTCTCGTCAAACCAAAAGATTCAGCCTTGATTGTAGATTACATCGACATTGATTTACCCAGTGCAATTACCAAGAAAAGCATGATGATGTTGGATATTTTGGCCAACAATGATTGGAAACGTCCTCTTTATTTTTCTGGGGGAAGTTTTGATGATGCGGAATATCTTTGGATGAAGGACTACCTGCAATTGGATGGTCTTGCCTATAAATTGGTACCCATTAGGACCGAGAGACCTAATTCCTTTGAAATGGGTCGAATTGATACCGACCTCATGTACGATATTGTTAAGAAATGGGATTGGGGCAATGCTGGGGGAGACATCTATCACGACACGCAAACCCGAATCCAAAGTGTAAGTTACAGAGGAAACCTAGCACGGTTGATGGAAGCCTTGATAAAGGAGAATAAAATAGACAAGGCCAAGGAAATCATTGAAATGTCCCTAAAAAATATGCCCGTAGAAGCCTTTGGATATTACTCTTTGGTTGAACCCTTTGTGGACGGTTATTATAAAGTGGGCGAAACCAACAAAGCACGTGAATTATTTGCCTTGTTAAAGAAAAAGTATCAGGAAAGGTTGGAATATTATGCCTTGACCAGTTTGGATGAGCAGTATAGCAATATTGATGATATAATTGCGGATATGGAGGCATATCGAAGAAATATAGATACTGTCATTGCCAATGACGAAAAGGATTTTGCCGAAAAAGAGACATTGATATTCAATGAATACATCGACAAATTTCAGCACTTCTACAAGGACCAGGATAGTATGGAAATGCCGGATGGTGAATTTCAGGACAATCCCGATATGATTATCGACACCTTACCCATGGTAGATACAATCAGTACAGATAGAACCACAACGGATTTACTTCAGGATACAATTGGTAATCCAATTCAATAAGCTGAGAGCATTTTTGAAAGAAAGAAAAAAAGCTATCTAAACGTATTCGTTTAAAATTCCGATGAGGGTTTTGGCATCCTGTTCGCCGCTTTGGCGCCATACCATTTCACCTTTTTTATAGATCATTAAGGTAGGTAGCCCCTTTACCCTTAATGCTTGGGAAAGTTCCTTGTTCTTGTCTACATCGATTTTAATTACCTTACCCTTATCACCTAGGGCAGCTGCCACATCCCTCATTACCGGATGCATAGAGGTAGATTGCTCGTTCCACTCCGCATAAAAATCAAGAAGGACAGGAACATTCAAATCTATAAGTTCACCAAATTTAGACATAGAATCGGCTTTACGTTATTGGCCAAATGTAGTAAAAAATGTTAAAATACAATATGAGCCTTAAGGTTTGTAGAACTTTGCACAAGTTAAAATCATGTTAAGGCCTTCTTTTTTAAAGTAATTACGGTAATCTCCGGCCAAATACCTACCCTTCCTGGATATCCCAAAAAGCCGAACCCCCTGTTCACGTTGATAAACTGTCCCAATTCCTTATAGACTCCAGCCCAATACTTATAGCGCCACTTTACGGGACTCCATTTTACCCATCCAGGAATTTCAATTCCGAATTGCATCCCATGGGTATGTCCGCTCAAGGTCAAGTGAAAATGTTTATCATCATGGATTACCTCTTCCGACCAGTGGGAAGGATCATGGCTCATGAGAATGGTAAAATCTTCCTGATTAATTTGGGAAGTTGCTTTTTTAAGGTCTCCGGCTTTTTTAAAGCCTCCCTTTCCCCAGTTTTCCACCCCTACCAAGGCTATCCGGTCCTCTCCTTTTTGAAGGTATCTGTGTTCGTTCAATAAAAGATCAAAACCCATGTTTTTCTGTAAGTCCTTTAAATCCTGCAGGTTTTGACGTTTCAATTCCTCCGTTTCCCAAGCAATATAATCTCCATAATCGTGATTGCCCAGCACGGAATATTTTCCATCCTTAGCATTCAAGGTACTGAACAACTCGGCCCAGGGCAGCATTTCCTCGGTTTTATTATTGACCATATCGCCGGTGAAGAGCAATAGATCGCTATTCTGCTTTTTAATCAATTCCACCCCGTATTCGATTTTCTTACGGTCATCAAAGCTACCACTATGAATATCGGATATTTGGGTAATTCGGTAACCATCAAAACTATCGGGTAGGTCCTCAAACTCCAAGGTGTATTTAAGTACCTTAAAATTGTATTTACCCTTGTACATCCCATACAATAAAGCACCAAAAGGAAGGGCCGCTATCCCTAATCCAATCATAGTCAGAAAACGTCGCCTTTCCGGCAAGGTAAATTCCTTGGAAACTCCAAATACTCTTTGATATGACCCGGAAAGTATTCTAAAGATATCCTCTGAGAAAAGAAAAAATATAATGACCAATTTGAATGAAAGTATGGTCAAAAGAAATCCAAAAGCATAGCTCTTTGGTCTACTGAGTACGCGACCCGCTTCCTCACCTGCCGTAAATTGATAAATAAAGTTTATCAAAACTACCAAAGAAACCAAAACGTATACGAGATAGACCCATGGTTGTCTAAACAAAGTCCTTAGGGCCTGAACGATGTAAAAGCTCAAACCTAAATATATGAGCACGAAAATAATCCAGCGAAGCATAATCCTATTTTCTACAAAGATATTTTAAGTCGCCCAAGAAAAAGGTCCATTTGGTTTTATTTAACCTTATTTACAACAGCTTTAATGGTTTCAAAATCCGAAATACCAAGTTGGTCATCCTTCAAAAAAGAAGCTGTATTCATGGATATGGAAGGTGGTATCGACAAGGTCCGATGGAATTTTGTGCCGGATAGGTGAACTGCACCAAAACCTTCTTTCTTGAACATTTCTATATTATGGTCATTAATTCCTGACCCTGGCAAAATCATAATATTTGAAGAACTCTCCTTTAATGCTTTCAACAGTGGTAGTCCTTCCTTAGCAGATTTTTGCTGACCAGAGGTAAGTACACAATCCACGCCCAAGTCATTCAATCTACCCAGGGTTTCCAATGGATTCCTAACCCAATCGAATGCCCTATGGAACGTAAAGCGAAGTCCTTTGGAAAAAGCTATCAAGTCCGCTGTACGGGCTTCGTCCAGCGTATAGTCCCTGTGCAATATGCCTGAGACAATGCCCTCAAAACCCAATTCCCTGCATAGTTCTATATCCCTTCCCATACTATCAAATTCATATTCGGAATAAGTGAAATCCCCACTTCTGGGCCGTATCAATACATGTACAGGAATGGAAATATGCTTCTTTACCGCCCTTAACAGTCCATAGGAAGGGGTGATACCGCCAACGGCCAACTCGGAACAAAGCTCAATTCTATCGGCCCCTGCCTTTTCCGCATTGATGGCAGATTCCAAAGAATTTGCACAAACTTCTACAAGCATCTTCTTATATTTAAATTTCTTAAAAGTAAAGAACCACGACCATGAAAAGAAGAAAGTTTCTTAAAAATTCCAGCACCTTGACCGCAGGAATGATAACCGCCCCATTAATCGCATCGTCCGGAAGTCCCCTCAAGGAATTTAGAACCATGAACAATGCATCAAAAAGCAATATTCCCATTGCTATTTGCACTTGGGATTTTGGAAACGCTACTGCCAAGGCATGGGAAGTTCTGAATTCTGGAGGAAACTCCTTAGATGCCGTTCATCAAGGTGTTATGGTAGAAGAGGACAATCTGGATAACCAGACCGTAGGAAACGGTGGTAGACCAGACCGTGATGGGAACGTGACCTTGGATGCCTGTATTATGGACAAGGATGCCAACTGCGGTGCCGTGTTGGCACTTCAAAATATAGCCAATCCTATTTCAGTTGCCCGAAAGGTGATGGAAGAAACACCCCATGTCATGCTCGTTGGAAAAGGTGCAGAACAATTCGCCTACGAGCAAGGCTTTGAAAGGACAAACCTATTGACCGAAAAATCAAAACAAGAATGGGAAGAGTGGAAAAAAACCTCCCAATACAAGCCCATAATCAATATAGAAAACCATGACACCATTGGCATGTTGGCCATAGACAAAAATGGGGATATTGCAGGAGCCTGCACAACGAGTGGTATGGCCTATAAAATGGCCGGACGCGTGGGCGACTCCCCCATTATTGGCGCAGGACTCTTTGTGGATAATGAAGTCGGCGGTGCCACGGCCACGGGGGTTGGAGAAGAAGTGGTGCGTACCGTAGGCAGCTTTTTGATCGTTGAACTGATGCGTCAGGGCAAATCGCCCCAAGAGGCCTGTGAGGAAGGCGTAAAACGAATTATTGCCAAAAACAAGGACAAACAGGACTTCCAAATAGGATTTATCGCCATCAATAAAAATGGGGAAACCGGGGCCTATTGCATTCATCCCGGGTTTACCTATAGGACCTATACCCAAGAAGGTCATGTCAATAATCCTTCGGGTAGTTATTTAGAATCTTAAGTCTATCGGCTTTAAAAACAAACTTCGTACTTTTATAAACTCACTTTTATTTTCCTAAAATGTCCGAACAAAAAAGACTATTTCTTCTAGACGCCTACGCATTGATTTTTCGTGGCTATTATGCCTTGATAAAAAACCCGAGAATAAATTCCAAGGGGATGGATACCTCGGCTATCATGGGGTTCATGAATTCTTTGTTCGATGTAATAAAGCGCGAAAAGCCCGATCATCTGGCAGTTTGTTTTGATAAAGGCGGAAGTGCTGAAAGAACAGAGCTTTTCCCAGAATATAAGGCTAATAGGGATGAAACCCCCGATGCCATCAGAATTGCGATACCCTACATACAGGATATTTTGAAAGCCATGCACATTCCATCCGTTGTTCTTGAAGGTTGGGAGGCAGATGATATTATCGGCACCCTGTCAAAGCAGGCGGAAAAAGAAGGTTATAAAGTCTTTATGGTGACTCCGGACAAGGATTTTGGGCAATTGGTGACCGAAAACATCTTTATGTACCGTCCTGCCCGAATGGGTAACGGTATTGAAATTTGGGGTATCCCAGAAGTTCAAAAGCGTTTTGGGGTTGAGCGTCCGGAACAGGTAATCGATTATTTGGGCATGATGGGGGACGCCAGTGATAATATACCAGGGCTTCCCGGCGTAGGGGACAAAACCGCCAAAAAATTTATCGAACAGTTTGGTACTTTGGAGGGTCTTTTGGAAAATACGGACCAGTTGAAAGGCAAAATGAAAGAGAAAATCATCGAAAATGCGGAGCTAGGGTTACTATCCAAGAAATTGGCGACCATTTGTACCGATTGTGACGTTACCTTTAATGCGGAAGACTATGAACTTTCCGTTCCCGATAGTGAGGCCGTACAAAAGATTTTTGAGGAACTGGAATTTAGAAGACTCAAAGACCAGTTCATTAAAATATTTTCGGGAGAAACAGAAGAAACCACCCAAACTCAGGTAACCAGTACCGAGACTGCAAAAAAAGTGTCCGCCTCGGCCGGTAGTGGTCAGTTTTCCTTGTTCGGTGGTGACGGTGCTTCGCCAGCGACCATCAAGGATACCTCCAGTAGAAATACGATTTCGGACATCCCACATTCCTACCAAAGCGTGACTCCTGGAATAGGCATGAAGTTATTTCTTCAAAACCTGATGAAGCAAACATCGGTTTGTTTTGATACCGAAACCACATCCATTAATCCGTTGGAAGCGGAACTCGTGGGTATTTCATTCTCGTGGGAAGCCACTAAAGGGTTTTATATTCCCATTCCGGAAGGAAAGGAGAACGCACAAGAAATTTTGGAGGAACTAAGACCCTTCTTTGAAGCCGAAGACATAGAGAAAATTGGACAGAACCTAAAGTATGATATTAAAGTACTTGACAAATACAATATCAAGGTCATGGGAAAATTCTTTGATACCATGTTGGCACACTACCTCATCAATCCGGATATGAGGCATAATATGGATGTTTTGTCCGAAACCTATCTGAACTACACGCCAATCTCCATAACGGAACTCATAGGAAAAAAAGGAAAAAACCAATTATCCATGCGTGATGTCCCCTTGGAAAAACAAACGGAATATGCGGTTGAGGATGCCGATGTAACCTTTCAACTGGCCCAACATTTTAGACCGGAACTGGAAGAAGCCAAAACCGACGGGCTGTTCAATGACATCGAAATCCCTTTATTAAAAGTTTTGGCAGACATGGAACTGGAAGGCATCAATTTGGATATTGACTTCCTTAAATCCCTATCCGAAGCCTTGGAAAGTGACATTGCCTCTTTGGAAAAGAAGATTTATGAGGCCGCAGGCGAGGAATTCAATATTGGCTCTCCAAAACAGTTGGGAGAAATATTGTTCGACAAAATGAACTTGGTGGACAAGCCTAAGAAAACCAAAACAGGGCAATACTCTACGGCGGAAGACGTATTGTCCTACTTGGCCAAGGACCATGAAATCATTCAAAATGTTTTAGATTACCGTGGGCTTACCAAACTAAAAAGTACCTATGTGGACGCGCTTCCCGGTCAGGTAGAACCTACTACAGGGAGGGTTCATACGGATTATATGCAAACCGTAGCGGCAACAGGCAGGCTAAGCAGTAATAATCCCAACCTCCAAAATATTCCAATACGAACAGAACGCGGAAGGCAGGTGAGAAAAGCCTTTATACCAAGAAATGATGATTATACCTTATTGGCGGCGGATTATTCCCAAATAGAATTGCGCATCATTGCCGCCTTAAGTGAGGAGGACACTATGATTGAGGCGTTCAAAAATGGGGAAGACATTCACGCTTCCACCGCTTCCAAGGTATTCAATGTACCCATAGAAGAGGTTACCAGAGAACAGAGAAGCAATGCCAAGACCGTAAATTTTGGAATCATTTATGGAGTTTCGGCCTTTGGCCTAAGTAATCAGACCGACTTGTCACGATCAGAATCCAAGGAGCTTATTGACACCTACTACAAAACCTATCCCAAGCTTAGGAACTATATAAGTGAGCAGATAGATTTTGCCCGTGAAAATGGGTATGTACAAACAGTCTTGGGTAGACGAAGATATTTAAAGGACATCAACGGCAGCAATGCCGTAGTCCGTGGAGCAGCAGAACGAAATGCGGTGAATGCCCCCATACAAGGAAGCGCCGCGGATATTATTAAAATCGCCATGATAAATATCCATAAAAAACTTCAAAAAGGTGATTACGAATCAAAAATGCTTTTACAGGTACACGATGAATTGGTTTTTGACATCTATAAACCTGAACTGGAAGAACTAAAAACATTGATAAAATCCGAAATGGAAAACGCCTATAAACTATCTGTTCCTTTGGATGTGGAGCTGGGCGAAGGTAACAACTGGCTTGTTGCCCATTAAAATTTAAAAAGGCACCTTTAAAAGGTGCCTTTTTGTTTTCATTTTATTCTTAACCTAAACTATTGGCCCAACGCTGCTTTTTGGATTCGCGCTTTTTAAAGCGACTAATTATAGACTTAAAAAAACTGCTTAGCGAATAGGGTTCAAAATCAAACCTTAGGATAACCTGTTTGGATTCTTCTCCGTTAAGAACCAATCCATTCTGGATTTCAAAATCCAAAAAGAAAAACCCAGAAATTTCCTGTACACTCCTATCTTTATAGATAAAACTATTGTCTCTGCCTTTTAAATAAAACCGAAACGACACATACCTACCCGGTTCCAATTCCAAGACTTCTCTTGTTTTTATGAACAACCCAGTATGAACCCCTTTTAAGTTAAGAGCTTCATTTCCCTTGAACTTATCTATAAAATGTTCTTCCCCTCTATCATCAAAAACTGATAATTTGGAAACATTCAATATCATTTCAGAAACTCCTTTTTCCAAAGCGGTCTCGTTGCTAAGTATCAAATCCTCTATTCTATTTCCCTTATCGTCCCATTGATCCATCATATCCAAGGAGAAAGGAATCGACTGCCATATTGTAGGGTAAACTTTTGTATGCTTCATAACAAAATGTATTAAAATTATACGGTACAAAGTTGACCATCGTTTTTGGCCATTAAAACAAGAATATTCTCCAATTTCTATGCTATTTTACCAGTAATACCAAGTTTATTGAGCAAACAAGCCAAAATACCATATTTAATTTAACAGAAAACTAATTATAACTTCTAGAAACGTTAAACAATCCTAAAAGCACACTAAAGTGAATCAAGAATGCGTTGGATTATTAACTACTATAAAAATCTAGACCGATGAAGCGAATGGTCGTTCTTTTGTTTTACTTATTTACGACCCAGATGTTTTCACAACAAAAGACAGGTCCAGAAGTAAAATCAAATCATCAGGAAGTAAAAGTTTTTCCCAATCCCGCTACAAACGTCATCAACATTTTAGGGCTTCAAAACTCGGAAAGGGCACTCATAAGAATATCAGATACCTATGGAAATACAATGATGAACTACCAATGGGAAATAAAGAACAATGCTTTGAATATACCCATTGCCAATTTGGGGCTGGGCATTTATCTTATTACCATCAATTCATCCGAACAAAAGATTCAAAAGAAGTTTTTTAAGCAATAAGGACTATTCAAAAACAAAGTTATAGGTCAGGGCGAACAAGGGACTATTCAAAACAGATATCTCATAAGATCCCAAAGGGCTACCTAGGAAAACATTTGCATCCTCAGGCCCTTGTCTTTGGGTGTAATATAGATTAAAAGGGTTTCTCCTGCCATAGACATTGTAAATTGTAAATATCCAGTCACCTTTCCATTTTCTATTTGGCTTTTTACTGTAGGAAACCTTCCAAGAGAAGTCCAATCTATGATAAGGCCTTAACCTTGCGTTATTTCTTTCCAAGAAAATGGGTATATCCAAGTCCTCTAGCTTAAATACACTATTGGCCGCGGTATAGGGTCTACCTGTTTGCGCCGTAAAATTGAAGCTCCAAGTGTTATAGGGATCACCTTCAAAGTTTACCGTACCATTAAACACATGAGGGCGATCAAAATCAGAGGCGTACCATTGATTATTGTTTATCCGATCGGCCAATTTTTCATTCTGGGATTTCAATAAACTTCTGGACCACGTATAATTGAACCACCCATTAAACTTACCCTTGGGTTTCCTAAAACTTAGTTCAACCCCATAGGCCTTCCCTTCGGCCTGCACAATATCCCTTTCCAAATATTCCTGCAAAAAAAAGTCAGCTCCGGGTTTGTAGGTAAGGTTATTATCCGAGGTTCTATAATAACCCTCCAGACCAAGTTCAATGGTATTATCCTCAATACCCGTATAAATCCCTACTCCAAAAGCATCACTGGACTGTGGCACAATATTGGGGTCCGAGGTTTTCCAACGTGATGTTGGCAAAGGCGTTGTAGAGTTGTACACATTCTGTAAATACTGATTTAACCGCGCGTAACTTGCCTTTATTGAAGTAACTTCGCTGACCTTATAGTTAAGGCCTAATCTAGGTTCCAAGTCATTATAAGTCTTTACTCCTGCACCTTTTTCAAATATTGTGGTCCCGACCAGCTCTCCCGTGATATCATTAAAATATCCTTGGGTATACGGACCAACAAAAACGAAATGATTGAATCTAAGACCCGCCGAAAATTTAAATCTTTCTCCCAACAACCAATTTAGGTTACCGTATCCTGCAAAGACATAGCTATTTTCTTGACCAAGATCAACCGGAAGAATGCTGTTTCCGTTTCCAGGATCAAGGTTACCTGGCTGAATAGTGTATTTATTGACCTGCACCCCACCATAATAATCTACCTTATCATTTACTATATTGGATAATTCCGAAACGAAACTTAAATAATTGATACCAGAAACAAATTCAATATCATTGTCATTTCCCTGTTCTGGAAAAATAGTCCTAGGTTTATAATCACTAGCCACAAAAATGTTCCTTAAATTGACATCATTATTAAAACTATGTGTCCAGTTTAAAGTTCCGTTCAAAGTTCTAAAATCGTACTGATTGCTTTCCGAATTGATATTTTGAATTTTGGTAATGAGATCTAGTTGATAGAAATCCTTGGTATAGAAACCTGTAAAAGACACCTGATCCTTTTCTGATGGCAAATACAATAGTTTCATCGTAGCGTCCTGAAAATTGGCTTTAGTATTTTTCAGTCTTTCAGAGAAGAGCGGAAGTAAAAAATCCGTAAAGCCAACCCTGCCTCCTATACTTACCATCAACTTATCTTGAATCAAGGGAGTTTCCATAGACAACCTACTGGATACCAAACCCACGCCTCCACTTAACTTAAACTTATTTGTGTAGGGATTCTTTACCTTAACATCCAATACCGAAGTAGTTCTGCCCCCAAATCTGGCCGGAATATTGGCCCGATACAGATCAACCGAGGATACGGCTTCCGGGGTAAAAACTGAAAAAAGCCCAAAAAGATGGGTTGGATTAAAAACGGGGGCATAGTCATAAAGTAATAAATTTTGGTCCAAAGACCCTCCCCGAACGGACAGTCCATTACTAAGTTCACCTGCATTGTTAACCCCGGCCAATAAGGTCATGCCCCTTAGTACATCAAATTCGCCTATAGCAGCAGGGATTTTTTTAAGTTCTTGGGCATTTAGTTCCAAAGCGCCCATTTGGGGGGATTCTAGATTATCCAAGACTTGTTTTGCACGCACGATTACCTCTGACAACTGTTCTTCTTGCGGTCTTAATTTTACTGTAATTATCTTGCTCTCTTTGAGTGACACGTTAAAGGCTTCTTGAGCAAATCCTATATAGTTTACGGTTAATGTGTACTCCCCTTGTGGCAACTCTATTGAGAAACGACCAGCTTCGTTGGAAACACCACCACAAGAACAAGGGTTTATGGCTATTTGCGCATTATCCAAAGGCAAATCTGTTCCCTCGGTCAAAACTATCAAGGATAATGTGTAGTTCTGGGCATTAGAGATAAGGCCTACAAGGAGTAGAACTATTACAGCAATAAGGTGTTGGGCTTTATCTGTCATATTTTGTTTTTTATTGCCAGCCTGCGGGTTCTATGGCCGTTCTATATCTCGATTCTTCACAGGGGGCAAGCTGTGTTGGCGGCGGTGGATATGGAGAATTCATTGTGGGTTCCAACGATATATTAGGCGGCTGCAAACCTTCCAGGACCGGATCATCAATGTATACTCTTTCCACAAAAACATTGGCCACCGAAGAGGCCGCTGCCGTAAACCTACCCAAAACAAATTCATCGGCGTCGTTCACATTATAAAGATTTCCAATAAGGGCGGCAGGGGGTGGAGCGTTGAAACCTGACGAATTGTCCACTATATCCTTTAGGACTTTATAGTATTTATAGGCTGCAGGAGTCAAAGAAAATTGCTGTACCTCAATGACCATCTCCTCATTGGTATAAAGAGGAATTTTACCAACTTCCAAACCAGAGATGGTCTTCCCATTGGTAAATTGATCATCGAAAATATTTACTTCTTCTGAATATCTAATTCTCCAGCACTCGGTTTCACAGAGATAATCAAAATACCTTAATTGTCTATTACTAAGATCGTATGGAATGCATTTTCCGTTTCTATATATTCCTTCATAACATCGAATACAATAATTAAGGTTTTCAAAAGACCGGTAACTCCAATAATAATTATTCTCCCCTTCTCCAGGGTCATCAAAACTGACAATAATTTTGTGTCCGGGTATAAACTTGTCCAACCCCTCCCGATATTCCAACTCCTTAACATAGTCTATGGACACATCCTCTATTGGCACAGGCTCCAAAACCGGTTCAGGTTCGGACTCATATACTCTACCATCGGGGAGAATCACCGTAAGCTTCCATCGTTCTCCAGGTACTACCATAAATTCCTGGGGCGAGACGTAAGTATTCGCTATTTCTATAAAATTTATTGACTGACCATTATCAACATTTTCAACCACCACGGATGCACCCTGTATAAAGTTTAACCCTCTGATACCAAATTCCGTTATAGATTCATTGATTGTGACAAATGATGCACCAGCATTGGAACTGGCAAAACCTTCTATAAAGATCAAACCATCTTCATAGTCATATTCAGGAGTTACTGGGTCGATACACGAATTTAGTAGAAGAACCGTAGCAAGTAAAACTAACCGTTTTGGTTTAATGGTAAAAAAAACAAAAATCCTTTTCAATTTCATCCATTTAAAATTATTAATCCCGCCATCCCATTGGTGTTAGAGATGTTCTGTATCTACCTTCTACACAGGGAAAAGTCACTACGACTTGCCCAAGTCCGGTTTCAATCCGGAATGGCGGTTTTTCCTCCAAAGGTCTTTCCTCTATACCCGAACGGTCAATAAGAATAGAAAAGTCGGTACTTGCCGTGGCTGTACATCTTCCTAGAACAATTACTTCCTCATCCGAAACGTTATACATATTCCCGATCAAAGCAGCTGGCGGAGGAGCATTAATACCTTCATTATTATCCACTATGTCCTTTAATGTTTTTATAATATTTGTAAGCCTTAGGGGTTAAAGATAACTGTTCTACGAAAACAAGGGTATTTTCTTTTGTATACAAGGTTAAAATCGCCACAGACAAGTCCTGAATTGATTTGCCATTGGTAAATTCGTCCTTGAATAAACTTACTTCCTCGTTATAACGAATTCTCCAACATGGCACCTCGCAAGGATAGGAAAATCCAAATTGTGTATCAGACTTTTCAATGGTTACAAAACAGGAAATAGGTATATTAGAGGCAAAAGCATCTACGAAAATAAGGCCTCCATTAAAATCAAATTCAGGTGCTACGGGATCAATACAGCCATTTAGCAATAAAGTGAAAAATAAAAACGATTGGAATTTAATTACTCCTAGTCGGAAAGATTTAACATTTAATGCTTTCAATTTTTGGCTTTGAAAAATATAGCCTGAAAAATAGGACTTAAATACACCATTTTAGCATTAAAAATGTTAAAATAATACGGAAAACAAAAAACCTCCAACATTACATTGAAGGTTTTTGTTTAATATCATTTAAGATGGTCATTATCTTCTTTGGAAAACCAATTGCCCACTTTCATTGAACTCCGGTATTTGCAAGTCGGCGGCGTCTACCAACATAATGTCCCCGTCTATGGTGACATCTACCTCGACGATATTTCCATCTATATCCACAAAGGATACCACATTGTTTTCATAGGTATAGGTACTGGATTCCGTATCCGATGTTGTTGGACAAGGAATGTCCAAGCCTGTTTGAGTAGCATTAATTTCTATGTAGTTTGCAGAATTCGTTGCCGTAGCGGTCAAATCCTCATTAAATCGTAAGGTGATTATGTAACAATCCTTGTCCGTTAGGTAGTCAAGAATTTCCTTTCCAAAAATGGCATTATCACTGGCGGTAGACTCATCAATTCGAAGCTCAGTGGCATCCCATGTCCCAACGATACTAGCAGAAGTTTCTATTTCCAAACCGTTGCCCTTATCAGAACTACAAGAAAAAATGAATGATGACAGAAGAAACAAGAAAATACTATTTCTCATATATACGCTATTTATTGTTCAGATATAGAACGTATTAAATATCATAATATTTCCCTAAAACATAAATGCTTTTTAAGTCTCAAAAAAGGAATTACAAGATAAATCTATAGGTTGCCTTTAAAAGAAAAGTATTGTCCTTTTTCTGACCGAGAATCTGACTGTCCAAATTCCTTCCCAAGGTTTCTGTAGGGTCACCAAAGCCAACCACCCCCTGGGACCAAACCAAGAAGATTTCAGATCCGGGAATATATTCCCATCGCAAAACCAAATTTGACCTAAATTGTACGAAAGAAAAGTCGGGGTCCTCAATCTCGTAATCCATATTTCCGTCCAGGTTTTCATCGACTAGATATGAACCTGTATTGTTGGGCCTTGAAATTTGTGTGTCCGAAAACAGGGTTACTCTCTCATTCAATTTCTCCGCTATAGGATTGTTCACATAGTTAAAGGCATCATAGATTCCCCTAGAGATGAAGGGTTCACCATAATATTGGATGGAGAGATTGGGATTCAGGCTATAATTAAACCGAATGGTGGTATTAAACGTACGCTGGTCTATATTGGCTGTAATATATCTAGGGGATCCATTGAATGAGGTTTCGGCCACATACTGCGTCTTATTGGGGTTTTCCTCATATTCTGACGAAAGGGATAGACTAAATGCATCAAAAGGCTGGTAATTACATCGGAACACGTATCGCTTTAACGAAAAGTTGTCCTCTGCGGCTTGACTGTTTACATAACCCAATGTAAAGTTGAATTTTTTTCTTCTGTCCGATCCAAAAAATACATACCAAAAATTTTCTTCGGACCATTGCCATCTCGGGCCACCTCGTAAAACTGTATTCGAGAAAATCCTAGGTTTATGGGCTGCTCCAGCTTCTGTCCACCAATTGTTCTTATAATTTATAAAACCTTGGAATTCGTATTGAATCCTATTATAGTTTCCTTGAAAATCATAGGTAGTAAATTGTTCCAACCCCAACTGTGCGGTCCTGTACAAACTTGTAGGCTTTAAAAACAACCTACGAAGCTGGGCATATTGTTTTATTTCATCGGCCTGCCTTAAAAAGCCTACATCGTTCAATTCCAGTTCGGGAGAACGCCATAGGACCCCTCCATTATATCTCCAACTACCCCCACCGGCTTTTCCCGCTTCTAGTTTGCCTCCTGTTCCTGTCATTGATGTTCTTGTACCATCCACCTCCACATGATCTGCATCCACCCTTTGAAAAAGATGTGTGATACTGGTCTGGGTTTGTTCTATTGCTTCTTCACTTCCTACAATATGGCTTCCTACAAAGTTACCTTCAACATAGTACTTCCTCTCTTTCCAATTGTGCTTAAAATCCAAACCTCCGGAGTATGCCGATTTTCTTAAAAAATTAAGGTTATCGGGAATATTTCTATTGGTAGCAGTAATAATTCCACCAACGTAAGAATTCCTCTGGTTAAAATCCTTTTGAACCCTGCCCACCAAATAATTTGTCAGAGGTTCCACCAATTCTCTTCGGCCGTTTCCTAAAGTGTCCAGTACATCGGCATACATATTTCCGGTGACACTTTCCAACAATCCCAAGGACCAACCATTCTTTGTCTTTCCAGAAAATTTTGCAGCCCCCAATATTGTGGAGTTTTTGGGTTGATCAACATATTCCGCATCCTCATCCACAACAAAACCCTGCGGACTTCTACCAATTCTGCGACTATAAAAAAGGTTATCGTTACCATCGGCAAATTCGTAATCGAAAATATTTTTGTTCTCAATGAAGAAAGGCCTTCTTTCCTCGAAGAATATCTGAAAACCATCCAAGGCAATTGCACCTGGATCTGCATCAACCTGACCAAAATCTGGATTGACCGTCAAGTCCAATGTTAAGTCATTGGTTATTCCGATCTTGGCGTCCAAACCACCATTAAACCTAAAATCACTGCCGTCCCTAAATGGATTGCCCGCCTCTGGGGGATAGGTGTCCAATTGATTGACCACAAAGGGCTGGATTTCCAATTGTTTTTGTGGCTGTATATCAAAAAGACCTCTCAACGTTCCAAATTCACTAACCCAGCCGGGAGCATCCCTTGGCATGGGTTGCCATAAAGATCGTTCTTCGGCCCTAAAAAATCTTCTGTTTAACTGCAAACCCCATATCTGTTCTTCCTTGGCGCCAAATTTTATTTGGCTAAAGGGAATTTTCATTTCGGCCGTCCATCCTTCTTTATCAATATTCGTAGCTGTATACCAAATAGGATTCCAACTGGGGTCCCAGTTGTTTCCATTTTGAGAAATAAACTCATCCCCCTTTACCCCGGCCGCGGAAACATTAAAGGAAAATCCTGTACGCTTGTCGTTGTAGCTATCTATGTTAATCTCAATCCAATCCCCCGCAAAATTATCCCTTCGCGCCAATCGCCTTTCAATTTTGGAAGGAATACTATCGTAGCACCGTATTCCTATATAAAGAAATTTGGAATCGTATGTTATCTTAAACTTTGTGGGTTGACTGGGAGTTTCACCATTATTAGGGTCAAAAACGGTAAAATCACCTTCCAACGGCACAACGTTCCAACCTTTATCGTTTAACATACCATCAATTTCCAATACTTCCCCTACAGGTAATGCTTTTGTGACATAAGTTCTTTTAGAAACGCTTACAGAATCTTCTTGTGCATAAAGGCTTAAAAACGCCAACAGGAATATTGACGTCCATCCCAATTTGTTTAACATGGTTGATCGTTGCTTTGATTGAAAGACCCAAAAATTGGGTAATTGTTACTTTATTACGTGTATTTTAGTCTTTTTTTAACATTGTAAGGAAATAGGATATTTGAGCGTATTTTTGCCCTGATTAGAAGAAAAGAAAAAAACTAAAAATAATAAGAAACAACTATTTGCAATTCAAGTTTATAGTTGTACATTTGCAGCCCGTTTCACGGGATTGAATAGATTAATTGTTAAAAACAGTAGCAGTGGATACACTAAGTTATAAAACCATTTCCGCCAACAAATCTACCGTAAGCAAAGAGTGGTTGTTGGTAGATGCCGAAGGAGAAACGTTGGGTCGTTTATCCTCAAAAGTGGCTAATTTATTGAGAGGAAAGCATAAACCAAGCTTTACTCCACATGTTGATTGCGGTGACAATGTTGTTGTCATCAACGCTGAAAAAATTATCTTGACCGGCAACAAATGGGAAGACAAGACCTACCAAAGGTACACTGGTTATCCAGGTGGACAACGTTTTACTTCTGCAAAGGAGTTGTTGAGTAAAAACCCAGCTGCCATTGTAGAAAAAGCCATCAAAGGAATGCTTCCTAAAAATAGATTGGGTGCCGATCTTTTCAGAAACCTTAAGGTTTATGCGGGACAGCAACACGGACAAGAAGCTCAAAAACCTACTGCAGTAAATTTAAAAGATATTAAATAATGGAAATAGTTCATAAAATAGGAAGAAGAAAAACTGCTGTTGCCAGGGTGTACCTTTCACAAGGAAATGGTACTATCACCATTAACAATAAAGATTTGAACGTTTATTTTCCAACTGCCACTTTGCAGTATAAAGTAAAACAACCATTTACACTTACCGATACTACTGACAATTACGATGTTAAGGTAAATGTTTACGGTGGTGGTATTACAGGACAGGCCGAAGCAATCAGGTTGGCCATTTCCAGAGCCATGTGCGAAGTGGATATTGAAAACAGGGCTACCCTTAAGCCAGAAGGTTTATTGACAAGGGATCCAAGAATGGTAGAGCGTAAGAAATTTGGTCAGAAAAAGGCCCGTAAGAAATTCCAGTTCTCCAAGCGTTAATCAAACGAATTTTCAAAGCATCCGTCCTCTGGCGGATGCTTATTTATATTTCTTGAGTGCCGGTCTACGTCCGGTATATTTATTAACAAGTTCATTGAAAGTCCAATTTTGGACACTTAAAAACCCTTTATTCACTTTAAAATAAAGGTAAATTAGTTTAGCATCTAAATGATAAAGGCTTTCCATAGTTTGGGATACCACTTTATCATTGCTATTTCATAAGAACGTAAACTAAATTTAAAATGGCGAAAGTCGAAGTAAAACAATTATTAGAAGCAGGTGTGCATTTTGGCCACCTAACCAGAAAGTGGAATCCGAACATGGCTCCTTACATCTACATGGAGCGTAATGGTATTCACGTAATCAATCTTTACAAAACAGTTGCAAAATTGGACGAGGCTAATGAAGCTTTGAGCAAAATTGCTGCTTCCGGAAGAAAAATTCTTTTCGTTGCCACTAAAAAACAGGCAAAGGACATTGTTGCTGAAAAGGCAGCGAACGTAAACATGCCCTACATTACAGAGAGATGGCCAGGTGGTATGTTGACCAACTTTGTAACTATCCGTAAAGCCGTTAAAAAAATGGCTTCCATCGATAGAATGAAGAAAGATGGAACTTTCAACACCCTATCCAAAAAAGAGCGTTTGCAAGTTGACCGTTTAAGGGCAAAATTGGAAAAGAACTTAGGTTCTATTTCTGAAATGACCCGTTTACCAGGTGCTTTGTTCATCGTTGATACTATGAGGGAACACATCGCCGTAAAAGAAGCTCAAAAATTGAACATTCCAATTTTTGCCATGGTGGATACGAACTCAGACCCAAGGGATGTTGATTTTGTAATTCCATCCAATGATGATGCCTCAAAATCCATCGAGATTATTATGTCTCAAGTAACCGAGGCCGTTGCCGAAGGTCTTGCTGAGCGTAAGTCTGAAAAAGCAGAATCTCCAGAAGGCAAGAAAGAAAAAGGATCCAAGAAAAAGGAAAAAGAAAATAAGGAGGATTTAAAACCTACCCCGGATAAAGTTGATACAAAACCTACACCGGTAGTTGATAAAGTTCCTAACGTAACCGTTGATGTAGAAGCAACTAAAGAAGCTGTTAAGGAAGATAAAAAAGCAGATTCTGCCGATGCTGATGATTTGACCAAAATTGAAGGTGTTGGACCAAAAGCCGCAGAGGCACTTTCCAATGCCGGATTGGACACGTTTGCCAAAGTTGCAAAAGCAGATGCGGATAAGATGAAAGAGATTTTGACCGAAGCCAGCTCCAGAATGGCCCATCTAGATCCAACTTCATGGCCAAAACAAGCCAAAATGGCCGCTGATGGAAAATGGGACGAGCTAAAGGAATGGCAAGACAGCGTTAAAGGCGGTGTTGAATAAAAGTACTTTTATACAAATTGATAATTGAACCTCCCTGTTTAGGGAATAAAAAACATAAATAATGGCAAAGATTACAGCCGCAGAAGTAAATAAATTAAGACAGACTACCGGAGCCGGAATGATGGATTGCAAAAAAGCCTTGGTTGAAGCCGAAGGTGATTTTGACAAGGCAATCGAAATCCTTCGCAAAAAAGGTCAAAAAGTTGCTGCAAATAGGGCGGACAGGGATTCCTCAGAAGGTGCAGCCATCGCGAAAGTTAATGATGACAATACCAGTGGGGTCATTATTTCCCTTAACTGTGAAACTGACTTCGTAGCCAAAAATGATTCCTTTGTTTCATTGGCCAACGAATTGGCAGATTTGGCCATAAACTATGATAATAAAGAAGATTTTTTGGCTGCTGATTTCAAAGGTATGTCCGTTCAGGATAAATTGACCGAACAGACCGGTGTTATTGGAGAAAAAATCGAAATTGGTGGATTTGAAAGATTAAGTGCCCCTTTCGTAGGCTCCTATATTCATGCAGGTAACAAAATCGCCGTTCTTACAGGTTTATCAGCTGCTGTTGATGGTGCTGATGTCGTTGCCAAGGACGTTTCCATGCAAGCTGCTGCCATGAACCCGGTAGCCTTGAACGAAGAAGGCGTTGACCAAGCGGTTATTGACAAAGAAATAGAAATCGCAAAGGACCAATTGCGTCAAGAAGGAAAGCCTGAGGCCATGTTGGACAACATCGCCAAAGGAAAATTAAAAAGATTCTTTAAGGACAATACTTTGGTTAATCAAGATTTCATTAAAGACAGTAAACAAAGTGTTGCTCAATATGTGAAATCTGTTGATTCAAACTTGGAAGTGACAGGATTTAAAAGAGTTGCTTTGGGTTAATCATCAGATTCAACCAAACATAAATAAAAATGCCGGGCGATTGCCCGGCATTTTTTGTTCCATACTTCTTTACTAATTTTTCAACCAATCATTTCTAAGTTTCTGAACCTCGCTAGAGCCATCTTCCATTGGAGTGATTTTATTTACAACAATGGTAGGTTTACCTACAGATCCTTCTACAGTAATGGTTTCCCCATCCCTCTCTAGTTCCATTGAAATGGTAGTATCCGGGGTCCATCCAAAACTTTGACCAATAATCGGTCTTATAGACTCCAAATTTATGTCTGTTCCATTGATGCTCTTAATAACATCCCCTCCTTGAACACCCAAGCTGGTAAAAAAAGAATTCAATTCAATTCCTTTTCTTACAAAAATTGCGTCGCCGGCAGATTGATCCACATCGATATAAGGAATCTCACCTTGTAAAAAATAACCCGTTTGTTCCTCTACTTTTGCCATACTTAATCCCATTTTTTCCAGATACATGGCATAATCTATAGGAGTATCGCCAATAACATGTTCATTAAAAAAATCCTGGACCTCAGGATATGTTAAGGCCACTATTTCGTCGATTAACTGATCATCCTTAAAAGGTGTATTAACCCCATATTTTTTTGAGAGTTGCTTCATTAACCAAAGTACTCCTCTTTCACCGTTACTTTTCTCCCTAATCAAAATATCCAATGCCATATTGATTAAAGCTCCTTTTTCGTAAACATTTGCGTAATTGCTTTCATATGGAGCTTCCAATATATTTTTGCTCATTACCGTAAAGGACATGGTATCATCATAGGCCTTCGCATTAGCCATTTTCTGTCTCATGCGCTCATAAAATTCTGCTTCGTCTATCAACCCTTCGTGCACCTGAAATAAATTGGCAAAGTACTCCGTAGTACCTTCATACATCCATAAATGTTGTGACATTTTTGGTGCATTGTAATCAAAATAATGAATTTCATTGGAATGCACGGACAGCGGGGTTACGATGTGAAAGAATTCATGTGATACTACATCTACCATTGCCTGCTCCAGTCTTTCCTTAGGCATAGCTTCAGGAAGAACTACCACTGTGGATGTGTGATGTTCAAGTGCTCCAAACCCCTTTGCATCGGTATCCTCCATAGTAGACAAATACAGTAAAATATTATATTTATTTGTAGTATTGATATCTCCTAAAAAAGCCTTTTGGGCAGTCATCATACTTTCCATACGTTCCTTCAAATCGCTAGCATGGTACGTGCCGTTTGGTGAAAACACACTTAAGGTAACTTCAATACTACCCACCTTAAAAACTTCCTTATCAGGTTTGGTATAAAAGATGGGGTTATCAATAACTTCAAAATACCTATTGGCCAAAAACACATCTCCATTTCCTTCATCTGCCAATGATGTCTTGGTCAACGAAGTGGCTGCCTCAAAACCAACGGGTTTTTGAATGGTCAACTGATAGGGAATTTCCTTGTACCCATCAAAATAGCCAACAAATCCATGCAGGTTTAGCATATAATTAGACCCTTTTTTAATATTTGTTCCAGCTGGGGAAAAAACGGCATCTTCTACCTCATTCTCTGTATCATAGGTATCATTGACCATGTAGGAAATCTTGTCCAATTTGGTTGCATTGGAAATAGTCCATGTATTTTGATCCTGTTTGGAAACCTCCAAGGGATTTCCAGAATAATCATAAGCCACAAAACCTTCCACATATTGGCCATAATCATCACTACTATATGTTCCAGGAACAGTCTTTGGAATTCTAAATGAAATTTGATTTGCCGTGAAAGCACCTGGATCTATTGTTACTTTCACCTGATCATCGACAACATTTACTAAATCCATAGAAACCACTAAAGGAGACTTATCTATGGTACTCAAATTTTTAGATGCGCCACAACCATATAAAAATAGGGCGACCAACAGATGCAAAAAAGCTTTTTTCATGCTATGTATTATTACAATATTTTATAAATAGAAAAAAATCAAACATCCTGCAAGGATATTAAAAATAGGAACGACAGCAATATCAATTAGCAAATAATTATGTTTTGAACTCAGATATTTACCAATGCTTTTCATGGAATTTTTTCATTATTTTTGCTTTGAAACAAATCGAACGATGCATTATAAAAGGATACTTTTAAAACTTAGCGGAGAAGCCTTAATGGGCGAAAAACAATACGGAATAGACCCAAAAAGATTGGAGGAATATGCAGAAGAGATTAAAAATGTTGTAGACAAAGGTATCGAAGTGGCCATCGTAATTGGCGGCGGCAATATTTTTAGGGGCTTGTCAGGTGCTGCCACGGGAATGGACAGGGTTCAAGGGGACCATATGGGAATGCTTGCCACGGTTATAAATGGCCTCGCACTACAAAGTGCCCTTGAAATGAAGGATGTGCAAACACGTTTGCAATCTGCCATTAAAATTAACGAAGTAGCCGAACCCTTCATTAGGAGAAGGGCCATGCGGCATTTGGAAAAGGGCCGGGTCGTGATTTTTGGAGGAGGAACCGGGAATCCTTATTTTACGACAGATTCTGCTGCAGTTTTAAGGGCCATTGAAATTGAGGCCGATGTAATCCTAAAAGGAACTAGGGTGGATGGCATTTATACCTCAGACCCTGAGAAAGATAAAAATGCAACCAAATTTGACACCATTTCTTTTCAGGATGTGCTCCAGAAAGGCCTTAAGGTAATGGACACCACCGCTTTTACGTTGAGCCAAGAAAATGAACTTCCAATTGTTGTTTTTGACATGAATAAAAAAGGAAATCTTTTAAAAATTGTGGATGGCGAAGCGGTTGGCACTACCGTAAATATGTGATTTTGGTATAATTTATGCCTTTGAATACAAAATTTTGATATGAACGAAGAAATACAATTTGTCTTAGACTCGGCCAAAGAAAGTATGGATGCCGCAATAGCCCATTTGGAAAGGGCCTTCCTTAAAATACGAGCTGGAAAGGCAAGCCCGGCTATGCTATCCTCCGTATTGGTGGAGTATTATGGATCACAAACACCTCTATCCCAGGTTGCCAATATCAACACTCCCGATGGTAGAACAATTTCCGTACAACCTTGGGAAAAAGGAATGCTTGCTGAAATAGAAAAGGCTATCATGAACGCAAATTTAGGTTTCAACCCTATGAACAATGGTGATTTGATAATCATAAATGTACCACCATTGACCGAAGAGCGTAGGATTCAATTGACTAAGCAAGCCAAGGCGGAAGCAGAACATGCCAAGGTAGGTGTTAGGAGCGCCCGACAGGATGCCAATAAGGAAATCAAGGATTTGGATGTATCTGAGGATTTGGAAAAGAATGCCGTTGCAGACGTACAAGATCTTACAGATAAATATGTAAAGAAAATAGACGATTTCCTTATCGCAAAGGAAGCCGAAATCATGAAAGTGTAAGTTTTTTGAAAATTCAAATATAAAAGGAGCAGTCGACCATAGATTGCTCTTTTTTTGTCCTATATATTCTTCAATCTCTTTTTAGGTACAATTAGCTACATTGGTTACCTTTGCAATCTGCTAAAAAGGAGTATGGTTGCTAAACTTACCAAAGGATTTTGGGCCAAAACGGCCAACATTATACTAAGAAATAGAATTCTCATTTTGTTTATTATAGCAGGGATTACCGTATTCCTTGCCATGCAGTGGGATAATATGCGTTTCTCCAATTCGCAAGCCAATCTTTTACCAGATGACCACCCTGTGAATCTGGAATATCAACATTTTTTAAACCAATTTGGCGAAGAAGGTAATGCCGTAGTATTTGCAATTAGGGATTCTGCTTTATTTACTCCAGAAAATTTTAACCGCTGGAACAAGCTAAGCAAACAATTGGGCGCTTTCCCAGAGGTAGACTTTGTACTTTCTACCGATAATTTACAGGAACTTGTAAAGGATACGGTAGAGCAGAAATTTGTAATGCAGCCCTTAATCAAGGAAATTCCCTCATCCGCCGCACAAGTAGATAGTATTATCCAACATCTTTTTAACGAACTCCCTTTCTATGATAATCTTATTTATAACAAGGAATCCGGTACCATTAGAACGGTAATGTACTTGGATAAGGATATTGTAAATACCAGTGTTAGAAAAGATTTTATTCTAAAAGACCTAAGTCATCTCATAAATAGGTTTGAGCAAGAAACCGGTTTGGATGTTCATATTTCGGGAATGCCCTATGTGCGAACCATGAACTCCCAAAACATAATCGATGAAATCGGGAAGTTTATTTTGGCCGCTTTGGGAGTAACCTCTTTAATATTCTTCTTTTTCTTTAGAAGTTTTCGTGCCACTTTTATATCTATGTGTGTGGTAATCATAGGTGTAATGTGGGCCTTTGGTATTCTTGGTCTTTTACAGTACGAAATAACGGTACTTACAGCACTTATACCTCCTTTGATCATTGTAATTGGAATACCTAATTGTATATTTCTTATCAATAAATACCAGCAAGAGGTTAAAAAACATGGTAACCAGGCATTATCCCTACAAAGGGTTATTTCAAAAATTGGAAATGCCACATTGATGACCAATATCACCACGGCATCCGGTTTTGCCACCTTTATTATAACAGATAGTAAGTTGCTGAAAGAGTTTGGTATCGTGGCCTCAATCAATATTATAGGAATCTTTATCCTATCCTTATTGATAATCCCAATCGTTTACAGTTTCCTTTCCTTACCTAAAACAAGACACTTAAAACATTTGAACAAAAAATGGATAGATGCCTTTGTGAGTTGGATGGAAAATATTGTTCGCAATAAAAGAATAGCGGTTTATATCGTTTCCATCTGCCTATTGGTGGTGAGTATAATTGGCATTTATCAAATCGATATTTCAGGAAGTCCCATTGAAGATATGCCCAAAAAGGCTGAGTTTTTTAAGGATATCCGTTTCTTTGAAAATGAGTTCGATGGTATTATGCCCGTTGAAATTGTGGTAGACACCAAAAACCCAAAGGGAGTAATGAAACCGGCAACCTTAAAAAGAATGGACCGTCTTGGAGAGGTTGTTGCCGAGATTCCCGAACTATCCCCTTCCCTATCCGTAGTCAATCTGGTTAAATATTCCAAGCAGGCTTTTTACAATGGGATTCCTAAGTATTATCAGCTACCTACAAGTCAGGAAAATACATTTATCATGGATGTGGCCAGAAAATCATCCGATGATGGGAACTTACTTAAAAGTTTTGTGGACAGTACTGGTCAAGTCGCAAGGATGACTACCTATATGCGCGATGTCAAGACAAGCAGGATGGAACAAATTGAGGAGCGCCTTTTAGAAAACATAAACAAAATATTTCCCGAGGAACGTTATACCGTTTACATGACAGGAAGTGCCCTTTTGTTTTTAAAAGGAACCAAATATCTGGTAAAAAACTTGATTATGTCCCTTGCACTTGCCATTGGGTTGATTGCTTTATTCATGGCCTATTTATTCCGATCTTTTAGAATGATTGTCATATCCCTAATCCCAAACTTGTTACCGTTAATTGTCACGGCTGGTATTATGGGATTTATTGGAGTACCTATTAAGCCATCAACGATTCTGGTATTCAGCATAGCTTTTGGAATTTCTGTGGACGATACGATACACTTCCTTGCCAAGTATAGACAGGAGCTGGAATCAAAAAAATGGCAAATCAAAAAGTCAGTATACGCTGCCTTAAGGGAAACCGGGGTGAGCATGTTTTATACTTCCATTGTACTCTTCTTTGGCTTTTCGGTCTTTGTCATCTCAAATTTTGGGGGAACCGTTGCATTAGGAGCACTGGTTTCGGCAACTTTGCTATTTGCCATGTTGGCCAACTTGATTTTGTTACCTTCTTTATTGTTATCCTTGGAGAAAAGTATAGCCAATAAGAAAACACTAAAGGAACCCCAAATAGACATACTGCCCCAAGACGAGGAAAACGACTAAGCATCGGCTAAAACCACAAGGGATTCATGTATTCTTTTAGGTCAAAAACCTATCTTTGAATTTTTAATTTTCAATCGATTTAACATGCGCTCAGTAAGCATCAAAGAACTACTAACAGGAAAACAATTACTACAGGAAATTACTGTAAACGGATGGGTAAGAACCTTTAGGAGCAATAGGTTTATTGCCCTAAATGATGGTTCTACTATCAATAACATACAATGTGTGGTAGATTTTGAAAAGTTTGAGGATGATATTTTAAGGCAAATAAATACTGGTGCCGCCCTTAGAATAAAGGGAACCTTGGTAGAAAGCCAGGGAAAGGGTCAAAATGTAGAGATACAGGTAAAGGAAATTTTCGTACATGGAGGCGCAGACCCCGAAGTATACCCTATTCAGCCCAAAAAACATTCTTTGGAATTCCTTAGGGAAAAAGCGCACTTGAGGGTACGTACCAACACTTTTTCAGCTGTAATGCGTGTTCGCTCGGCCTTATCGTTCGCTATTCACCAATATTTTAGAAATAATGGTTTCTATTATTTCCATGCGCCCATCATTACAGGATCCGATGCAGAAGGCGCTGGTGAAATGTTCCGCGTGACCACATTAGATGAAAAGAACCCACCCCTAAACGATGATGGAAGGGTAAATTTCAAGGAAGACTTTTTTGGCAAGGAAACCAATTTAACCGTTTCGGGACAATTGGAGGCCGAAGCCTATGCCATGGCCTTGGGCAAGGTTTATACCTTTGGACCTACCTTTAGGGCCGAAAACTCTAATACCTCTAGGCACTTGGCAGAGTTTTGGATGATCGAACCGGAAATGGCATTCTACGATTTGGATGCCAACATGGATTTGGCAGAAGACTTCATTAAAAGTGTTCTCAAGTACGTTCTAGAAAACTGTGAGGAAGATCTTTTGTTTTTGGAAAATAGGCTTTTGGAAGAGGAAAAATCAAAACCTCAAACAGAACGCAGTGAAATGCCTCTTATTGAAAAACTAAAGTTCATCACCGATAATAACTTTAAGCGTGTCACCTATACGGAAGCCATTGAAATATTGAGGAACAGCAAACCGAACAAAAAGAAGAAGTTCCAATATTTAATCGATGAATGGGGTGCGGACCTTCAAAGTGAGCATGAGCGCTACTTGGTAGAAAAGCATTTTAAGTGTCCCGTAATCCTTTTTGATTATCCCGCAAAAATAAAGGCATTTTATATGCGTTTAAATGAGGATGGGAAGACCGTTAGGGCCATGGATATTCTTTTTCCGGGAATAGGGGAAATTGTAGGAGGTTCACAAAGAGAGGAACGTTTGGATGTCCTTAAGGAAAAAATGGCCGCTCTCGATATACCCGAAGAAGAGTTATGGTGGTACCTAGATTTAAGAAAATTTGGTACGGCCGTTCATAGTGGTTTTGGATTAGGATTTGAACGCCTGGTTTTGTTTGCCACCGGTATGGGGAACATTAGGGATGTCATACCTTTCCCAAGAACACCTCAAAATGCTGAATTTTAAGGGTATTTGGTTATTTTTATAGATAACAGAAAAAAAGAATGTTAAAGCAGCACTTACAATTTAAGCTTTCCCAGAAGTTGTCTCCTCAACAGATTCAGTTGATGAAGTTGATCCAGCTTCCTACGCAGGCGTTTGAACAACGTTTAAAACAGGAACTGGAAGAGAATCCCGCACTGGAAAGTGGTAAGGAAGATTTGGACAACGCTTCGGATGATTATGAGGATATTTATGACAACGAAAGCGATAGCGAAACCATTGCTGCAGACGATATCAATATTGATGACTATTTAAGTGACGACGAGGTACCGGATTACAGAACGCAGTCCAATAACTACAGTGCAGACGATGATGAAAAGAGTGTTCCCTATGCCTCTGGAACAACCTTCAACCAATACTTGATAAATCAATTAAACACAGTATACCTTAACGACGAGGAGTGGGCCATTGCCGAGTTTTTAGTAGGGAGCGTGGACGAAAGTGGCTATATAAGGAGACCCATTTCCGATATTCTGGACGACTTGGCCTTTACACAAAATGTGTTTACGGACGAGGAAACCATAAAAAAGGTTTTAGCAATTGTACAGGAACTGGACCCACCTGGAGTGGCTGCAAGATCTTTAGAAGAATGCCTTATAATTCAGTTGGAGCGAAAGGAAATTACTCCTAGTATTGAATTGGCCATCGCCATACTTAAAAAGTCTTTTGATCAATTCACAAAAAAGCATTATAAAAAACTGATTCAAAAGCACAATGTAACTGAGGAGGAATTAAAAGACGCAATAACAGAAATTGAAAAATTGAACCCAAAACCTGGAGGTTCCTATTCTGGTAATAACCGAATTATAGAACACGTAGTGCCGGATTTTTCCATTCGAATAGTAGAAGGAGAACTGGAACTCAGTCTTAATGGACGTAATGCACCAGAATTACATGTTTCCAAGGAGTACAGCAACATGCTCAAGGGGTACAAGGAATCTAAGGATAAAACAAAATCCCAAAAGGACACGGTTCTTTTTATTAAACAAAAGTTAGACGCTGCCAAATGGTTTATTGATGCTATAAGACAGCGACAACAGACTTTGTTCATTACAATGAACGCCATTATGCAATATCAAAAGGAGTATTTTTTGACCGGTGATGAGCGAAATTTACGTCCGATGATACTTAAGGATATTGCAGATAAAATCGATATGGACGTGAGTACGGTTTCCAGGGTGGCCAACAGCAAGTATGTAGACACCCCATATGGTACAAAATTGATAAAGGAATACTTTTCTGAATCCATGAAGAACGAACAGGGTGAAGATGTTTCTACCAAGGAGATAAAAAAAATTCTAGAAACGGTTATCAAAAATGAAGAAAAAAGAAAGCCTTTAACCGATGATAAACTAGCAGCTATTTTGAAAGATAAAGGATATCCAATTGCAAGAAGAACCGTCGCCAAATATAGGGAACAATTGGGGATTCCCGTTGCAAGACTCCGAAAAGAGATTTAATGAAGTTCTTTTTCAAGGTCATATCCTTTATATTCCACCCCATCTTTGCGCCTATAGCAGGAACCATTGCTTATTTTCTATCAACACCTAAGTACAGTCCTTTAGAATTACAAAGTGGCAATATACTTCCTATTTTTATTCTAACCGTAATTATTCCAATCATTGCCTTTTTAATATTAAAAAACCTAGGCGTTGCGAACACGGTCTTCCTCAACTCAGTTTCAGAAAGAAAATACCCTCTATTAATTCATATCATATTACTTGGATTGATACTTATAAAGGTCATTCCCAACAATTACATAGCTGAACTTTATTTTTATTTCGTAGGTCTTATAGGGGCAGCTTTTTGTTGTTTATTTTTACTTTATTTCAATTTTAAAACAAGCCTTCATAGCGTTGGAATTTCTGGAATACTCATGTACCTAATTAATCTAAGCATTCATTTTGAAATCAACATTGTCATTGCCATTGGGTTAATGACTTTTTTTACAGGAATAGTATCCTCCGCCAGATTATATTTAAAGGCACACACAAAATCAGAGGTTATTGTAGGTCTTCTAATTGGCCTGTTGACCCAACTACTTACCGTTAAATTTTGGCTATAGAATATAGAAAATTAGGCCGACCCTTAAGGCTTTAAGACCAATGGATTCATTATTCAAAAGGGCCTTATCACTAAACAAATCAGTTAGGGAATAGTAAATATGGACATTAAAAGTATTGTATCCAACATTAAAAGTAGGCCCATATTGGAATCTATTTACGTCGCTATTGAAAAAACCATCCTTATAGTCAGATGTTACCAATTTTGATCTTGCGCCTACGACATATCCAAATTTAACTCCCGCATAAATTCTCCAAAACTTATAATCTGAAGGGGTGGAATTCCTCCATCTAAACTCTAGGGGGAACTCAATTAAATGGGTCTCAATTTTACTTCTTTTAAAACCGCCGACCAATCCACCAATATCGTATGAAAACCCGTTAGAAAGCTCCCTAACTACCAAATTGGAATAATAGGTGTTCAATGCCAAACCTAAACCTACAGCCAATGCTCTTGTACCGCCCTTGTTCAATGGTATATCCTTTATTATACCCCCTTGTAGTCCATAAGATAAGTTTCTTTGATTTAAATCATCTGGCCTTTTTCTAATAAAGTTGTAGGTAATACCAAGATAAAATTGGTCTTCAAAATAACGCTGGTTGTCACTAACTTCATTGGATGAACTATCTTGCGATAAACAACTAAAATAACATGAAAGGAAAAGTAGGAATATAAATAGCCTCATAACATCAAATTTAAACAAATAAAAAACGCTTCAAATAATTTTGAAGCGTCTTAAAAAGTTTGAAAAATTACTAATTATTGAAGGTTCCTAAATGCGTCACCCTCATATGTAGTATAGTTTACTTTTAATGCATTCACCTTACGCAATTCCTGTTTGATATCAGATATGAGTCCCATACTGGCATTCTTATCGACCTTTAAGGCAGTTGTTAATACATTCTGAAGTTCCTGAGGCTTTTTAGCCCTTTCCATTAAAATATAGTCCCCAACCTCAGATGGCTTGGCAAACTTATCGTTCAATTGTATTTGTGGTTCTGTACCGTATACCTTTTCGTACTCTCTAGTTGGCTTTCCAACATAGATATAAATTACCCTATCCTTTTTTTCAAGTTTCTTTACCTCATTGGCATTGGGCAACACATTTTCTACTTTAAGGGAACTATCCTTCATAACCGTTACCGTCATAAAGAAGAACAAAAGCATAAATACAATGTCAGGAAGTGAGGCAGTTGATACTGCCGGTACTTCTCCATCCTTTTTCTTTGCAAATTTAGACATAGTGTTTTCTAGTTTTCTTCTTTATTAATTCGTAGTTGTTTCAGCTTCTGACAACTTTTGCGGGAACAAATCCTGGATTCTTTTAACCTTTTCCTTTAGTTCCTCTTTAGCATCGTCCGAAGTTTCAGGATTTAAATATTCCGCTTCCATATCCACAAAGTTCTTTCCGTAGAGTCTCTGGGCTTCCCTATCCCTTAAATCGTTATAAGCGCCCACAAGTTCATTTTGAACCGTGATATAGGTTGAATATTTGGTTTCCCTATCATTCTTTAAGGAGATAATTGCCTTTCCAGGACTATCGGATGAAGAAGCATCTCTAGCTCCTTGACAATAGCTACAATAATCTGGACTTCCTTGAGGCGCACCTCCATTGTCCAAGAATGCCATAGCCTTCTCTCTTAGATTAGAAATCTCAATCAGCTCATCATCGGCCAACAATTGACCATTCTTATTTATGTTGACCTGAAAGATATTCTTCTGTTTAATTACAACATCTTGATCTGGCGGTTCAATTGGAGGCAACATACGGTCTAAGCCTGCATCCGTTTCTATGGTAGTCGTTACCAAGAAAAAGATGAGCAGTAGAAACGCGATGTCCGCCATGGAACCTGCATTTACTTCTGGTGCTCCTGCTCTTCTAGCCATAATTTATTTTTTTATTTACCGAATAATTTCTTTACTCCGGGTACAATCATCAAAATAACGGCAGCTACCGTTAAAATAAAAAATACGTTTAGTCCCATCCCAATTTTCTTAACCGTAGACTCACTGGACATTGCCATATATTCTGGTGCAACATCTGTACCACTGGAAAGTACATAGGAAATTCCTACAACTATCGCCAATCCTACGACTACGAACAAAGTTTTCTTAAGCCCTTGAGGGTTAGAGAACAAATTCTTTAATGTGAACAATAATGCGGTCACCACAGCAATCCCCAAAAGAATGTACGTAATCATGAACATGGTATTCATGGCACCGCTTTGAGCCGCCTCCGCTGCAGGCATGTCGCTATCCGGCAACATGTACCAAAGCACAGCACTCAGCAAGCCAATGACAATCAATGCTATTTTTACAATTTTTTGCATAATACTTACAATTTAGTATTTAAAGGTGAAAATTATTTTTTGTGGTCTACCAACATATCGATCAAAGTAATCGAAGAGTCCTCCATATCATTAACGATACTATCAATCTTAGCGATAATATAGTTGTAAAAGATTTGAAGTATGATAGCCGTAATAAGACCAAATACCGTAGTCAATAACGCCACCTGGATATCACCTGCAATAAGGGAAGCACTTAAATTACCTACCGCCGCAATCTTCTGGAAGGCCTGAATCATACCGATTACCGTACCCATGAAACCAAGCATTGGAGCAATAGCGATAAACAAAGACAACCAAGAAACATTTTTCTCCAATTGTCCCATCTGCACACCACCGTAAGCCACAACAGCCTTTTCTGCAGACTCTACACTTTCATTGGCCCTATCCAAACCTTGATAATAGATGGAAGCAACAGGACCTTTAGTGTTTCTACATACTTCTTTGGCAGCCTCTACTCCCCCAGAAGCTAAAGCATCTTCCACTTGTTGCTTCAACTTGGCGGTATTTGTACTTGCCATATTCAAATAAATAATTCTTTCAATCGCTACGGCCAAACCAAGAATTAAACACAAAAGAACGATTCCCATGAAACCTGCACCACCTTGGATGAACTGTTCTTTCAATATTTGGGTAAATCCTCTCTCCGCCTCAGGAGCTGCATCTTGAACTAGCAAAGCCACTGCCGCCACTTTTGCACTTACCATATTTGTACCTGCTACAAACGCCCCAGCTACAGCTAGGCTTGGAAATAATTTTTTCATTTTTTCAAACTTAAATTAGTTAGTTAATAGGGTTAAAGATAAAAAAAAATCAATATAAAAAAAGTAAAACTTACTTGCAGAGAGGAAGGGATTCGAACCCTCGATACACTTTTGGTGTATACACACTTTCCAGGCGTGCGCCTTCGACCACTCGGCCACCTCTCTAGTTTAGCCTTTTTAAAGGTTGGGCAAATAACAAAAAAAATATTAGACAATAAAATTATACCCGTTAATTTTAGTGCATTTCTCCACGAAGGGAAGTTTCAAAAACCGTTTTAAAGTGTTTGCCGGACACTCCACTTCCCAACATGTACATGGCCTTTGAAATAGCGGCCTCCGTGGTAATATCCTTACCATTAATAACTTGCATTTGTTTTAAACGGGAACTCGTTTCGTATTTACCCATAATTACACCACCACCAGAGCATTGAGTCACATTAATTATGTGCAAACCACTATCGATAGCTTTTTTTAAACAATTTAAAAACCAATCAGCCGTAGGAGCGTTACCGGAGCCATAGGTTTCCAAAATTAAAGCCCTTAGACCTGGTGTTTGTAATACGCTTTCCACAAAGGCCCAGTTTATTCCCGGAAAAAGTTTTAACAATCCAATATTGGAATCCAATTTTTTATGAACTATTAAATTTTTATTTCTTTTCTTGGGAAGGAGATACTCCGTGAATACATTCAGGTGAACCCCGGACTCTGCTAAATGGGGATAATTAAAGGATGTAAATGCCTGAAAGTTCTCCGCATTTATTTTGGTAGTTCTGTTCCCTCTATAAAGCTTATACTCAAAATAAAGACACACTTCCTTAATGACAGGCATGCCATTCTTTTGCAATGCCGCAATCTGAATTGATGTAATGAGATTTTCTTTGGCATCTGTTCGTAAATCCCCTATTGGCAATTGCGAACCTGTTAAAATCACTGGCTTATCCAAATTCTCCAATAAAAAGCTAAGTGCGGATGCCGTATAGCTCATGGTGTCGCTTCCATGCAAAACTACAAAGCCATCATATTCAGAATAACTTTCTTCAATAATTGTGGCAATCTTGACCCATTCATCAGGATTCATATTGGAAGAATCTATTGGATTTTCAAATGAAATGGAGTTAATGGAACAGTCCAATTGATTCAATTCCGGAATATGTTTCAAGAGCTTATTAAAATTGAACGACCTTAATGCTCCCGTTTCATAATCTTTAACCATACCAATGGTTCCCCCTGTATACAACAATAAAATCTTTATTTTATCCAAGTTCATGATTTCCATTTTTCATCTATATCCCGAAAACTTCCTTGGAGTTCGCCGTGGTGATTTGAGCGACTTGTTCTATATCCATTTTATAAATATCAGCTACCTTTTCCAATACGTTAAGGATATAGGAACTCTCATTTCTTTTACCCCTGAAAGGGGTTGGGGCCAAATAAGGAGCATCAGTTTCCAATACGATATCATGAATATCGATTTGATTCAAAAAGCTATCTATTTTACCATTTTTAAAGGTAACCACACCCCCTATCCCAAGTTTCATATGACAATCGATCGCTTTTTTTGCTTGTTCCAGATTCCCTGTAAAACAATGAAATATACCTCTCAGATCCTCATCCATTTGTTCTTCCAAAATTTGAAACACCTCATCAAAAGCATCCCGGCAATGGATCACAATGGGCAGTTTATTGTTTTTAGCCAATTGAATCTGACGCCTAAACGCTTCCTGTTGTTCCCTTAAAAATGACTTGTCCCAATATAAATCAATTCCTATTTCACCAATAGCGAAATATTTATTCTCAGTCACAATCTTCTCAATATGTGCCAATTCCGCCTCAAAGTCTTCCTTTACATGGGTTGGATGCAGCCCAGCCATTAAAAAAACGTGGTCCGGGTATTTGTTTTTCAAGTCCAACATTCTCTTTGTGTAGGTGGAATCTATAGCCGGAACAAAAAAGCGTTTGACCCCCATATCCAAAGCCTTCTGGATTAACTCATCCCTATCCTCATCAAAAGCTTCACTATAGAGATGTGTATGTGTATCTGTTATAACCATAGCACAAAAATAGGCTTATATTTGGCTTTTGTGAACATTCAATCGCTATCAATCCCAAGAAAAAGACACACCGTACCGGACATCATGAAATCACTTAAAAAAAAATTAATAAAAAGAGGGTATCATAGAATTCCCCTGACACTCACCAACACCAACCATTTGGAAGTTTTTGCAAAAATCAATGGCAGGTCCGGAAGATTTATTCTGGATACCGGTGCATCCAATACCTGTATTGGGTTCGACCGAATGGACCAATTTGATCTTATCTCGAAATCCTCCGAAATTAAAGCCGCCGGTGCGGGAGCAACGGAAATGGACACCCTTACTTCAACAAAAAACCATATTGAAATAGGCCAATGGAAAAAAAAGAAACTAAAAATTGTTCTTTTTGACCTTGTTCATGTAAATACGGCATTAATCTCCCATAATGCCCAGCCCGTGGATGGAGTTATTGGTGCCGATATTCTCAACAAAGCCAAGGCCATTATAGATTACAGGAAAATGTGCGTATACTTAAAATCCAAGAAGAATGAAAAATAAAAAAGCATCGGTATCCCGATGCTTCTGTTATTATTTAAATACCTTAGGTAATTACATTTCCAAAGCTTTTTTAACGTCGTTGTCCATCAAAAATTCTTCCGGACTTTCCAATGCTTCCTTAACCGCTACCAAGAAACCAACGGATTCCTTGCCATCTATTATACGGTGGTCATACGACAAGGCTACATACATTATAGGAGCTATTGCAATGGCACCATCCCTAGCAATAGGACGCTCCACAATATTATGCATACCTAGAATTGCACTTTGAGGCGGATTGATGATAGGTGTTGACAACATAGAACCGAACACACCTCCATTGGTAATGGTAAAGGTACCTCCAGTCATTTCATCTACTGTTATCTCACCTTCCCTAGCCCGTATCGCCAATCTTTTCACCTCAGCCTCAATTCCCCTAAAAGTAAGGTTTTCAGCATTTCTGATTACAGGAACCATTAAACCCTTTGGTCCAGATACAGCAATACTGATGTCACAAAAATCATAAGAAATCATTTCCTTTCCATCGATCATGGAATTAACAGCTGGATACATTTCCAAAGCCCTTACGACAGCTTTTGTAAAGAAGGACATAAATCCAAGTCCTACTCCATGCCTTTCCTTAAACTCCTCTTTATATTTATTTCGTAATTCGAAAATTGCCGACATATCCACCTCGTTAAAGGTAGTTAACATCGCAGTTTCATTCTTAGCGGACACCAACCGCTCAGCCACCTTTCTCCTTAACATGGACAGTTTTGAGCGTGTTTCCCCACGGCTACCCCCAGTAACGGGAGAGCCCATTGAAGGTTTGGCGTTCATGGCATCTGACTTTGTAATCCTACCATCGCGACCCGTACCGGAAACACTTGATGCATCAATACCTTTTTCATTAAGTATTTTCTTAGCTGCAGGTGAGGCCACACCGGATGCATAGGTTTCCTTGGCTTGAGGAGGCTGAGGTGCCTTTTCACTATCTTCCTTCTTATCCTTTTCTGCCTTTTGACTATCCAAATCCTTTTCGGCATTGCTCGAAGAACCTTCGTCACCTCCTGAAGATGAACTAGCCGCCTTACTGGCACCATCAGGCTTTTCTGCACCGGTATCGATCAAACAAACGACCGCACCCACGGCAACAGCATCCCCGACTTCCGCTTTGAGGGTAATGGTACCACTGGCTTCTGCAGGCAACTCCAATGTCGCCTTATCCGAATCTACCTCCGCAATTGCTTGGTCTTTCTCCACATAATCCCCATCCTCTACCAACCACTCGGCGATTTCAACTTCAGTTATGGATTCCCCTGGTGAGGGAACTTTCATTTCTAGAATCATTCTTTCTATAATTTGATATTCTTAATTCTTACTTTTAGGTTTGGACATATTATCCTTGTTCTTATCAAAAACATAGTCTATCACTTGCTGATGCCTCGCCTTCGACCTAACCGCACTTCCCGCTGCCGGTGCGGCATAAAACCTTCTCGAGGCTACTCTAAATTTATTGACATCGCTAAAATGCATCAACAAATGGCTCCAAGCCCCCATATTTCTAGGTTCCTCTTGCGCCCATACAATATCATCGGCATTTTTATATTTCTTGATAATATCCTTCATTTGTTGCTCGGGCAAAGGGAATAATTGTTCCAATCGTACCAAAGCCACATCATCACGATCCAGCTCCTCCTTGACGGCCAACAAGTCATAATAAAACTTTCCTGTACAAAAAACCAAACTTTTCACTTTCTTGACATCCGCCATGGCATCGTCTATGACTTCCCTAAAACTACCATTGGACAACTCTTCAACAGTGGAGACTGCCTTTGGATGTCTTAACAAACTCTTTGGGGTAAAGATAATCAACGGCTTTCTAAAATTTGCCTTCATTTGCCTTCTTAGGATATGGAACATTTGAGCCGGCGTTGTAACATCGGCAATGTACATATTATCCCTGGCACACAATTGAAGGTAACGCTCCATTCTTGCTGAAGAATGTTCAGCCCCTTGGCCTTCATACCCATGCGGCAGAAGCATTACAAGTCCATTCTGCAACTTCCATTTATCCTCTGCGGCGGAGATATACTGATCGATCATAATCTGCGCCCCATTGCTGAAGTCCCCAAATTGGGCTTCCCAAATGGTCAAGGTATTTGGGCTTGCCATGGCATAGCCATAATCAAAACCGACTACCCCATATTCTGATAATAGGGAGTTATAAATTTGGAATCTGCCCTGGTCCTCTGATATATTGTTCAACAATAGAACCTCTTCTTCGCTCTCCTCGACCTTCATCACCGCATGTCTGTGGGAGAACGTTCCCCTTTCAACATCCTGACCGGACATACGAACTCCAAAGCCTTCCTGAAGCAAAGTACCATAAGCCAACAATTCGCCCATGGCCCAATCCAAGGAATCCGACTCAAAGAACATTTTATGTCTATCCTTTATTAACTTCTCTACCTTACGAAGGAATTTTTTACCCTTTGGCAATTGGGTAATCACTTTTGCTATTTCCGTAAGTTTTTCCTTGTCAAATGTGGTGTCCACAGGGTCCATCATCTCCCACTCGCGAACATTTTCAAACCCTTTCCACTCATCAGCCATAAAAGGGGTAATGACAGTCTTGTCCTCTTTTCTGGAGTCCTCCAGCTTTACTTCAAGACTATCCTTATATTGTTTTTCAAGTTCGGCCACATACCCATCATCTATTACTCCTTCATTTATCAATCGTTCCGCATAAATATCACGAGGATTCTGATGTTTTGCTATGGCCTTATATAATTTGGGCTGGGTAAACCTAGGCTCATCACCTTCATTATGCCCATATTTTCTATATCCCAATAAATCTATGAAAACATCCTGATCAAACTGCATTCTATACTCCAAAGCGAACAAAGCGGCATGGACCACGGCTTCCGCATCATCAGCATTTACATGCAATACCGGACTTAAGGTCACCTTACCTACATCAGTACAATACGTCGAGCTTCTGGCATCTAGATAATTCGTTGTAAACCCAATTTGGTTATTTACCACGATATGAATTGTACCCCCGGTCTTATAACCGTCCAAATTGGCCATTTGAACCACTTCATATACAATGCCTTGGCCGGCAATGGCCGCATCGCCATGTACTACTATAGGAAGTACTTTTGAAAAATCATCCTGATAATGAGCATCTTGCTTCGCCCTGGCAATACCTTCCACTACGGCACCCACCGTTTCCAAATGGGATGGATTGGGCGCAATGTTCATTCTAATCTTGTTACCATTATCGGACATTCTATCCGAGGTCCAACCCAAGTGGTATTTTACGTCCCCATCAAAAATCTCCTGTTCATAATCCTTACCGTCAAATTCACTAAAAATATCCTTGGCAGACTTCCCAAAAATATTGGTGAGCACATTTAGGCGGCCCCTGTGGGCCATTCCCATTACGAATTGTTTGACCCCCATTTCCGCGGCACGCTCTACTATAACATCAAGGGCAGGAATCAATGATTCATTCCCCTCCAAGGAAAATCGCTTTTGGCCCACGTATTTCGTGTGCAAAAAGCCTTCAAAGGACACGGCCTGATTCAGCTTTTTGAGGATATGCTTTTTTCTTTCCGGACTAAAGTTGGGATGATTGTCATTGACATTGATCCAATTCTGAATCCATTTTATACTTTCGGGCTTTCGAATATACATATACTCTACCCCAATGGAATCACAGTAAATACTGGTCAAATGGGCAATAATCTCACGAAGCGAACTAGGCCCGATGCCTATTATATCACCTGCATTAAAAACAGTATCCAAATCGGCATCCGTCAATCCAAAATTATCGATAGAAAGGGTAGGCTCATAACGCCTTCTTTCGCGCACCGGATTCGTTTTCGTAAAAAGGTGCCCCCTGCTTCTATAACCATCGATCAACCTAATTACCTGAAACTCCTTTTGCAAGGATTCCGGCATTTCTACCTGATTTCCATTTATTGTAACGGTAGTTCTATGCTCAGGGTCTATATCCAATTCGTCCAACGAACTTTCAATACCAAAATCAAATCCCTGAAAAAAAGCTCGCCAACTGGGCTCAATACTATCCGGATTGATTAAATACTTGTCATATAACTCGGAAAAATAGGAGGTATGAACAGCATTCAAAAAGGAATATTTATCCATGAATTACTTTCTGTATCTTTAGAAGAAATTTGAACAAAAATACAACATTTACGATATCTAACAGAAAGTTGGAAGCGTTTATTGAAAAAAATAATGTTTAAAACAAATTTTTAAAAACTATTATGAAAAATTGGATTTTTATCGGTTTTGTTACAATTTTTCAGGTGATATGCCATGCCCAATCCTCTAATAGTGACTCCAACTTTTTCGGTAGGGTAAGATACGGAGGAAGTCTTGGAATGGGATTTTTTAATGGTGGATTCAATATCAATGTTTCTCCTAGTGCAATTTATCCCGTAACCAATGAATTTTCCGCAGGGGCCAGCCTTAATTTTAATTATGCCGAATTCGACGATGAAAAACTTTTGGCCTATGGAGGAAGCATTTTGTCCCTTTATAACCCAATCCCTCAAATACAACTTTCCGCAGAATTTGAGCAACTTAGAATAAATAGATCTTTGGAAGCCGTTCCCTATACCCTAGAGGACAATTATTGGCTTCCGGCCCTATTTTTAGGCGTGGGATATAGCACGTATAATGTTACATTTGGCCTGCGATATGATTTACTTTACAATGACAATAAAAGTATTTACGGAAATGCATTAATGCCATTTGTTCGTGTATATTTTTAAGCAATCAATTCGCCTCACAAACCAATAACCAAACCAACCAATATGAATAAACTGAAAAACAGATACCTCTCCCTTGATGTTTTTAGGGGATTGGATGTGGCTTTAATGATCATTGTAAATTCTCCCGGCAATGGAGATACCAGCTTTGCGCCTTTAAAGCATGCGGAGTGGCATGGGTTTACCTTAACGGACCTTGTTTTTCCCACCTTTTTATTTGTGGTTGGAAACGCCATGAGCTTCAGTATGAAAAAGTATGAGACCCTAGGAGATGCTGCCTTTTTCAAAAAAGTATTGAAGCGATTTGCGATTATATTTCTCTTGGGATTCTTAATGTATTGGTTTCCTTTTTTTGAAAACGGAACGCTAAAACCTCTTGCCGAAACCCGAATATTTGGCGTTCTTCAGCGCATTGCCCTGTGCTATCTTTTTGCTTCTATTCTAGTCTATTATTTCAAAACACGAACTGTAATTATATTTAGCGCATGCGCTTTGATAGGTTACCACATTCTTTTACTGACTTTTGGAGACCTTACTTTACTAGGCAATGCTGTTTTAAAGCTAGATAAATTTTTAATTGGTGCCGATCATATGTACCATGGCAATGGCGGTGTAGCTTTCGACCCTGAAGGGCTATTAAGCACATTGCCTTCCATCGTGAATGTCATAGCTGGATACCTTACAGGTAAATTCATTCAAAAAAATGGACAGAACTACGAAACGGTGGCGAAACTTCTAATGTTTGGCTGCGTTTTGGTTTTTGCAGGATTGGCTTGGGATTTAATTTTACCCATTAATAAAAAACTATGGACCAGTTCTTTTGTGCTTTTAACATGCGGAATTGACCTCTTCGTTATTGCTATTTTGGTTTACTTGTTAGACATGACCAAGAACTTTAAAAGGACATACTTTTTTGAGGTTTTTGGAAGGAATACCCTCTTTATTTACCTCTTATCCGAAATCTTCGTTATCAGCTTGTTTGAAATTAAAATAAAAGGAACAAGTGCTTACAATTGGATAGCGGATAATATATTCATTGCAACAACTGGAGACTACGTGGGGTCCTTTTTATTCGCCCTTTGGGTTATGCTAACGTGCTGGCTGGTTGGTTATATTATGGACAAGAAAGGTATTTACATAAAGGTTTAATTTTTTGAATCGCAACAAGCTACGAAGCGCATTTACTTGTATTTGTTTCTGAGCCAAACCTTTTGAAATTCCCGATTTAGGATTAGAAACGCCACTTGGCCTGAAACCTCAACGGCATCGGTCACCTCTATATGTTGAAATTCTTTTTCCGGGATATCTATGACATAAAGCACATTTAAATATTCAGAAAACTTTTCCATCATCAGGAAATAGATTTTCTCAACAAGCACCTTAATCAGTTCTTCACTTTTGATATCACTAGTTATATTCAAGGGATTATTGGCTAACGTAAAATCCTTTTCCAATTGCAACACCAAACTGTAATACAATTCTTGATTTTCAGATAATTTTAATAACTGCCTACTATTCTGAACTTGGTGCTCCATATAATGATTTAAATCGAGAAGTTACTGCTTATAGACAACCCCTTCCTTCATCACGAAAGAAACTTCTTCCAAGGTATTCACATTATCCAAAGGATTATCGTCTACGGCCACAATATCGGCAACATAACCCTCCTTTAATTGTCCCAACTCATTTTCCATTCCCAATAACCGAGCATTGGTGATGGTAGCGGAACGCAGGGTTTCAATAATGGGCATTCCCGCGGCATGCATATATCCAAATTCCTTACCGTTATCTCCATGCGGAGAAACACCAGAATCCGTCCCAAAGGCAATGGGCACTCCCTTCTTGTAAGCTCTGGCAAAAGTAGCGTTAAGGAGCGGTCCTATTTCCAAAGCTTTTTTTGCCACAACAGGTGGTAAATAGCCTGGAATTTTGGCCAAACGTGCCGCCTCTTGTCCTGCGGAAATAGTGGGTACCATGTAAGTATTTTTTTCAATCATAAGGTCCATGGTTTCATCGGACATCATGGTACCGTGCTCTATTGTTTTTATACCCGCCTTGACCGCTCTTTGCATGCCTTCGTCCCCATGGGCATGTGCTGCTGTAAGCATTCCATAATCATTGGCAGTTTCTACAATTGCTTTTATTTCGTCAAAAGTAAATTGCGGATTTTGACCATTTTTGGCAACGCTAAGCACACCGCCCGTAGCCGTTATCTTAATAACATCGGCACCATCTTTATAACGCTGTCTAACCGCTTTCCTTCCATCATCCGGAGAATTCACCACCCCGTCTTTTGGCCCTGGATCCCCCATCAAATCATCTCTTACACCGTTGGTTGGATCCGCATGACCTCCTGTAGTAGCTATTGATTTACCGGCGGTAAATATTCTTGGGCCAACAACAGTCCCTTTATTGATGGCGTTCCGCAAGGCTATGTTTACACCTGAACCCCCTAAATCCCGTACGGTCGTAAAACCCGCCATCAATGTTCTTTTGGCATAGACGGTAGATTGCAAGGCAACATCCGCCTCATTTTTGGTAAATCGTTCCAAATATCTTGAAGGACTCGATTCGCTTTCTATATGAACATGCATATCGATAAAACCTGGTAAAACTGTCTTTGATTTTAAATCCACTACGTTATCATCGGTAGTTCCTGAAACGTATCCATCCAGAATACTTTTGATTTTATTCCCTGAAACAACAATGGTCTTTTCGGATTGCAGCTTTCCGGATTTCACATCCAAAATTTCACCACATTGGAGATAAGTATCTTGGGCACTGGCAATTAAGCCCACAAAAAACAAGGCAAATAGTAATTTAAAATTCATGACGCTGGTATTTATAATAAATTAAGGGGAAATATAGCATATTTCCCCTTATTAAAGATTTCTATCCAAAGAAATCAATTTCTAATTTTTTGTTCCCATTCCCATGCCGATTTCATAGCTTGGTCCAACGAGTATTGCGATTTCCAACCAAGTACATTATTGGCCTTGGTCGTATCTGCATATGCCGAAGTGATATCGCCAGGTCTTCTGCCTACTATTTTGTAATTCAGTTTTTCGCCTGAAACCCTTTCAAAACTATGAATTACTTCCAGGACCGAACTTCCTTTTCCAGTACCTACATTAAAGACTTCATAATTTTGGCTGTTCTTTGAAGCCAATAAGCGCTCCAAAGCCACGACATGGGCCTTTGCCAAATCCACGACATAGATGTAATCTCGAATACAGGTGCCATCTTCCGTGGGATAATCATCGCCAAAAACAGATAGTTCCTTTCTAAGCCCAACACCGGTTTGTGTTATAAATGGCACTAGGTTCTGTGGTACACCAATGGGTAATTCTCCAATTTCAGTGCTAGGATGGGCACCCATAGGATTAAAGTATCGGAGTGCAATGGCATTTAACTGGGGGGTTACCTTGCAGGTATCCCTAATAATTTCCTCGCCTATCTGCTTGGTATTTCCATAGGGAGATTCGGCCTCCTTAACGGGAGCATCTTCGTTTATGGGCATTTCATCTGCTTGGCCATAAACGGTACAGGAAGAACTAAAAATAAAACTGGACTTGTTCTTTTTACTGAGCTCCTTTAATATATAAATAAGGGTACCAATGTTATTCTCATAATACAGTAATGGCTTCTCAACACTCTCCCCTACCGCCTTGGAAGCGGCAAAGTGTATTACCCCTTCTATATCCTGATATCTTTGAAAAAAGTCTTCGACCTTGTTTCTATCCTTTAAATCCAACTTTTCAAAAATTGGTTTTGCCCCGGTTATTTTTTCTATACCACCTAGAACCTTCTCATCGGCATTGGAACAATCGTCTATGATTATAACCTCGAATCCTTTGTTTTGCAGTTCTACTACCGTATGGGAACCTATAAAACCCAGACCTCCCGTAACTAGTATTTTCATTTCAATTATTTTGTTAGGCTTTAAAAATAGTACATAAAAAACCTAAGAATTCATAAACTCGATGACCTTATCGGCAATAAAGGTAATTTGTTCATCGTCAAGTTCAGTATGCATCGGCAGGGAAATAACTTCTTCCACCAATTGGTTGGTCACCTTAAAATCCACTTCATTATACCTTTCATCCAAATAAGCTTTTTGGCGGTGCAATGGAATTGGGTAATACACACCGCAAGGAATATCATTGCCGTTAAGGAATTTGACTAAATCATCACGCTTTCCATTTATAATTCTCAATGTGTATTGATGAAATACGTGGCAATCACAATTTTCACAAATGCCTTCGCAAGATCTTACCGTTTTGGGTAGCACAATATTCTTTTCATTTTTTAAAGCCTCATTATACTTCTTGGCTGCGGCTCTTCGGTCATTGCAATATCCATCCAATTTTGGCAATTTGGCCCTAAGGACGGCAGCCTGAATAGAATCTAATCTAGAATTCACCCCCACAACATCATGGTGGTATCGCTCATACATACCATGGTTTACAATTCCTCTTATGGTATGTGCCAAGACATCATCATTGGTAAAAATGGCTCCCCCATCGCCATAGCATCCCAGATTTTTTGAGGGAAAAAAGGAAGTTGCCCCTACATGACCAATGGTTCCAGCCATTTTTTTTGTCCCATCGGCAAACTGATATTTAGCTCCAATGGCCTGAGCATTGTCCTCGATAACGTAGAGATTATGTTTCTGAGCTATCCCCATTATGGCATCCATATTGGCACATTGGCCAAAAAGATGTACGGGCACTATGGCTTTTGTTTTTGAAGTTATTGCCTTCTCAACAGCCTCAATATCTATATTGAAGGTTTCCATATCCACATCTACCAGAACCGGTGTAAGTTGCAATAGGGCTATAACCTCTACCGTGGCCGCAAAAGTAAAGTCGGCGGTTATGACTTCATCCCCAGGTTTTAAACCGAGCCCCATCATGGCTATTTGTAGGGCATCTGTTCCATTGGCGCAAGGAATGACATGTTTAACGCCAAGATAATCTTCCAGCTCCTCTTGAAAGGCGTGGACTTCCGGTCCATTTATGAAAGACGACGATTCCAGTATTTTGGAAATTGATTCATTGACTTGCTCCTTTATTTCCTGATATTGACCACCAAGGTCAACCATCTGTATTTTTTTCATTTTGCGTTATTAGGTGAAGTAGGGCAAAAATACGAAACGTGCCATAATGATTTTCTTTAAAGAACCGTAATTTAGTCGCAAACAAATCAAATTGAGATACATCTATTCCTTTATTGTTTTCATAAGCTGGCAAATTCTAAAGTTAGTGGCACTTGTCAATCCCAAGATTTCCCAATTTGTATCGGGACGTAAAGAAGTCTTTGACGTCTTAAAAAATAGAACTTCAGAAACCGATAAGGTGCTCTGGATACACGCCGCGTCCTTGGGAGAATATGAGCAGGGGTTGCCCATATTGGAGAGATTAAAATTGGAATATCCCACCCATAAGATTCTGTTGACATTTTTCTCTCCGTCGGGATACGAAGTGAAAAAGGATTCGTCCCCGGCGGACATCACCACGTATCTGCCTATTGACACCCCAAAAAAAGCGGCCATGTTTTTGGATACGGTGAAACCCAGTTTGGCCATCTTCATCAAATACGAAATTTGGCCAAATTATTTACATATGCTGAATAAGAGGAAGATTCCAGCTCTCCTAATTTCGGCAAGATTTAAGCCCGATAAAATATTCTTTAAAAGTTATGGCGGGTTTATGCGAAGTTCATTAAGTCAATTTTCCCACATTTTTGTACAGGACGATAATTCCTATATGTTATTAAAAAACATTGGAATTGAAAAGGTGTCGGTAGCAGGAGATACCAGATTGGACAGGGTATTGGAAATATTGGAACAGGATAATTCTCTCGGGTTCATGGACCAATTCCAACAAAGAAAAAATTGTCTCGTCGCTGGAAGCACCTGGCCAGAAGATGAAAAATTACTGGTCGAATTCATAAATAACACTAAGGGTGATGAGAAATTTGTCATAGCTCCGCACAACATTAATGGGGAGCACATTCAAAATCTAAAAAAAAGCATCAGTAAAAAGACATTGCTTTATACCGACCTTCCAAAACAAATATCTGCTGACATACAAGTAATCATTATAGATACCATTGGACTTTTGACCAAAATTTATAGTTATGCAAATATAGCCTATGTGGGTGGGGGATTTGCCACGGGACTCCACAACACCCTGGAACCAGCAGTTTTTGGTATTCCGGTTATTATCGGGCCAAACTATAAGGGATTTCTGGAAGTCGAGGATTTGGTCCAACTAGGTGGAATACTTCCTATAAAGAATCAAAAAGAATTTAACGAGGTTATAAATCAACTGTTTAATAACGCGAAAGAAAGTAGCAGCATAGGAGCCATTAATTCTCAATACATTTTAAACAACAAAGGGGCAAGCATCCAAATCATGGAAGGGATACGTACATTATTATAGTAATCCTAGTCTCAATTAAGATGAAAAGCCCTCAAATCTTTTATATTTTACTGCTTTCTGTCATACTTAAGTCATGTTGGGACCCCTATGTAAATTCCAAGGAAAACAATAAGGAAGAAATCCAAAAAAGAATGGATTCTACCAAAATAGATTCGAGCTTATTTGAACGACCTAGAAGAAAAATTAAGAGCCCTAAAAGAAACAAGGCCTTGGATACTTTGAGGCCCGGCATAGCAATCTTAATTCCATCTTGGAAGGATTTAGAAGCTCAAAAAGGATAAATTGAATTTCGTTCTTAACGGGATATTTTCACCCCTTAATCGAATTAAGACTCTGTTTTTCAAGATCTTTGTTCAAAATTGGGTATCTTGTAGTAAACAACACTAATAGGATTATGGAACAAGAACTACCCTTTGGAGTAAAAATCCTCAATGGTTTTTTAAAAATTATGATTGCTTGTCTTATTTGCATTTTGGTTGCAATACCCATTGCGTGGATTTTAGATGCTATGGGGCTTATTTAAACCAATAACTATAGAACCAACAAAGTATTTAAGGGGTGTACTATGCGAACGGTACATCCTTTTTGTTTTCAATATCGACCAAAAGTTTATTAATATCGATGTAATACAAAAATTTTGGGATATCCGACAACAAAAATAAGACCTTACACCACGTTAAAGCCCTGATACACAACATGAAACACAATTAAACTTCCAATAATCCGTATTTTAAGGTAAATAACTTTTAAAGTAGGTAATGTTATGAACAATTTATCATTTAAAACCGGGGTTGATGCATATCTGTCAATTCTCATTATTACAATGAACGCCTTTTTGGCCGTTGTTGCAGTTGGATCTCTATTGGCCTTATTTGGCTTAATATAAACAATTAAAATTTTCGATTATAGATTTAAATCTACAATTAACCAAAAGGACCCTCTCAAAAAGAGGGTTTTTTTGTGTTTAAATTTTGAAGAGACCAGTCTAAGTTATTTAATTATTTTTTCAATCAAAATCAACTTCATGATAATCAATGGGCTGTAAACAGCTGTTATGTAAATCAGCTTCTAATAGACGATTCCTTAATAGTATTTGACCAGTTTATTTTATAATTTAGGGGACTTCCTAAAGCTGACAATGACGGTTTGAACAAAAGCTCCAAAATATTCGTTATACTTTTTTTTTCTATTCAATCATTTGTTTTTTCCCAAAAACAAGAAAATGATAGTATAGGCGACTATTTTAATCGTATTGAAAAGTTAGTTTCAGAAACTAAGCACCAAAATAAATACCAGGAGATAAATACACTTACAGCCTTAAAGGACAATGCTTTTGGAAAGAAGAAAGCCGATATCCTTTTACAACTTTGCCATTTATACAAGTACAGGAACATAGAAATTGCAAAAAATTACAATAAAGAAGCATTGGCGGTTTCCGAAGAACTGAACTATTACAATGGCATTATCAAGGCCAAGTACAATAGGGCCTATTTACTTTTCATTCAGGGAGACTTCAATCGTTCCATGGAAGTTATAAAAAGCCTAGAACAAGAAATAAATTATAGAAAATATCCTGAAACCTATGCGGAATTTGAAACCTTAAAATCTGACATTCATACAGAAAAGGGAGAGTACGATATTGCCTTGGAAACGGGACTTAAACTTTTGGACATTGCAGAAAACACCAAGAACGAATTTGTTCTATCCAAAGCACATGCCGCTCTATCCCATTATTACCTTCGAATAGAGAATTACCAGAAAGCTCTGGAACATTGTTTAAAGGGGTTGGATTATATCATAAAACAAAAGGACACCCACTACATTTTTCAAAAAGTGGATGAAATAGCAAGGATGTCCGCTAAACTAGGAAATAAGGAAGCCGCTTTAAAAGCTTATGATTTTTATTTGAAGATCGAAAAAGAATTGTACTCACCAGGCAGCTATATCCAAAGTGTTGTTTATATGAACATGGCGGATATTTACATGTCTAATGGTGAATTCGATAAATCCCAGAATTATCTTGACCAAGCCTTGAATATGGTAAAAAGTAATAACTATAGATTTAGGCTGCCAAGGGCTCTCATGATTCAGGCAGAGCTTCATTTAAGGACCAAGGATACCACCAATGCCATACAGGCCTATGAAAAAAGTATCGACGCCGCTGAAAACATAAATGCTTTTGATGTCATAAAGTCCAATAGCCTTATTCTCATGGACCTTTATAAAAGGACGAATGAACCCGGAAAAGTGGATGAATACAAAACCTTATACGATGCCATAAGGGACTCCCTGTTCAACAATGAAAAGGAACAACGTATCATCATTCTTGAAACTAGAAGAAAAATCAAAGAGGCTAATCAAAGAGAGCAAGCCCTTGAATTGAAAAACGTTACTCAAAAATCACAATTAACTGCAATCATTACAGCTTTGGCATCTTTTCTGGTCATTGGATTGTTTATTGTAATAGCCTATGTCAAGATAAAGGAAAAGAACAAAGTCATCTATAGAAGAACCATTGAAAAACTAGAGGCACAGCTAAAGAGGGATGACCAAAGTGTTCAAGTCAAAAATAAAGGTTCTAAAGTAGAAGATAAAACCAATACCCCTCTTGACAATAATATAAAGGACATTATCCTAAAGCGATTAAAAAAACTAGAAAGAGAAAATTTCTTTATTGATTCCCATTGTAATCTTCATCTACTCGCGGAGAAACTTAAGACGAATCCTAAGTACCTATCCCAGGTTATCAATATTGAGATGGGTTCCAACTTTAACAACTACATAAATGAGTTGAGAATCAACTATTTATTAACCAGATTATTGCAGGATGAAGAATTCCGTAAAAGTAAGCTCAGTTACATTGCCTCATCGGTAGGCTACAACAATCTAAATACATTTAATGCAGCCTTTAAAAAAAGACAAGGAATTCTTCCTTCATACTTCATTAAGCAATTGAATGAAGAAAATAATTAATTGGGCAAGTTTTAAAATCGAAAAAGGTAGTATGTGGAACCAATACTACCTTTTTTTGAAATTAAATAAACTAACTCTAACAATTTTGCAACTATTACTACAACAAGATACACTAAAAACCAGTCACTTACGTTATAATTTAGCCGAAATCAGGTAAAATTCATGAATTTGGAGTACAGTATTACATGTAGGGGCAAGTTGAATATTTTAATCGTAATTGAGCATAAATTTTCAAAAAAACTTTCACCTTACCAACCTTGTAATTCATTTCCCAATAGCAAATTACCTTATACTTTACTTTCTCAACTAGGAACAGGTACTATTAGCCAATATCCTATAAATTCCAAGGGAAACATGTAATGATGACCAACAAAAAGTGGAACGTTAAGCTCCTGAAACAAAAACAAGTGAAGGTATAATTACCAACATACCCAATTAGTCATAAAAAAAGCTTGGAGATTAATATCTCCAAGCTTATATAAAATTAGACTAAAATGAGAAGCTCAATTAATAAGCAGGATCTTGTGTTAAAGTCGCCGTTCCATCAAGGAAGGAGCGGTCAATTGCTTGTGAGGGAATTGGGAAGTATTCATTTCTTCCCTCAGTAAAGGATCTTCCATTTAAATAACTTCTATGCTGAGACTCACTTGCTAGATATGCATTTAACGTTTCGGCAGCTATTCCCCATCTAACCAAATCCCAAAAACGATGACCTTCCATGGCGAACTCCAATCGAGTTTCAAAACGTACCGCTTTTCTGGCTAAGTCCTGATCTGTCCACGGGGTATCATAGGTAGCAATGTCATAATTGGCAGCAGGAACTCCTTCTTCAACAGTAAAATCATTCCTGCTAGCACCCTGAATAGCATTTGGCACAAATCCAACTGGATTGGCTGCTCTTGCCCTAATTTGGTTCACCAATGCCCTAGCTTCTTCCAAATTTCCAAGTTCCACTTCCACTTCTGCTAACCATAAAATTATCATACTCAATCTCATGTAGCGATAATTATTAGCAGTTAGGTTACCCCATCCACCAATTCCAAAGCCTTCTGGTTCCGCTACATGCTTTTTGGAGAAAAAAGGACCGGCATAGGACAGATCCCTCACGAAATCAGTTTGATAGATTTTAAAACCTTTGTATAAAATTCCAGGTCTACCTACGGTATGGTCTAATCGTGGATCCAGAGTAGTGGTTACTACAGAAGATCCATCTGGATTCGTATCTGAAGAAACATCGGTGTCATCAAAGTTATCTAACAACGGTAATCCATTTTCCGTTTGATAGGCATTTACCAAGTTTTGGGAAACTTGATAAAACCCACAACAGCCCCAAGGATCGGTATATGGATGGGCCAATCCCATACCTCTTGAAGAAGCTTGATCCGCGGCACTACTAATAGCATACTGAATTTCAAAAATGGATTCTGAATTATTTCGAGTAGCCACTAGGAAGTTGTCCTCGAAATTTTCCACCAGACTAAAAGGACCATTGTTTATAATATCCTCTAATATTGGTTTTGCCTCTTGTAATTTTGAAATATTGGCCGAACCATCATTGTTCCATCCCTGATAAACCTTGGCCTTCGCCAGAAATGCTTTGGCAGCCCAACTCGTTGGTCTACCTACATCACCTTGCGTATCGGGCAATACCGATGCCGCCGCTTCTAAATCAGCTTCAATCAATGGCCAAATCTCCCGATCATTTGGAACCAATGTACTATTGACATCATTGATGTCAAAGTTTTCGTCACTCACATATTTTGGCATCCTCCACATTTTACGGGCTTCCATATGAAACACCCCTCTTAAAAAAGTTGCTTCAGCTATTATTTGTTGTCTTCTTGCGTCATCCAATTCCTCCACAGTATTGGCAGAAACAATGGCATCATTTGCCCGTGCAATACCTTTGTACAAAGACCGCCACCTATTGGTAATATGCCCATTAAACGCTTGAAAATCATAGGCTTCTATAAACGACTGCTCAGGTTGGTCACCTGCATCCGTTCCTTTAAGGGCATCATCAGAAGCAATATTAAATGCCCAGTTTTCTACTGTTACATTCCAATCATTGGTACCATCAAGTCCAGAACCATCTATCATGGCATAGGCACCCAGTAAGATACCTTCCACGCCATCTGGTGTTAAAAGACTTGGCTGACCAAATTGCCCCTCAGGTTCCCTTGTTAAGAATTCATCACTACAGCCCGTAACCAGGACCAGAAGACCAGTCAGTGCTGTGAAAATTAGTTTTATCTTTTTCATTTTTTATAATTTATTTATTTTAAAAGCTTTCACGATCCTATCTATTTAATTAGTCAAAAGTTACTCTTAACCCTACTGTATAGGTTTTGGATACTGGCATAAATCCACCGTCAAAGCCAAGAGTCGCATCACTTCTCGGTGAATTAATTTCAGGATTCAAACCTGAATATTTAGTCCATGTGGCCAAGTTTTGGCCTTGAATATAAACCTGCGCCCTAGAAATTCCAATATTGTCTAGGAGGTCTTCAGAGAAGTTGTAGGTCAATTGCACATTCTTCAAGCGAAAATAACTGCCATCTTCAATAAAATAGGAAGAAGGACGACTACTTACCTGATCGTTTGCATCCATTATTGGTACGGTAGCGTTTGGATTTGCGGCTACCCATTCGCTACGCGGTGCAGTAGGATTAGTAGGCTGCCAAGCATCATACAGCGCCCTTGTTGACCTATTACCTTGAAACGTGTTAAAATCAGCAAAATAACGAACGTAGTTGTAAACATCATTACCTTGGAAACCGTTACCAAAAATATTCAAGGCTAAATTCTTGTAATTGAAATCCAAGTTGATACCATAAGTGAAATCAGGGTGAGGACTTCCAATAATCGTTCTGTCATCATCCGTAATTTCACCATCATTATTCACATCAACAACCCTGAATTTACCTGGAGCATTATAATCTCCATAATCAGGCCAAGCGTCTGCCTCTGCCTGAGACTGAAAGATTCCGTCTATTACAAAGCCATAAAAAGATGATATTGGACTACCTGCTTGAGTTACAGTTAATGAAGGCACACGGGAAGCATCCCCAAAGAGTCGAGTATCATCGCTTTCACTTAACCTGTTAACCTCATTGTTATATTGTGAGAAGTTGATTCCTATTCCGTAGCCCCAATCTCCTTTATTCTCATTCCAATTGATAGCCAAATCCACCCCTTTGTTGGTCATTTGACCCACATTAAAGAATGGAGCGCTAGCATCACCCGCGCTATAGGCAATTGGCGACCTAAACAACATATCAGACGTTACTCTGTCCCAAATATCCAAATTGAAATTCAACCTACTTGCAAACATGGTCATATCTATACCAAAGTTATTGGAGGTAGTAGTTTCCCATTTTGCATTTGGATTACCAAAGCCCGCTGCATCAAAACCAATGGCCGGCGCACTTGTAGAACCATCTATTGGATACCCAGCATTGAATATATTTGACCGGTATGTAGTATAGGCATTGTAATCCCCAATTTCTTGGTTCCCTGTTTTACCCCAGCCGTAACGTAATTTCAATTCGTCTATCCACTCTACGTTCTCCATAAAGCCTTCATCGGAAACCCTCCAACCTAAACTAAAGGCCGGGAAGAAAGCACTCCTAGATGCTGATTGGAATCTTGAAGATGAATCATTTCTAAGAATCAACTGTGCCAGGTATTTACCGTCATAATCATAGTTGAATTTTCCAAACTGGGAAAATAATGAGTAGTCGATATATGCTGCCCCGTCATTGAACGAAGTCGTTGCATCACCCAACCTTAGGTATCTCAGAATGTCAGTTGTTTCAAAGGCGAACTGATTTCTACCTGCATTAAAGAATTCACCGAAGGCCTGAATTCCCTCTATCCCTACAAAAGCATCCACATTATGAACCTCATTGAACGTTTTGCTATAGGTGAGTACAGTGTTCCACTGCCAGTTATATTCATATCTATTACTTGAGGTAGAACCGTTAATAAAGTTACCTTCCACATATTCCGGCTGAGGTCTCCTTAGGTCTATGCCTCTTTCATTTTCCGCATCTACACCAAAACTTGTTTTTAACTCCAATTCAGGTAAAATATCATAAGACGCATACACATTACCTAATAAACGGGTCCTATATCGTCTATCATCTGCATCCCTGGTTAAAATAGCGACCGGATTGAAGTTGTTACCAAGGTTGGCTCCCCTACTTCCTGCAAAATTACCTGCTATGTCATATATAGGTAACAAAGGATGATGCTTGTAGGCACCAGAAACGGTGTTCTGCTCATCATCATTGGAAAATCCTCCTTTTCTGTTATCCAAACTCACCGTTAGATTTTCCCCAATGGTTAGTTTGTTATTCAATGCCCGAAATTCTGTATTGGCTCTTATGGAAGTTCTATTGTAGCCTACAAACTTAGTAATCGCATCCTGCTCAAAATAACTCAAAGTAAAAGCATATCTAGCACTTTCGGTTGCGCCAGATGCACTAATCTGATGATTTAAAATTGGGGCAGATCGGATAGATTCTTCCCACCAGTTCGTATCTGCAGAACGGGTAATGGCGTAAATATTTCCAGGCTCCAAAGCATATAAACTTGGGTCTGTACCTGGGTCACCCTCATTGGCTCCACTAGGGAACACATAATCTGGAATGGTAACCTCGCCATTAGGTCCAAACGTATACTGACCATGACTTGGTGTTTTTCCAGCGTATAAATCAGCTAGATACAAATATTGACCTAATTCCCTAGCGTTCAAAGCTTCCACATCATTAGCTGCTGTTTGCATTCCATAATATGTTTCATAGCTAATAACAGGTTTACCCAACTTACCTTTTTTTGTGGTAATGATAATAACACCGTTGGCTGCACGTGAACCATAAATAGAAGCTGCCGAGGCGTCTTTCAACACCTGCAATGATTCAATATCTCCAGGATTTAAATTTGCTTGAGATCTTGAAGGAACACCGTCGATGATGTATAATGGGTCGTTATTACCAATAGTACCATAACCACGAATACGCACCTTGGCCTCTCCTCCTGGAGTCGCATCACTTACAATTCCAATACCAGCTGCCCTACCCTGCAACTGCTGAGCAAAGGTGGTTGCGGGTACAGCTGTCAACTGCTCAACATCTACTGTAGATACCGAACCTGTCACATCTCTTTTGGACTGAGAACCATACCCTGTTACTACTACCTCGTCCAAGGCAGCGGCGTCCTCCTCCAAGGTTACGTTAATGGTAGATTGTCCATTAACAGGAACCTCAACTGTTTTAAATCCAATGTAGCTAAACACCAAAGTAGCATTATTATCCACGTTATCCAAGGTGTAATTACCGTCGAAATCCGTCTGGGTACCACTAGTTGTGCCCTTTATCAGAACACTGGCCCCGGGTAAAGGCCCCGTTTGATCAGAAACAGTTCCGGTTACTGTTTGGGCATTTGCCAATCCAAAACATAAAAATGCCCCAAATAGCAATAAACCCTTTAAGAATGTACTCTTCATAAAAAATTTGGTTTAAGTTAATATTGATTGTTGTTAGTTAAAATGAAATCCTTTAATTAGTTACCATTACTACTAGAACTCTTGAAAAATTATGTTAATATTTCAATTTTTTCTTAAAACTACCTTAACGAAATGAAATCAAAAGGTATTCTGAACACAAAAACTATCAAATTCATGAATTTTCAGTTTTACGAAAGCCTTTTAGCTGTTAAAGTATAGATTTAAACAATATTATTAAGTGTTTAAAATACACGGTTAAAAACTGATTATTTTTCAATAATATTAATGTAATTTTAAGAAAAAAACATAAAAAAACTAAAATTTTCGTTAAAAATATTTCAAACGAAATTTTTAGCCCTCATCATACTAGCATTCATTTAAGGACAAAGACTTCTAAGTTCTTTACTTCTTAGAAAAATTAAATAGTTTAAAAGTATTTACCTAATTACTTATCGAAATATCCCCTCAGTCAAATAAATTTTAGAGCAAATTCAAGAATAAAGCGTATTCTTATTATATTCAAAATTATAGTTCAAAAAGAGTAGATTATGAAAACAAACCGTCGTGCTTTCATTGCTAAAATTGGAACGGCTGCGGCCTGCATACCGCTAGTTAAGTTCACACCTTTAACAATAATAAAACCACCCAAAACATTCGATTTTGAGATTTCTTTAGCGGAATTCTCCTTTGCCTCCGAGCTTTATACCGGTAAAATGTCCAATATGGATTTTCCAGAAAGGGCCAAAAACGTGCATGGTATTAATGTTCTGGAATATGTCTCAGGATTTTTTAAAGAAAAACACACGGACCATAATTACCTAAAGGAGTTAAAACAACGATGTGATGATCTTGGCATGATCAACCATCTTATTATGGTAGATGGTGGTAATATTGCCTCAATTGATGCACAAGAGCGAAATAAAGCAGTAGAGGGGCACTACCCTTGGGTAGATGCCGCCAAATTCTTGGGCTGTACTGCCATCCGAGTAAACTTGGGAGATACTATGGCAGCTCTGACAGGCAAAAAGGAACCTGGGGCACCTGAGGAAATTGCAGAAGCCGCCGTTGATGGATATGGTCAATTATTGGATTATGCGAATAAGGTTGGAATACAGGTATTGGTGGAAAATCATTTCGGGTTATCCACCAACCCAGATTGGCTAGTGGGAATTATGAAACAGTTAAATCAAGAGAATAAAGGATTCCTACCAGATTTTGGAAACTTCTGTTCCGAGAGAAGCAAGGCGGCAAGTATGGATTTTAAAGATTTATTGAATACGGAATGCCTCCATGAATATGACAAATATGAAGGTGTAACCAAAATGATGCCCTACACCAAGGCCATATCCGCCAAAACCTATTTATTTAATGAAAACGGAGAGGCTCAAAAAACAGATTTTTATAAAATGTTTAAAATCATTAAGGAAAACGGTTGGTCTGGAAAGTATGTGGGTATTGAATATGAAGGAGGTATCATGCGTGACCTAGCAGGAAAACCCGGGTATTTAAGTAATGATGAGGGAGTAAGTGCCACCAAATCGTTATTAGAAAAAGTACGTCGAGAACTTACTTGAAGCTTTAGGGGCCCAATTTCATTCCCTATATAAAATTATTGAATTGAATCTATAATACTTCCACAAGTAAGCATCTGGTCTCCATAATATGGGTTTCTGATTTTCTTTTCCATACTTAGCCAAAATGCCCCTTTATTGTTATTTGCCATTGGGCATTTTTGGAGATAAACCAGGTTATCTGTTTTACCTATATTCATTACAATCGGAACCAAATTCTCATTTAGTGTGATAAAGATGTCCCTTTGATATTTAAGATCTTTACTATTTACCAAATCTTCCGCCAAATCAATAATTTTTGAAAAATGTGATTTTTCTATGTTATGGAGGTCAGATTCATCTATTACTACAAGACCATTCTGAAAATCTTTGGAATATTTAGATACTCCGCTTACGTCTCCTATAACCAAGGCATTCTTAATATTGAAATAAGATGGCAAGACCGATTTAAATTCCTTTTTAAAGGAATCCGACAGTACCATTTTCATATTTCCAATTTCACTAGATGAAATTTCCTCTTCTTGATTTTGATTCATCATGGAAGTTTTACCCTGAAGCTGCGCTGCCGCATCCACGGTAAAGGCTCCATTGGTCACAACTTCATCCCCTTTTTGAAGACCTGAATTCACCACAAACATATCCCCGTTTCTGCTGCCCAAGTGAACTTCCCTCATCCTAAAAATAGGGGTATCACCATTCACTTTCAAATAAACAACAGAACGTTCACCGGTCCACATAACCGCGGAAGCCGGAATCATAATTGCTTCAGGGAGATTATCTTCCTTCCCTTTTGAACTTTCCAAATTTCCTTTAACGAACATCCCTGGTTTAAAAATCCCATCGCCATTATTTAAGGTAGCACGTACCGCCACGGTACGGGTTCTTTGATTTAAAATTGGATCGATAAAAGTAATCGTAGCTTCAAATGACCTATTTGGATAGGCATTTGTGGTCAGTGATATTTTGTCGCCCTTTTCCAAGGAAGAAATTTGATTCTCATAGGCATCGAACTCCACCCAAACAGAATTGAGATTCATCAATTTTAAGAGCGGCTCACCTTGTTTTACATAATCGCCTTCAGCAACCATTTTTTCAGAAACAGTTCCAGAAACTGTGGCGTAAATTGGAAAGTACTCCCTAACCTTCCCTGTTTTCTCGATGGTATTGATTTGGTCTTCGGTAAGTTTCCAAAGCTTCAATTTGTTTCTGACCGCCTTGTATAAAGCTGGTTGAGATTCCATTAGCGATAACGAACTTATTAGCTCTTGCTGCGCAGCAACCAAGTCCGGCGCGTAAATAGTTGCCAAGAGCTGTCCCCGTTTTACGTCTTGCCCTTCATAAGATACATTCAAACGCTCCAAACGACCATCAAAATAACTTGCCTGAACCATTTCTTCCTCTTCATTTACCCTTATACGTCCAGATAAGGAAATATCCTTCATTGAACCTTCGTCTTTACCATCACCAACTAGGGTAGTGCTAATATTGGCAAAGGCCATGGCATTTTTGGTCATTTTAATTTCGTTCACGGCCAGACCTTCATCATCCATATTCGCCGGAATCAACTCCATACCGCAAATGGGACAATCCCCTGGTTCCGGCTGCATTATCTGTGGATGCATGGAGCAAGTCCATTTTTTTTCAATGGCATTTCCCAAATGCTCATGTTCGGATGTTTCCCTTTTTGATATTAACTCTTCCTGCGAACCACCGAAAATAAGCCAACCTCCAAAAAGACCTACAAAAACGGCTAAAACGATATAGATGATATTTTTGTTCATAATTTTAATAATTAGCTATACTGAAACAGCATTAATAGGGCCATAACAATCATGATGGCATTTTCGATAAAAGTGGCTTCGGTCATGGGCAACTTGAGTGCCGTCCCCAGACATGCACATTGAATTGATTTTTTATCAAGCAATGTTTTAGTTACACCAACAGTAGTTATTCCCAAAACTATCAATGTAGCTATTAGTGCAATAGGAATCTCAAAGCGCAACAAGAACATTAATCCCAAGACCGTTTCAATAAAGGGATAGATCCGTGCATAAACGGGCAGAACTTTAGCAAGAGGGTCGTACATTCTAAAACTATCCGGAAAACCCTTTAAGTCCAAAATTTTAAAAAAGCTAAACACGATAAAGAACAGTCCCATAAAATCGAGCATTGCACCATTCCAATTCTCCCGTTTATAATTTAACAACACTGTTGCCATGGTTATGTAACCCAAAATAATAATCAAGGGTTTAAGCTGAGATAATTTTGATTTTGAAGCAGTTCCAATTTCCTTATTTGAATGCATTGCAGCAGTCTTTCCAACTTTTGATTTTTCCGTAATGCTGTATTTCGAAGGAAGTTTTTCTTGTAGATTGGACGTACTAATATGGGTTTTCATTTTTATAACTGCTTCTTCTTTCTCAAGGTTCACAGATACACTGGATATGCCATCTATCTTAGAGAGCGTTTCTTCTACTTTAGCTTTACAGCTGCCACAGGTCATTCCTTTTATATAATATGTATGTTCCATTTCTATTGAATTAAATATTTAATGATAAGTCCTCCTATTAACCATATATAACAGACATAAGCCGCATATTTCAAAACAGCTTCCAAAATTTTGCTTTTAGGGGCCATTTCGCTCATGGAATGTTCTACGTCCTTTTTCTTGAAGAATCCCAAATAAATTAAATACCCTGAAACAATTAGGAATATAATATTCAAAAAGAACGTATAATCTATCTTAAAATAAGTACTATCCTGAATTTTAACTTGGGAGGGGTCCGGTAAAACATTCAAAAAGTCAAAACTATAATGCAGCGCCAACGAAGCACCTATCAACGCCGTGAACAGTAAAAAAAGGATGAAAAAGGACATTTTCCAACCGTAATACTTTGCATTTATTCGAAGTACGGGAAAGACTACCAAGTCACTAAAAATAAAGGCCATTACCCCAGCAAAACTTACTCCCTTTCCAAAAAGTAAGGCGGCCAATGGTATATTTCCCATAGAACCTATAAAGGTTAGAAATGCCGCGACCGGTCCCACAATGATATGTTCCAAAATTTCAAAAAATGAGAAATCCGTACTGCCTTGGCCACTGTTAATGAACAAGGTCTGAAAAAAAGCATCGGGAACAAATGCGGCCACGATGCCCGCTATGGTAAAACCGACCGTAACATCCTTCCAGACCATCTGCCATTCCATCTTATAATTTTTACCGACCCTTGCCCAACTATCTTCCTTTCTAATCTGTTTTTTCCAATCCTTTGAATCGTCCATGGAACCGCCATCATCCTTACTCTCCAGATTTTTACGTGCGGTATCGATAAGTTTTTTTGGGTTGATTACCCTAATAAGAATCCAGCAAATACCTATCAATAATAACCCTCCGATATATTCACCAACCACGAACTGCCATCCCAAGAAAATGGAAATGATAATTCCCAGTTCAATGACCAAGTTTGTAGAAGCTAACAAAAAAGCGATGGAGGACACAAAACTTGCTCCTTTTTTAAATAGTGATTTTGCACTCGCCAAAGCCGCGAAACTACAGGAACTACTAATAAAGCCAAAGAATGTACCCAACAGAACACTCTTGGACTCATCTTTTCCCATGGTTTTCTGCATACGCTTTTCGGTTACAAAAATCTGTATCATACTACTTATGACATAACCCAAAATGAAGGCCCAAAGGGCCATCCAGAAAAATCCGGTAGTTGTATAAGCCGCTTCACCCCACTGTTTAAAAAAGTCGCTCATAATAGTTCCTTATTGTATTGTTTCGGTCACCTTACCACAGGTAAGCATCTTATCTCCAAAATAAGGGTTTCTTATTTCCGCTACATCCGAAATCCAATATCCCCCCTTTCCTTCAAAGGCCATCGGACAAAATTGCTTATAAATTACGCCGCCTTCAATGGATCCTTTGAAAACAGGCTCTACCTTTTCCGTAAGCTGAGAAAATAGTTCACGCTGTTTTTCAACATCTCCCGCTTTGGAAATTTCATCGGCCAAAGTACCTATTTCATTGTAGCTCTCACTTATAGTGGCTTTCATTTCTTCAGCTGCCGTTTTGGCCCTATCTGGAGCAGTTTCTACCAAGGCTACCCTTAATTTTTGATACTCATTAAATAATGCATGGGTACTTTCATCATCGAAAGATGCCACTGCCATATCTTTGGCCTGTTCTTCTACCACGGGTTCTTGAGTTGAAGGTTCGGCAACTTTCTTTTCTTCCTTGCAAGCAAGTGATAACATTAAAATCATTGTCATTAGGGCAGTTGTTACTTTTTTCATAGTTGTTGTTATTGAATTAAATAGTTAATTATTGAACTTTGTTCGTAATACGATTTTACTGCTTCCAATTGATTTATCTGAAACTTGAGCTGTAATTCCTGAATATCCAGCACGTCATTAAAATCAATGGTTCCAGTTTCATAATTTTTAGTAAGTATTTCCTCTGCATCCTTTGCCTGCTCCAAATTCTTCCTCGAAGTATTGTATGCAATCCTTGCTTGATTCCTCTGGGAAATCGCCCTTGCCAAAGTAGTTTCCAGCACGTTCAACCGTTGCTGTTTTTGAGATTGAAGTTCTTTTTGCCGAAGTTCATTTTGTATGGATACCGATTTAAAGGATGAATTAAATAAGGGAATGGACAGGGAAACCATTGGCATGACAATATCCTTTCCATTGTCGCTGAAATCCATATTGGGCCTTTCGGAAACGGCGACATAATCCAGCCCTACCCCAAAACTCGGGGCACTCTGTTTCTGATTTAATGCTTCCGATTGTACGACCGATTCATACAATCTGTCATACCGCAAAAGTTCAGGATTCAATTCCAAGTTCTTATTCTCGTAAATTGGATCTTCCAAGGGTATATCGAGTTGCGATACCACATCTACCGATAGACTTTTTTCCTGGTTTCTTAGTCCATTGAAGTTAGCCTTTTCCGCCAAGGCCTTTTGCTCCAAAACATCAATTTGTTGCTGTAATTCATTCTGGCAAATTTGCAAACGCAGTACCTCCACAGCCGAAGCCTTCCCTACCTCAACGGAGGTCAATGCCAATTTTTCATATGTATCCAACAATTGCATGTTTTCCCTTAAAACTATTTGTTTCGCATTTAACACATAGAGTTCATAATAGGATTGAGCTACCGATAATGCCAACTTTCTTTTGGCTATAGCCAAATCTAAATAATCCGCTTCCGCAAGGGAGTTTGCATAGCTTTCCCTAGCCGTAATCGTTCCAAACCAAGGAAGCATCTGTGCAACGGAAAGTCGGGTACGCTGTGCCCCGGTACGGGTTTCCGGCTCACTTACGAAATAACCAGCACTGATAGATGTGTTGGGCAAGCTCTTAGCTTCCCCCACTTTTTCCTTGGAAATGTTATATCGGAGCTCGTAGGCCTGTATTTCTGGATTGTTTGCTTCTGCCTCTACCAAATAGGATTCCAGACTTTGCGCATTCAGGGTAAATCCGAACAGTATCAGAAATATAATTAGTATTGTTCTCATTTGTTAGCTCGTTTTAATTGATACTCTTTTTTCCAACTGTACAGCACAGGTACCAGAAAATAGGAGGTTATATCTATTACCATTCCCCCAAAAATGGGTATGGCCATAGGAATCATAATATCGCTTCCCTTCCCTGTAGAGGTCATGACAGGCAACAAAGCCAAAATAGTGGTAACCGTGGTCATCAAACAAGGCCGAATTCGTTTGTTGGCAGCCTCCAAAGCTGCTGAACGAATCTCCTTTACATTGTTGGGATTTTCCCTATCAAAAGTCTGCGTCAAGTAGGTGGCCATAACCACCCCATCATCCGTTGCAATTCCGAATAGGGCAATGAACCCGACCCAGACGGCAACACTCAAATTGATGGTCTTCATGTTGAATAAATCCCGAAGGTTTTCCCCGAACAAGCTAAAATTCAAGAACCAATCCTGTCCGTAAAGCCAAATCATGATAAATCCACCAGCAAAAGCTACTGCAATACCGGTATACACCATTAAAGATGTGGTGACCGACCTAAATTGAAAGTAAAGTATTAGAAATATAATCAACAAGGCCAAGGGAACTACAAAGGACAATGTCTTTTCTGCCCTTAATTGGTTTTCGTAAGTACCCGTAAACCTATAGCTTATACCGCTAGGCACCTTTAACTCTCCATTATTTATTTTTTCCTGTATTAAAGCCTGTGCATTTTCAACGACATTTACTTCAGCAAAACCGTCCAGCTTATCGAACAGCACATAACCTACCAAAAAGGTATCCTCACTTTTAATGACTTGAGGTCCCTTTTCATATTGAATGTCCACCAATTCACCAAGGGGTACAGGACTTCCATTTTCTACAGGAACATAAATGTTTTTTAGGTCGGTAGGATTATCCCTAAGCTCTCGAGGATACCTGACCCTAACCGAATATCTTTCCCTACCCTCTACCGTTTGTGTCAAGGGCATACCGCCGACTGCGACTTCAAGAATATTCTGAACATCCATTATGGAGATACCATATCGCGCCAACTGTTCCCTTTTTATATCGATAAGCAAATAGGGCTTACCAATGATTCGGTCCGCAAATACCGCCTGTTCCTTTACACCTTCAGCCTCCTTAAGGATATCTTCCAACTGCAGACCGAAACTTTCAATTTGCTGTAAATCCTGTCCTTTGACCTTAATACCCATGGGTGCACGCATGCCGGTCTGTAACATGACCAACCTAGTTTCTATGGGCTGAAGTTTAGGTGCCGAGGTTACACCGGGCAATCTGGTGGCGGATACAATTGCATTCCATATATCGTCCGGAGTATTAATTTCCGGTCTCCAGTTTCTAAAATAATCCCCATTGCTATCTTCAATCAAATCCTCTCGAGATACCGTTTCAGCCAGTTGGGTAGCATCATACTTGCCGTTATTGTCTATAGGATTGTTCGGGTTAATATGCAGCTTTCCATTTTCCAAAATGAAAAGTCCGTCCGTGTTTACTTTATACCTTTGCCTTTTACCCTCGGTATTTCGCATAAACTCCGACTTGTATTGAATGACGTTTTCGTACATGGAGAGCGGTGCAGGATCCAAAGCCGATTCGGTCCTCCCTGCTTTTCCTACCACAGTCTCCACCTCGGGAATGTTGGCCACCACCATATCCAACTGTTGCAAAACACGTTTGTTTTCAGCCACTCCTGCGTGCGGTAGAGAAGTAGGCATCAAAAGGAAGGTACCTTCGTTAAGTGATGGCATAAATTCCTTGCCTGTATTTCTCATAATCCATATTCCCAAGATCAATACGGTAGAAGGAATTAATATAAAAAGTCCTTTATTTTCAAGCGCCCACTGTAGGATTTTGGAATAGTATTTTTTGAATAAAGAGAAAATCCCCAATAGACCAAAGCAGATAATCGCAACGAAAATGAAATTTATGACCAATCCCCGATCAAAGCCCAAGGGCCTCCAATATTCCGCAAGGAGAATAACAATAACCAAAACGGAAATACCAATGTTTGCCAATTTTTTTAGAAACCGATACCTGATAACGATTTATGGAAAACCTGAAATTTTCTATAGCCTTAAAACCAAACCATAACCCTAAGAATCCGAAGGCGACCAAGGCCGAGCCCAACCAAAAACCAAAAATTATAGCCAAAACCCCCGAAGCTATAAGAGCATAGTTCCAAACTTTGCGGAATGGCAATTGTCTTTTTGATTTTTTAAAAAGGAATGCAGCAAAGGGAGGAATCAAAAACAAGGCGATTACTAGAGAGGCGGATAAAGCCATGGTTTTGGTAAAGGCCAAGGGCCGAAACAATTTACCTTCCGCACCTATCATGGTAAAAACAGGGATAAAACTTATAATGGTCGTCAACACCGCTGTAAGGATAGCTCCCGAAACTTCTGAAGTCGCATTGTAGACGATTTCATTCGTTGTGAGGTGACTTCCATCCTCCCGAATTCTCAGCTTTTCATCCTCCAAATGCCGTATCATATTTTCCGCCAATATGACCCCAACATCGACCATGGTTCCTATAGCAATGGCAATACCGGATAATGCTACGATATTGGCATCCACATCAAATAATTTCATGGTGATAAAAACCATAAGAATGGCCACGGGTAACAGTGCAGATATAAGCAGCGATGCCCTTAGGTTAAAAACCATAACGATGATTACCAAAATGGTAATGAGCACCTCCAAGGTCAGGGCTTCGTTTAAAGTACCCAAGGTTTCCTGAATCAGTTCCGTACGGTCATAGAAAGGCACAATGGTCAATTGCGAGGTACGTCCGTCAGCTAAAACTTTAGACGGCAGTCCGCCACTCAATTCCATAATCTTGTCCTTCACGTTTGTAATGACTTCCAAAGGATTGGCACCATATCTGGCTACAACAACACCGCCAACGACCTCTGCTCCCTCCTTGTCCAATATGCCCCGTCGGCTTGCGGGTCCTAAATGTACCTTGGCAATATCCTTGATACGAATGGATGTAAAGTCTTCAGATGCAACTACCGCATTTTCAATATCCGCTAGGGATTTTATATATCCCAGTCCCCGAATTAGATATTCGACCTGGTTCATTTCCAAAGTTTGGGCTCCTAAATCTTGATTGCTCTGCTTTACGGCCTTCACAACATCTGTAAGTCCAATACCATACTGTCGCATCAATTCCGGGTCAACATCCACTTGATATTCCTGAACATACCCACCAATGGAAGCCACTTCTGAAACCCCACCAGCAGCCGACAATCCATATTTTACATAGTAATCCTGTATGCTTCGTAGTTCCTGTAAATCCCATCCGCCGGTGACATTGCCTTCTTCGTCCCTACCTTCCAAGGTATACCAGAATATCTGTCCCAATCCGGTAGCATCCGGACCTAATGTAGGGGTTACCCCTTCCGGCAACAATCCATTTGGCAGCGAATTGAGCTTTTCCAGAATTCTACTGCGGGACCAATAGAACTCTACCTCTTCCTCAAAAATGATATAGATACTGGAAAACCCAAACATGGAAGAGCTGCGAACAGTTCTAACTCCGGGAATACCCAACAAGGAACTCGTTAAAGGGTAGGTAATCTGATCCTCTATATCCTGTGGAGAGCGACCTTCCCATTTCGTAAAAACAATCTGTTGATTTTCACCAATATCCGGAATAGCATCAACTGCAACCGGATCGGTTGGTAAAATTCCAATATTCCAATTGAACGGGGCGTTTACTATACCCCATCCTACAAATAGGAGGAGCATGAGAACCGCAATCAGTTTGTTTTCTATAAGGTATTTATGCCTTTATTCAGCATATACTTTGATAATTAGACAGTTAAACATTTTCAAGTCTTGAAATAGTTTATAACAAAACATGCCTGGAAACCATTAGTTAACAGGGAAAAATTAAATGCCTAAAAATCAAATTAGGAAGGTCTGGTCTAGAACCTGGACATCCCTGATCAAGGGAGGAGGGGAATAATCCTTAAAATGTACTTTTTCTTGATGCCTGTTTTCAAATAAACAGGAATAAGTATATACGAAGGAGGTAATAAACAACTGTTTATCAAAAGACAATTGATAGAAGGAAATTTGTAAGTCGTCATGACCCGTAACAGCAAGTTCCACATCGGAACAGCAATCCATTTTCATTTCCATCATAGGACAACTAGACGTTTCATGGGAAATCTGTGGTTGCATCATACAACGTTCCACGTCTCCAGAAAGGCTAAAATCTATAAGATGGTCTCCACAATAATGCATGTCTACCGAGAACGATGTCGTGGTAAACAGCACTAAAAGTGCCATGGTAATAGATACTATTTATTGGAAGATGTCCTTCATTGCCCTTCAAAAATACAAAATAAACAAATTGTATTACTGTAAAGTCTTTGATTCTAATTTAATAGTACTGGAATAACGCAGATTTCAAGATGATATTTGATAATCAATCAAATGAAAATACGGCTTATAGAGGTTCTTCTTTTTTTATTAGCAAAAAAACGCCCAAGAAGATGAAGAAAAATCTATTTTTTAGACTAAAATAATTAATTCGAAAATGCAGTAACTTAAAGGGCTTTAATATATACTATTTGATATGAATTTTAAACCCAACCAATATAAACTCCTTAAAAGATTTTTTATAGGGTTTGGGAGCCTTTTACTTTCTTCGATTTGCTTACTTGGATGTAATTCTGAAACAAAACCTGAATCTGAAGAGAAAGCGGGGCGGCCCAATATTGTGTTTATCATGTCGGACGACCATGCCTATCAAGCTATTTCTGCGTATGACAATAGCTTGATCGAGACACCCAACATTGATAGGATTGCCAAAATGGGCATGTTATTTACCAATGCCAGTGTTACCAATTCTATTTGTGCTCCTTCTAGAGCTACTATTTTAACCGGAAAGCACTCCCATATAAATGGCAAGATTGACAATGTCTCCCCTTTCGACACTACTAATGTCACCTTTCCACAACTATTGCAAAAGGCGGGTTACCAAACCGCCATGTTTGGTAAGTTACATTTTGGAAACAACCCAAAAGGTTTTGACCAGTTCAAAATATTACCGGGCCAGGGTTCTTATTACAATCCAGATTTTATCACAAAAAATGAAGGTGAAATCAACGTAAAGGGATATGTAACAGATATTGTAACGGACATGACCCTAGAATGGCTGGAAAATGAACGTAAAAAAGATTCGCCCTTTATGCTCATGTACCTGCATAAAGCCCCACACCGGTCCTGGTTGATGGCGGAACGACATATGGAGGAATACACGAATAAAACTTTTCCAGAACCCAAAACCTTGTTCGATGACCATGAAGGAATGCCCGCGGCTAAGGTGGCCGAAATGAAAATAGACGGCGATATGGGTTGGGCGGCCGACAGCAAGCTCTATCCTGAAGTTATGGATCAATTAGGGTTGGAAGAACAAATTGGTTTTGACAAGCGCAGATACGAAATGACGGTTGGAAGATTAGACTCCACCCAAAAAGCAAATTTTGATACATACTACAGAAAAGTTGCGGAAGATTTCATTGAACAATATCCAAGCATGACAGAAAAGGATATTGCCAAATGGCGCTATCAAAGATATATGCAGGATTATTTGGGGACTATCAAATCTGTCGATGAGAACGTGGGTCGGGTTTTGGATTATTTAGAAGCCAATAACATGATGGACAACACGATTATTGTGTATACGTCCGATCAAGGTTTTTACCTTGGGGAACATGGCTGGTTCGACAAAAGATTCGTGTACGACGAAAGTCTTAAAACGCCGCTTTTGGTTTCTTGGCCAAATCGGGTAAAAGCCGGAAGTGTATCCGATGAACTTGTCCAGAACCTGGATTTTGCCGAAACATTCTTGGACGTGGCCGGCGTAGAACAACCCGAGGACATGCAGGGAAAGAGTTTGGTTCCCGTTCTTACCGGTGATATGGAAAATTGGAACAGGGATGCCGTTTACTATCACTATTACGAACATCCTTCCGAGCACAATGTCAACAGGCATTATGCAGCGATTACCAAGGACTATAAATTGATTCATTATTATTTCGATATGGACTATTGGGAATTGATCAATAGAAAAAAAGACCCTTTGGAACAGCACAATTATTATGATGATCCGGCCTATGCAGAAATACAAAAGGATCTGCACCAAAAATTGGATGCCTTACGTGAACAATATGGTGACTCTGAAGCACTCAGTCAAAAGTATATAGACGAATTTATGCCACTCGCAAAAGAGGGTAAAGTATATGGCGTTGAAGATGATATTTTGAAGCCTATGGTAGAAAAATGGGAAAGTTCAAAGAAAGAAGATTGATAGTTTCAAAGGACTGAATATCCTTTTCTCGTTTAAATATGCGAAAGCCTACCGTTAAAGGTAGGCTTTTGAATTACCGTACTAGTCTTTGTTTTGACATCTAGCCATTACCGTATAGCATTAGGCGCCATAAACAAATCCGTTATTTAAGAAACCCATTTAAACAGGTGTCAACGCAATTTAAAAATACATTCTGTGGCCACCCACTTTTCACCTTCCAATGCGGAGGGTAATGCTTGCTGAAATTTCCACATCAACTGTTCCCATTCTTGAACTTTTGGATTCCCTTCGTCCATTTTTCTCTTTCGTTCTGGACTAAAGGTATCGTCTACTTCTACAATCATAAACAAGTGATTTTCCACCAAATAGATTTCCATATCCACAATACCGGCAGCTTTAATGCTATCCGTAATTTCTGGCCAAACTTTGCCTTCCGAATGATATTCCCGGTATTGTGCTATTATTTTTGAATCCTTTACCAAATCACAGGCATAACAAAAACGTCTCGTAGTTTTCATTGATTAAATGTTATATTTTGCGTATACGTTTCGGGCATAAATCGCTACCAAAACAAAACAGCCCAACGGTAATATAAAGGAGAAGTTAACTTCAGGCACACCTAATATATTGACATCGGTATAACCGGTTCCGCCCAAATCCAAAATAAGACCTTGCAATGTTGGCATTAACGCACCTCCCACTATTGCCATGACCAAAAATGCAGCCCCGAACTTGGAATCATCACCCTGCCCATCCAATGCAATTCCATAAATGGTTGGAAACATTATTGACATAAAAAAAGAGATTCCTACCAGGGCATAAAGTCCAACTATTCCCGGAACAAATATGGTGACCAAGGTGCATATCGAAGCACCTAAAGCAAAAAAGAACAACAATTTACCGGGTCTTATAGAACGAAGCATTGCCGTGCCCACCCATCTACCGGACAAAAAGATGACCAATGCCGCAATGCCATAATTGACTGCACTGGCGTTGTCTATACCAAAAGATTCGGCATATTGATAAAGATACGTCCAGCACATTATTTGGGCGCCTACATAGAAGGCCTGTGCCACAACGCCTCCAACAAATTTTTTGGATTTGAACAATCTTTTAATGGAGTCCCCAATGGCTACTTTTCCTTCCTGTCTTTCATTATGTGGCATTTTCATGGCAGCTATAATCACAAAAAAAGCGATTACAACTAAACCCAGAATAACATAGGGATTCCTAATTACGGATAAATCAGAGGTTCTTACCAATTCTTTGGCACTTTCAGTCAATGTACCATAAACGGGTTCTCCATTGGGTAATAAATCATCCGATTGAAGTGCGGCCAAAATGAATTTTTGTGCTACCACAAGTCCCAACAGGGCACCAACGGGATTAAAAGCCTGTGCCAGATTTAAACGTCTGGTTGCCGTTTCTTCCGATCCCATGGACAGAATATAAGGGTTGGCCGTTGTCTCCAAAAAAGCTAGACCAAAAGTAAGAATGTACAATGCCGCTAGAAAAAATCCGAATTGCTCATAGGCTGTAGCAGGATAAAAGAGAAGTGCCCCAATAGCATAAAGGGCCAAACCCATTAGAATTCCCTTTTTATAGGAATACCGGTTCACGAAAATAGCAGCGGGTAGTGCCATGGTAAAGTACCCTCCATAGAAAGCCAATTGCACCAAGGAGGCTTGAAAATTATCCAGTTCCAGCACCTTTTTGAATGCGGAAACCATTGGATTTGTAATATCATTGGCAAAGCCCCAAAGCGCAAAAAGTGAGGTTATTAAAATAAAAGGAACTAAAATGGTCCTTCTTACTAATGGAGTGGTATTTTTCTTGGTCATGGTTATCGAGTTGGTTATATCATTTTGAAGGAAGCAGGGCTCTGTCCAAATGGACATATCCCCCATCGACAAAAACAAATTGACCCGTGGTATGCGAGGATTTGTCCGAAATTACAAAGAGGGCGGTATTTGCTATCTCTTCCGGTGTAGTCATTCTTGACTCCAATGGAATCGTATTTTTTATGGAATTCAATTTCTCGGTTCCATTTTCCAGTGATTCTATCCATGTTTCATAAGCCGGGGTATAGCATTCTGCTATAATCAGCGCATTACTTCTTATACCATAGCCGATTAGATCGACCGCCCATTCCCTCGTTAGGCCCAACACACCACCTTTGGCAGCCGCATATCCGGAAGTTCCTCCTTGCCCAGTCAATGCCACTTTGGAACCAATATTCAAAATAGCGCCCTTACTCCTTTTTAGGAGTGGAAGGGCAAATTTGACAACCGCAAAAAAACTGACCAAATTTAGGCGAAGGGAATCCATAAAATCATCGATGGAACCTTCCAATGAAGCACCGTCATTGACCCCTACATTATTTATTACAGCATCAATCCTACCATATTTTTTTGAAATCTTGGTTATGGCCTCCTCAATTTGTGAAACATCGGTTAAATCGGTCTGATAAAAAGAGGACTCCGGATGAATTTTCTGAAGTTGTTTTTCATATTCGACCCCCCGTTTATTTCTATCTATCAAAACCGGAATAGCTCCCTCATTGGCCAACGAAAAAATAATGGCATGCCCAATACTTCCTTCCATTCCCGCAGAACCTGTGACTACAACAACTTTATTTTTAAGATTTAAATCCATACGACATCAATTTTTTAAATTATAAATTCGTTGGGCATTGTTATAAAAAAAATCCACTTGCTCATTTGCTGACAGTTTATCGGCGAAATTTTTGGCCAACGCCAGGACCTCCTTATATTCTCCTGCTACCAAACAAACGGGCCAATCCGAACCATAAAGAATACGCCGTGTCCCAAAAGATTCCAATACTAAATCAAAGTAAGGTACCATTTCTTGCTCGGTCCAATTTTGGTAATCTGCTTCCGTAATTAAACCCGAAACTTTACAGTTTACATTTTCGATTTGTCCAATTTCCCTCATCAACAAGGCCCACGATTCAAAAAAACCTTGTTTAATGTATGGTTTGGCCATGTGGTCAAGGACAAATGTAATATGGGGGAAGTGTTTTACAAATTCCAAAACGGCGAGTAATTGATGCGGAAACACCAAAATTTCATAAACCAAATCTCTTTTTTGAAGTTCCGCTATACCCCTTAAAAATTCCTTTCTTAGTAGGAATAACGGGTCTGTTTCGGCCTGAACAATATGGCGATATCCCTTAATCCGTGGATACTGGGCATAATAATCCAAATCACTCTTCAATTCATTACTACGTAAATCTACCCATCCTATAATTCCCTTAATAAAATCGTGTTTTCTTGCCTGCTCCAACAAAAAGTCGTTCTCTTTCAGGGTCTGATCTGCCTGTACCGCAATACAACCAGTAACCCCATTTTCCTCATATAATGGTTTTAAGTCCGAGGGTAGAAAGTCCCTTCTTATACTGGACATTTCATCATCTATCCATGCATGTTTTTCAGTTCCATACCTCCAGAAGTGTTGATGTGCGTCTATAATCATGTTATACCCTTATTTCAGTCAAAAGTAACCATCGCCTTTACCACACCCGTTTCCGGAAGTAACCAAGAATCAAAATTTGATATCATTTCTGAAAAATGTACTTCATGTGTTACAAAAGTATCGGTCGGAAATTGTCCAATATGTTCTATGACGAACTGAAAATCCTCCAATGTGGCATTTCTACTGCACATAAGTGTCGTTTCCTTAGCATGGATTTGGGGGTGGTTATAGGTCAACTCCCCTTTGGAAAGCCCTACCAAAACATATCTGCCCCCGTGCGACATATAGTCGATGCCCGACTCCAACGCCTTGCGGTTTCCTGTAGCATCAAAAACGGCTGTTGCCATATCCCCGTTTGTGATTTCTGATATTTTTTCCTGCGGATTCTCTTGAACAGGGAAAGCATGGGCTACCCCTATTTCATTCCTTGCATAGTTCAATCGGTCTGTATTGACATCTAAAGCAATTACGTTTGCTCCGATTATTTGGGCAAGTTTCATCAATCCGATACCAATGGGACCACAACCGATTACAACGATGGTTTCTCCTTTTTGTACCCCTGCCCTTCTAAGGGCATGGGCCCCAATGGCCAAAGGTTCAATAATAGCCATTTGATTAAAGGATAGATTTCCTGCCGGAATTAGCAAATCAGTTGGAACGCTGATTATCTCTTGCATTCCACCATCTACGTGGACGCCAAGTACCTTAATGTTTGTACAGCAGTTCGTTTTACCTTTTTTGCAGGCTACACAAGTACCGCAACTAACATAGGGCATAATGATCACATGGTCTCCGGCTTTTAGGCCTTGTTTATTTTCTCCGATTTCCAATACCTCCGCGGCGAGTTCATGCCCCAATATCCGTGGATATTTAAAAAATGCCTGGCTACCCTTATACGCATGTAGATCGGTGCCGCATATTCCTACACGGTGAACTTTTAATAAGGCCTCTCCTTCTTTTCTTGTTGGGACATCCTTTTCGTTCAAAACAAAATAGTTGGGCTCCTCGCAAACTATATATTTCATCAATTGCATTTTTCTTTGGCATATGGCAAATCATCCACATACCTAAAACATCAACCCAATATACCATTATATTTTGTCGGATTTCATATGGAAGTTCATATTTCAGCCAACACGAAAGGATAGGGTTTAAAGCAAATTAATGCCTCAAACCCTAATGATTATATTTTTACAGCACAGTTTTGATTTGCCGACTTGTAAATTGCCTCCACGACCCGAATATCCCTCAAGCCTTCCTCTCCAGGAACCAACAAAGATTCTTGGTTCATTATGGCCCATGCATCTTCATCCATTTGCTTTGCCTGTTGATTTTCTATGGGAAAATTAATTATGGTACTGTCGGACATACTGCCGTTGTTGCCATTGTAGGAAGAATGCGGCTCCATTTTAAGCCATCCTTTTTCATAATTGACCTGTAGATGGTTCATGTTTATCCCAAAACTGGTTTGACAGGAGGCCCGGGCACCACTCGGAAATTCCAATTGAAACATCATCGTCTCTTCCACTTCGTGATAAATTTCTGGTCGTGTTGTGGAAGCTTGTGCCATAACGGAATTGGGTTCTTCCCCTGTGGCCAATCGAGCTCCTTGTAAGGCATAAACACCCATATCCCCCATTGCACCGCCTCCCAAAGCCTTGTTCTGTTTCCAATGGTTTGTTCTACCATCAAAATACCCAGCAGCGGAAGTGACCATTTTCACCTTTCCAAAAGGGCGTTCCTTGGCAACGTTCATGTAAGCCTGTATGTTTGGGTCATGCTGACATCGATACCCTATAGCCAATTTTACCTTGTTATCGTCACATGCCTTAATCATGGCTTCACATTCAGCTACAGAAGGAGCCATAGGCTTTTCGCACCATACATGTTTTCCTGTGTTGGCAGCACGTATCGTATACTCAGCATGCATGGAAGGAGGTAACACGACATAGATAACATCAATGTCGGGGTTATTGGAAATGGAGTCAAAATTCCCATAGTTATAAACGTTCTTATCCTCAATGCCATATTTTTCCTGCCATATTGGAATTTTCTCCGGGCTTCCCGTAACAATCCCCTTCAACTCACAATTCTTGGTCAATTGCAATGCCGGGGCCAAAAGATCCGTGCTATAGTAACCCAATCCAACTAGGGCTACCCCTAATTTTTCTTTTTTAGGAGCCGTGGCCGATAATAATACGTTTGGTGAAAACGCTATCGCAGCACCTATTATCCCCGCTTTTTTGATGAAAATTCTTCTTTGGTTTTCCATAGTGACATGTTCTTCAAATCAATTACATTGTACATCAATTTTCCTACTTCCCATTTCAATTGCACACAAAAAATATGAATCCTACATGATTTTCATGAAAGTAAGGAATAGATTTTTAGACTAGTTTTATCTTAGAAGATAATATCCGCTTGTTGTCTACATTAACTTACCATGTACGTTTCTTTAATATTTCCTGAATTTGTTCCCTGGATACGGGAAGATCATCAATATGTTCGTTTAGCCATTTACTAAAATCCTTTTCAATTTCATCGGCCCAACGTGTATCAATTTGTCCGGCAGTGTAAACTCCATCCTTAATCCGTTGATGCCCAAACATGTCCCGTAAACGGACAACTTCGGAAACCGTAGCCACCTTTTCTGCCAAGTGTGGGGGTATAAAGGTTACCACTCCCATTTTTCCCAAGACTACGTCTCCAGGCATTACGGTTACCGTTCTGATTCTGGTAGGTTGATTGATTCCAATCAGCATAGTGTTCAAATCCCCTGGCGGATTATGGTGTGAAGCATCATAACTGGTATAATAAGAAGTAAAACCACCTATTTCCATGAGTCCCTCAACATCCCTTAGCGCACCATCATAAACAATTCCATTCCCAGATTTGGCATATATGGCATTACCTACGTTATCCCCAATCGTTGGTCCATCTTTGTCCGCTCCAAATTGGTCGGCTACGTAAACATCACCTTTTACCAAAATATCTACCGGCCACGTATTCTGTCCTCGCTTTCCTTGGGCCTTTCCTCGATCATCGATGGCTTTCCAAACATCGGGCCGACCAGGCATAAAGGTTGCCGTAACCGCACGTCCTACAAGTACACTATCCGGGTTTATCATTTTCCAACCTTCGGCAATTTGATATCTGTACCCTTCATTCTTCATAACGGCCCAAGCCTCTTCCACACTAACGGATTTTATTCTTTCCAAAAGGGCATCGGAAACCTTGGGTCTTCCATCATCAAAACGTTCTCCCGTCCATTGGGGAGTTAAAAAAATGAGTTCTTCCTTACTGATTTGTTGCCCCATCATTTGGGTTGCCAAACCGACAAGAACCACAATGAGCATATACTTTTTTCGTAACATGATAGTCTCTATTTAATGTGTTATTAATTATTCAAAAAATGGTATTCCTTCAGGAGCATATTTTCGCATGGCATCTTCATTGATGTCCACTCCAATACCTGGTTTTTCTGAAACTGTTACAAAACTGTCTTTTACCCAGTCTCCCTCGTCATACGTAACGATTTCCTTGAACATTGGATCTGTATGGAAATAGGATTGCCATTCCATTAAATGGAAATTTGGTACTGTGGCACAAACATGTGCACAGGCCATTGCGCCTAAGAAAGAAGCAACCATATGCGGTGAGAAGGGAACATAGTAAAGATTAGCCAAGTTCGCTATACGTTGACCTTCACCTAGACCTCCACATTTTTGAAGGTCTGGCATAATAATATCCACGCCATTGTCCAACAGTTGTTTAAACCCATGACCTAAATACACATTTTCTCCTGCAGAAATCGGAGTACTGGTTTCTTCCGTAAGGGTTTTAAAGGCATCAAAATTTTCAGCAGGAATGGGTTCCTCCAACCAGGTCAGGTTTAAATCTTCCACCTTTTTTGCAATGGTCTGGGCCGTAACATGATCATATCGCCCATGCATATCAACACAAAGGTCTATTTTTGGACCAACGGCTTCCCTTACTGCTGCTAGTTGGTCATACATTCTTATGATTTCCCCTGGACTCGCCGTCCAATTATAACGATCATATTTATCCGGGTCGCTGGCATAGTCCAAATCGAACTTCAATGCGTTAAAGCCCCAGTTGCTTATGGCATCCTTGGCCGCAGTTGCAAAATCGTCCGGTGACGGGAAACGAACACGATACAAGGCCGTGTCACAATAAACGCGGACTTTATCCCTAAATTTTCCACCTAATAATTTGTAAACAGGCAAGTCCAAAGCTTTGCCAGCCAAATCCCATAAAGCAGTTTCTATAGCCGAAAGAACAGCTACATAAGTACCTGACTGGGCACCACCGAAATGACCTGCTCGGCGAATATCCTCAAATATTTTATGAACATTGAAGGGACTTTTGTCTCTTAAAAAAAAGCCCATTCTTTTGACTAGGTGGTAGGTACCGGGTACTGCATCTACACCCTCTCCACAACCATAAATTCCCTGATTGGTATGTATTTTCACAAACAGACCACTACCACGGCGAATAAAACCACATTTTACATCCGTAATCTTTAAATCAGAGGGTGCAGAAAGCTTAGGGTTTTTGTCAATAGCCGTTACATACTCGTTACCATAGGTACTTGAAACCATACCCAAACCGGCACCGGCCATTAGTGATTTTGATATAAAAGATCTTCTTGAATTTTTCATTGGTTCTTTTGATTATTGTTAATATAATTTAATTATTTCCTTTAATTAGTTTCCAAAACTTTAGATTCTATCTCCGTGGGCTTTCCGTGCCAATACGAGGCAAGTATAGATCCCGTTATGTTCATTAACGGTCCAAAAACCGCAGGAGCCAACCCCATAGTAGCAATTTTGCCAAGGCTGTTGGCAATACCCGAGGCCAGACCAGCGTTCTGCATACCTACTTCAATGGCAATTGTTCTTGAATCCTCTTCCGTCATACGAAACAGTCTGGCATACCAGTATCCCAGCAAATAGCCGAAAAAGTTATGTACAAGTACAAGAACCATTAGAATCCCTCCTATTTCCAACAGGCTGTCCCTTCCCGCTGCAGTAATAATTGTAATTATTAGTCCAATGGCCAGCATGGAAATTAAAGGCATAGCCTTTTCTAACCATTTGACCCTATTACCGAATATCCTATTGAAAAGTAGCCCGGCACCAATAGGTATGATTATCATTTTAACGATACTCCACATCATGGCAAGAACATCTATTTCAATGAATTCGCCAGCAAATAACTTCATCATTAAAGGTGTCAAAAAAGGCGCGAGTAATGTTGCTAACGAAGTAATTGTAATAGAAAGGGCGACATTGGCGTTGGCCAAAAATGCCATTACGTTGGATGCTACACCACTGGGCGAACACCCAATAAGCACAATTCCGGCCGCAATTTCCGGTGGAAAATTACTTATTTGGGCCAAACAATAGCCCACTATCGGCATTACGATCAACTGTGCCGAAACCCCGATAAGAACTCCCTTAGGCGATTGAAATACTGCGGCAAAATCCTTGATGCTCATGGTAGTCCCCATACCGAACATGATAACCTGTATTAATGGTATGATCAAGACCGTGTACTTAAAATCCCCGAAATTGGTAAAATAGGTAGGGTAATATAAAGCTGCGGCAACACCCGCAAAAATCATAGTGGTAAATATTAATCCCTTCATTTTTTCATAGCCATTGAAACCAAGTGCCAATAATGCAAAGAAACCTAGAACAAAGGGTCCGGCTTTGTCTATGTTTCCCGTCACAATCATACCAATAATTACTAGAAATAAAAGGCCAGCCAAGCCCAAAGAAATTGAATATATATTTAGTTTTCCCAAGAGTATACGGTTTAAAGTTTATATGCTTGTCTTGCCAATAATTTCCATCCACCACCTTCTTTTTGAAAAATCAAAAGGCAACCAATTCTAACATCTGCAGGTTTACCGTTATTGGTGCCTTTTGCCTCAAATATATGGCGCACAACACCTACTTTTCCTGAAATTGAAATGGTTTGATCCTTGGGCGTAATTTCCGTAAACTGGAATGCCCCATTCAATACACCATCAACATATTCGGCTTTATTTTCTATAGTACCACTAGAATGGCCATAGGTTAATTCATCCATTGTCAGGTCCTGCAGTATGGCCTTATTCTTATCTACCATTGCTTTGTATAATTCTGTGACCGTTTTCTCTATTTTGGCAACATTTTTATCATCGCTTTGTGCCGATAATAACGAAAAACAGAATATGCTTACCAGGGTAAGAATTACTGATGGCCTGAACAGCATGGGTAACTTAATGGATTTCTGATTGTTCATTTTTAAAAAGTATTGGTTGTTAATTTTTTCTAGACGCCATGTAATCATTTAGTTCTTTTCTGGTCATGGGCAATTTACTATCCGGATAGGATTTTAACCAATTTTCAAAATCGGCATTGATTTCATCGGTCCAGCGGGTGTCAATTTGGCCTGCTGTATATTTTTTTTCACGTAATCTCTGGAATCCAAAAAGGTCCCTTAGACCAACTATTTCGGAAGAAAGCACTAATTCTGAAGCCAAATATGACGGTATAAATACGGTTCCATGTCTATTTGCCAAAACCACATCCCCGGGCAATACCGTAGCCCTTCCAATGCGGATGGGTACATTGATGGCCGTCAACATTTCCTCCTGGAGATAGGAAGGGTCCGCCCCCTTATGCCATCCATTGAAACCTTCAATATCCAATAGCCCCGCAACATCCCTAACTCCGCCATCAAATATGACCCCGTTCTTGGAATTGGTATAAATGGCATTTCCCAAATTGGAACCTATTAATGTACCATCTATAATTCTACCATAGCCATCTGCGACATATACATCCCCAGGAACCAATTGCTGGATCGGCCATGAATTACTTCCTCCTATGGTATCCCTATTTTCCTTTGCTCCCTTTAATTTTATCAGTTTTTGATAATCCGGCCTTAATGGCATGTATTGGGCGGTTACTACTCTTCCGGTCATTACACTATCTGGGTGTATAATTTCCCATTCCCCCTCATATTGATTGTTATATCCTTTTCTTCGCAAGTATCCCCATGCCTCCTCTATTTGGATATTTTTCATTCTTTTCAACAGGGCATCCGAGACCTTGGGCCTCCCGTCCTTGAAGCGCTCACCGTTCCATTCAGAGGTTAATTCCTTAATATATTCTACAGACCCCGCTACGCCTTGGGAGATTCCTTCATACCCAAAAACTAAACAGGTTAGTGCAATTATTATCCTTAAATTTTTCATTTTTAGTTCTATTAAAGTTTTTATTGGTTAAGTTTTCTCAAAATTTAGCCAATAATACTCAGTAAGGCAAGGAACTCCCTCATGAATAAGGGAGTCCGCATACCTCACTCAAACTAACTCAAACTAACTCAAAATCTTGCTCATAAAAATGCGTTTCAATATTCCTATTTTAAACATTTAAATGAGTTTGTTAATACCATTAACTATACGTTCTATCGTGTGATCTTAACTCGTTCCATTCCTCGGTAGACTTAAAGAAAGTCTTATCCGAAGGATGTAAATGGGCCTTGACTACTTCTTCATCCAACTCGATACCCAAACCTGGTGCTGTCAGCGGTACGGTGGCAAAACCTTTATCGATCATTTTGAAACCACCAACTGTTTTCACCAAACTTTCCCACCAAGGCACATCGACGGAGTGATGCTCCAAGGCCAAAAAGTTTTGGGTAGCCGCGGCACAGTGTACATTGGCCATAAAAGAAACCGGGGTACCCGCCTGATGCATCGCCATGGCTATGCCATATTCTTCCGCGTAGTCACCGATTCTTTTTGTTTCCAAAAGTCCTCCGGAAGAGGCCAAATCTGGATGAACGATGTCGACCGCCCTATCATGGATGAGTGGCAGGAAATCCTTTAACAAATAGATATCCTCACCTGTCGTGGTTGGGGTCTCAATGGCATCGGTTATGGTCCTCCATTGCTCGTTGTACTGCCAAGGAACCATATCCTCAAACCAAGCAAGTCTATACTTATCTAGGGCTTTTGCCAAACGGATTCCGTTGTTCAAATCAAAATGTCCATAGTGATCAGTAGAAATGGGAATTTCATAGCCGACCATGTTACGTACGTCCTCAACAACCTGCTGCAAAACTTCCAGACCTTTTTCGGTAATCTGAATCTGTGTAAATGGATGCATCGTATTGCCGTAGGACAGCATATTTCTACGATCGCCCCATTGTGCCAAAACGCCATTATCGTTCTCCCAGAACTTACCATTTACTACAGTGCCCGGTTTGCCGCGCAGCTCCCCAATGGAAACATCCATTTTTAGCCAGGTATAACCTTGTTCATTTACCCTGAAGTCAATCAGTCTTTTTTGTTCTTCTGGAGAAGATGCTTCCGGTGTATCCGCATATAGTCTAACCTTGTCCCGATATCTTCCTCCCAACAACTGCCAGGCCGGAACATTGTATGCCTTTCCGCAAATATCCCATAGCGCCATTTCCACCGCGCACACACCACCTGCCTGTCTTGCAGGTCCGCCGAACTGTTTGATACTTTTAAAAATCCTTTCTACGTTACAAGGGTTTTCTCCTAAAATACGACTCTTCAAAAACAGGGCATATCGAACATCGGCGGCGTCCCTTACCTCACCAAGACCATAAATACCTTGATTGGTCTCGATTTTAATAATGGCCGTACCGCCCATAACATTGGTCAAGGCATAGCGCATATCGGTAATCTTCAACTCCGAAGGGGCAGACATTCTACTCACCTTCGAAGTTGTTTGGGCAATGGTATCCTCGATACCAAGACCCATCATACCGGTCATGGCGATGCCTCCCAATGCCGTCTTCTTTAAGAAATTTCTTCTTTGGTCCGTGGTTCTGGGATTTTCCAGTTCCCTATTTCTAAGGGCCAAGAAAGTTTCTTCCTCCTTTTTAAATTTCGATATTAGTTTTTGCAGTGTGTTTTCCATTATAATTTAGTTAGGGATTTCAAATTTTTAGCTGATAAATTATCCCTTTAAATTAATTCTTTTATTCCACATCCCAGAATACCCTGGAAACTAGATTATCCCCGCCTATGGCAGAGACTGCTGCAGTGTAACTATCCGAGTTGGCAGAACCCTCACGATCAGGGTACGTCATTCTGTGCACATATCCATCTCCACCGTTTGCCAATAAATTATCATTAAAATCATTGCGAGCTAAATCAGGAAATCCGCTTCTTCTAACATTCGCAAAGGCTTCCGTTCCATTACGGAAGTTGGTCAGCCAATATTGAGTATTTATAAGTTCCAACGCATTGGAAGCATTATAGGCAACCTCAGGTTCGGCTAAATAAGTATCTACTTCAGACGTTGGTATGGGCTCCGTATTGGGATATAATGAATAAATATCCATATTGGCTCTGATACCTTCCTCATAATAAGCCTGGGCATTCCCAGAGATCCAACCTCTAAAGGCAGCCTCTGCTAATAAAAGTGAGGTTTGTCCGTAAGTAACATAGAATGCTGGGGCTGCCGGTGAAGCTGCAGATAAAATGTTTATTTGACTATAATCCAGTCCACCACCACGTGGCCCTCGATATCCAAGGGAAGTGTCCGACAGTTCCAAATCCGAAACACCGATTGGAACCCCGAATTGGTTGGCCAAGTCGGTATCGGGATTGGGGTCATTGGCGACTGATCCGGGATCCTCATAAGTCGCTATCATATATTTTGCCCTTGGATCATCGGTAGCTTTCAACTGATCCACCAAGGGTTCTGCCGCATAATTGAACTGGGAGAAGTCCCTTAAGGTATTATTGTCGTTCCAAACATAAAGGTTTCCATCATATTTCACATATGCATTATCGGCATTTGATGTCATAACTCCTCCAGAAAAAGCCTCCGAAACAATGGACTCGGCTTTGGAAGGATTTACCTTGCTGTATCTCATCCCTAATCTCAACAACAGTGAATTTCCCAATTTTCTCCACTTTTCGACTTGGGCCGATGCGGAATTTGTTGGTTGGCTACTATTGCTACCATAGAAAAGATCCTCGGAAACAAAATCACCGCTTGGGGTTAGGGCAGCCAATGCACTTGTTATTTCTTTATACAGGTCTTCATATATCGCCTCATCATCGTCATACGAAGGAAAGTAAATGAAATCCCCAACCGCCTTTCCTGCCTCGGAATAAGGTACGTCCCCATAGGTGTCAACCAGACCCATGAACACTTGCGCTTTCCAAATACGAATCATACTTAACAGATTGGTTCTATCGGTGTCTTCACCCAACAAATCTATAGCCTGTACAAGACTTCGTATAACCGAAGGGTAAGATTCATTCCATTTGGGATTGTTAACCCCATCAATATCCTCATTAAAATTAAAGCCTAAGGTGGCTCCCTGGTTATAAGGAATTACAAATTGCTGTACTATGGTGTGCTCAGCAGTCCAATTGCCCAAATGGCTTCTTTGCGCTCCTGCGAATAGAAGAGCTGGGTTAATATCCCTAACGGCATATGGATCTGTATTTACTTCCACAAAGTCTTCATCGCACCCCACAATCATTAAGGATGCCAATAATATTGGTATAAAATGTTTTATCGTTTTCATTGTTCTAGAATTTAACATTTAGGCTGAAATTATAATTTCGGGTGGTAGGCAACGCGGAATTTTCATAACCGGCCCTAAAATCACCCGAGGACTGAATAGCTTCAGGATCAAGTCCTGGAATATCCTTATAAAGAATTGCTACGTTACGGCAAGAAGCAGATAACGTCAATCCTTTTATGAACTGTAGTTCAGATATATTTCTGATGGCGTCCGTTAGATTATATGAAAGGGATATACTCCTCAATTTGATGAAATCCGATTTAAAGGTAAAGGGATCCCCTATTTGAAGGTTACGGTAGTCAGCATAGAACGACTGTAAATTACTAACCGCCGTGGTATTGGTCTGTCCATTGCTTTCATACACACTATTGGGCACCACAACACCATTTTCCCCTTCTCTACGTCCTTCCAAAGAAAATTGGGAATGCCCCTGTCTAGTCATGTTCAAATGTGTGGAAGACAAAATGGTCCCTCCAAACTTATAATCGATCAAGAAGCCAAAGGTTAAATTTTTATAGGTGAAATCGTTGTTCCAGCCTCCCGTATGTTTTGGAATTGAGCTACCTACTGGCAAAAATCCATTGGTATTCTCTGCTCCTGGCGTATCGCTATTTGTGGCCAATAGTCGCCCATCATCATTTACTAAAATTTGTCCACTATCATTTCTTCTATATGTTCTGGTATATAATTGATTCATAGGAAGGCCTTCTGTATAGCGAAGTTCTCCTAGAAATTCATTTCCAGTACCATTAAAATAAAGCAATAATATGGTTCCACTGTCATTCCCTACATCTAAAACTTCCGTGGATAAATAGGCATTGTTCCAAGTACTTGTCCACATAAAATCATCTGTTTCAATGGGAACAACTCCTATCATTGTTTCAAGCCCCCTGTTTCTTAACGAGGCTAAATTTTTTGGAGTATTATCAAAGCCGGATGCATTGGACAGTGTAACGTCCAAAATTTGATCCGTAGTAACTTTATCAAAGGCCGCTATATCCAAACGCAATCTGCTATTGAACATTCTCATTTCTAGACCAACCTCTTTTTCGGTCACCGTAAACGGTTTTAAAAATGGGTTTGGTGCAGAACTTCCTTCAATACCGGCGGTTGTCTGACCATTAAACGGTGGATTAATGCTATAGTTTAGAACACCCTCATAGGTGCCCACACCATTTGCACTACCTACTTCGGCCCAAGAAGCTCTTAGCTTACCGTAGGTCAACCAACTTTGCTCTTTCATAAACTCTGAAAAGATAAGGCTACCAGATACTGAAGGATAGAATACGCTGTTATCCTGTGGATTGAGTACTGAGAACCAGTCCTGTCTTCCGGTAAAGTTCAAATAGACAAGGTTGTCATAACCAAATTCAGCAAGTCCATAAAGAGAGTTAATTCTAAAAGTACTGTATTGGTAAGGTTCAAAATTAGCATCATCTGTTTCAAAATTGGTACCGTTTTTTATTGAATACAGATCTGGCAAAACAAAATACCTGGAATATTGAGAGTTTCTTTGGAATTTAGACCTCCATGTGTTACCCCCAAAACTGGCATCTACTGAAAATTTACCAAATTCCTTGCTTGCCCCTAATAAAAAGTCGGCATTTATATCCTGAGTTTGGGTCTGCTGTATATCATATCGTCCCCGATAAAATCCGTTACCTTCCACAGTAGTGGTGGCACCAGCTCCATTAAGCTCATTCCACTCCGTAAAGTTTGTGGCATAATCATAATTATAACGCCCTTGTAGGTAAAGCCAGTCTGTAAAATCATACCTCAGCGTTGCTGTTCCCAGTAAACGCTTTCTGTTATCATTAAAAAATTGGTTTTTTTGTAGTTGATAATAAGGATTGTTTATGGTTCCTAAGAAACCGTTGGTTCTTACCTCGGCTCCGGTAAGTGGGTCAATTGCATTCTCCCTATAGGCCTCTATGGGTGTGGAAATGGCCAATCTGTTGAAGAAATTGACCGCTCCTGGCCCTTGTGTTCCAATCTGGGGCGGATTAATGTTTTCTTCGTTGGCATAGTTAACGTTCAATAGCATGTTCAACTTTTCCGTAAGATTATAATTTATACCCACATTGAAAATTCTTTTCTTGTATTCGTTAGCAGGTTGAATACCCTTGGCTCCGGTATTGGCGAAGGATGCCCTAAAGCTTCCCTTTTCGTTGCCCCCGGAAAACCCTATGGTATTTGTTTGGTTTGTTCCTGTTCTCAGAAAATCATATAGTTGATATGGATTTGGTGAATATGGCCTTAAAACACCGTCAAAGTTGACAGTAGGCACTCCATCATACCTTTCCCCAAAGCTAAATTGCCCCGTACTTTGTGCTTCTCCCTGGGTCTGGGGTCTTACCCCACCAGTCCCTTGACCATATTCGGTTTGCCTTATTTCATCTAAAAAATTCAAGGCGTGTGAGGAGGTATAACTAGAGGTGAATTCTATCCCAATCCCTTGATTCAGTTTACCTGATTTTGTAGTTATGATTACCGCACCGTTGGCTGCTCTTGCCCCATAAATTGCTGCAGCGGTAGCTCCTTTAAGAACGGTCATGGATTCTATATCATCGGGATTCAAATTCTGGAGGTTATCCCCTAAATCCCTTGAACTATCCCTTCCGTTGGCACCTCTGGCTCCTTGATCTATAGGCAAACCATTGATAACGAACAAAGGTGAGTTGCTGGCCCCTGCAAATGCTGACTGTCCTCGTAAACGTATTTGCATACTTGAACCAGCCCCAGCCGATGGAGGGGTTATGTTAAGTCCCGAGACCTTACCTTCAAGGGATTCCATAACGTTTACTGTTCTGGTTTTGGTAAGCTCCTCTGTATCTACCGAGGTCACCGCGTATCCTAGTTTTTTGGCATCTCTTTTAATACCTAGACCAGTTACGACCACTTCGTCCAAGCCCTCGACATTTTCTTCCAAAACAACATTAACCTCACTGGATTGTCCCACAGTTACTTCTTTTCTAGAAAACCCTAGCGAACTAAAAACTAGAACCGCATTGGGCTGTAATAGGGTAATGGAGTAATTCCCATCAAAGTCGGTCGCAACTCCATTAGAAGTACCTTTCTCAACCACTGACACTCCAGGAATTGGTTGCCCGTTGTTATCTTTTACGCTTCCTGACACGCTTTGTTGAACAGAAGTCGTTTCATTGTCCGTTGTTTTTACATTGGGCTTCGGTTTATTAGTTTGTACCTCTTTGGGCTTTAATACAATTTGATTACCACTAAATATAAAGTCAATGTTGGCATTGTTAAAGAGTACTTCAAGTACATTCTCTAGGGCTATATCCTTAACTTTTATGGAAACCTTTCTCGATGTATTCACTTTATTGACATCATAGAGAAATTTATATTCCGTAGTGGCCTCGATTTCTTCCATTACCCTGTACGTTGGTACATTTTCCAAGTTAATGGTCATCTTGGTCTTTTGGGATAAGGTATTCGCCTGTGCAGAGATAAATGCGGCGATAAATAAGAGTGCACATAATTTGGTTCTTAAACCAATCTTCATGGTACTAGATCGTAATGATCCAAATAGTTCTTTAGTTTTCATATCATATTGTTGATTATTAATTGATTTAGTCTGTCTATCCTACAGAGTTGAGTATGCTCCGTAGATTAAATTTTCGTTCTTTAAACTTTACCCATAGGCTTGTCGGTTTTAGGTTGTCTTTTTATAAGAATGTGATTTCCTTCGATTTCATAATCAAAGGGTGTTTCCAGCTTAAAGGTTTCCAAAACTTCCCTAATGGATTCCTTTTCGAAAGTGGCGGTAAAAACTCTACTATTTAGTTCTTGATACTCACTGGTTATGTTGACATTATAGTGTCGTTGAAGTCTTTTTACAATGTTTGAGAAAACCATTTCCTTCATCATCAACTTACCGTTTATCCAACCTGTATACAATTCCGTGGGCACCTTTTCCAATTGCATATTTTTTTCCTCTGGATTCCATTCTGCCTTATATCCTGGGGAAAGCAGGGTAGAATTCTCAACATCATATGTAGAACCTGTTTCATAGATTCTAACTGAACCTTCTACCAAAACCGTATTTTGACGTTTATCCTCCGGATAAGAGGTGACGTTAAATTTTGTCCCCAAAACCCTAACATCCACACCTCCTGAGGTAACTATAAATGGACTGGATTCATTCTTGGTGACTTCAAAGAAACCTTCACCTATTAAAACGACCTCTCTATTCTTATCTTTTTGAAATTGTACGGGATACTTTAGAGAAGACCCTGCATTCAAGTGCACCAATGTACCATCCGAAAGCACTACTTTAAATGTCTTGCCATTGGGTATACGCAGTGTATTATATTCTGGTGCACTATCATCCACATCATCAGATTTGGATTGGGAGTAGTCCACTAGACCGTCTACTTTCTTACCTAAAACTTCTCCTTCACTGTTTACAATTTGCAATGTACCTTCTCTTGTAAGTACTTGCGTGTTTCCATTTCCCAAATCCAGCGTAATGGAATTAGGATCTATTGGCTCAATAACTGTAGCCTCAGATTTAAAAGACCTGTAAGCTAAAAAGCAACCAAAGATTCCTACGAAAATGGCTGCGTATCTTAAAAGTGTGCGACTTGAAAATCTAACCACCCCCTTTCGTTGCTTTCTTTGAGCATCAAGAAGCAACTGCCATGCTTTTTGAGCATCCAATTCCTCAATATCAGGGATAGGCACTTTAAGCTCGTGTAATTTCTGAAGCCTTTTAAAGGTCAAAAGATTTTCATCCTTCTCAGAAAGCCAATTCTCAAAAAGAATTTCTTCTTCTTGGTTTAAATGACCTTTAATTTTCCTAATTATAATATCTGCTATCAATCTTATTTCTTTAATAGACAAAACAACATTGTCTACTAATAAGACCTAGCAAGATTAATATCGGGTAGTGGATTCGTCAAAAAAATGTATCTTTTTTTGACAATTAGATATTTTAGAAGAGCCAAAAATACACATCCTTCAAATTTAAACGTAGTAACTTAAAGGATTTCTTCAAGTGGTACTTTACCGTATTCACGGTAATTCCCATAATTTCCGCTGCATTTTCATACTTGAGGTCTTCTAGAACACAGAGCTCAAATACTTTTTTGCTATGGTCCGGTAAAGCATCAATTTGTCTAAAAAGTGTATCGGATATTTCCGAACGTATTAGTTCGTTTTCGTGTGAAGAGACCTCGGTTGAATAATTTTTAAGAGAAAAAGTTCGTTGACTTTTTTTAATTTTTTTTAAACTTTCATTTCTTATGCAAGTATTGATGTACTTTTTTAAGTCAACAATAGGAGCATCAAATTCTTTCTGTAAAAGTTTAATGAAAATGTTCTGTACAACATCCTTGGAATCCTCTAAATCCCCAACATAACTAAAAGACAATAAACACCATTCCTGATAATGTTTCAGAAACATTTCTTCAAGAACTAAAGAGTTTATCATTCCCATGTATCCTATTTATATGTAGAATCCAAACTATTAAGTAATATTAAATGTATTAAAATAATTGTATATTTCACACTTAATAGATGGCTAATATATAGATTTGATATTTTTTTTACAATAAAAATATTTATTTAACAGAATTGATGTGAACGCCATAAATACTGACAAGCATCTTAATATATTTGAACTGATAGGCTTTACGGTAAGTGCACGGCATAATTAATGAGCATTATTAAAAGATATGAGGTGCTATTAAAGGAAGGATTTTACACTAGTTTTTGTTCGGAAATCAATATGGAAGGCTAATTTGTTACCGGAATATTTCTATGGATCAATCCAGTTGTTTGAGAAATAGAATTCATTTAAAATATAATGTTTAACAACTTAATTAAAATATGGAAATGAATGAAATAATTCCCGAAATGGGACTAGAAGGTACATGGATAGGAAGGTGTTATATACCTAAAAAAATGGCTTATCGAAATGTGGAAGGCCCTCATGTGATATGGGTACATCAAAAGAAGGTGTTTGATTTATCCTATTATTTTAAGTCCACCAGTGAATTGATCAATACTCCCAATTATAAAATATATCTAAAGGAGGGGGACCCCAACATTAAAGAGGTATGCTCATTACCGGAACTTTTGGAAAATTCCATACATTATCAAAAGGATACCTCCAAACCCTTTTTGTTAGCTCCTAACGACACTCAGGCTGTTAAGGCTTGCGGGGTGACCTTTATTCAAAGCCTTTTGGAACGGGTCATTGAAGAAAAAGCAAAAGGAGAACCTCAATTGGCACTGCAAATACGGGATGAAATTACTTCAACAATTGGGGAGGGACTTAGTAATGTCAAGCCTGGATCTCCGCATGCCATGAAATTAAAGGAGGAATTGAAGAAAAGAGGGATTTGGTCACAATATTTAGAGGTAGGTATTGGTCCCGATGCCGAAGTTTTTACAAAAGGTCAGCCTTTTTCGTCGGTTGGATTCGGTTCAGAAGTTGGGGTACACAGTGAATCGGGATGGAACAATCCAGAGCCCGAGGTGGTACTTGTCGTTTCAAATTCTGGCCAAATATTAGGAGCAACCTTGGGAAATGATGTTAACTTAAGGGATTTTGAAGGGCGAAGTGCTTTGCTATTGGGAGAGGCCAAAGATCAAAACGGTTCTTGTGCCATAGGTCCTCTGTTTAGAATGTTCGATGATAGTTTTACATTGAACGACGTTAAATCCTCAAGAGTAGCCCTTAGTATCGAGGGCTCGGACGGCTTCCGATTGGAAGATTCTTCAGATATGGGGGAAATTAGCAGATCACCCGAAGATCTAGTAGCACAGGTCTTAAGCGAGCATCATCAATATCCTGATGGATTCGTTCTTTTCTGCGGCACCATGTTCGCACCCACATTGGATCGCGATAAAAAAGGTATGGGCTTTACCCATAAACCCAACGACAAAGTTACTATTGCCGCACCAAAATTGGGTAAATTGATCAATTGGGTGAACTATTCGGATAAAATTCCACAATGGACGTTCGGAATCAATGCTTTTGTCAACTATACCCTGGAAAGGTCCAAAAATTGAAATTAATCAATTGCCTTCATAGGATAAATCCAAGCTCATTAATTCAATTATAGATTGTCAATATATTTTTAAAAAACAAGTGCATCAAATATCCTTTAAAATAAATTGCCTATGCCATTTAATAGTTATCGACCAGCAAGCGCACTCCTTTTTATAGGTTTTCTGAACCTACTTCTTTTAAGTTGTGATACTTCCAACAAACCGGAATGGGAAAAGCGCAATTCGGAATTAATCGAGGAGTTTGGCCTCACCGCTAGGAATCTGCCCAACCTACCTTCCTCAGATGTAGCCCCCAACTTAAAAGTGGGTACCCTTAGTAATCTTGGGAATATGGAAGGTATCTTACTATATCCCGGTATAACCGCCAAAATTTTCTGGGGAAATGGAAATTTAGTCAGTGTATTGGAACTAGAGGCCAATGCAACCCTGCCAGAAGAAGCTCTGCCAGCGGACCGGTTTCTGATACTTTCCCAAGGATCACTTGAATTAAACAGTGATGGGCAAAAGCATCACATGATGGCCAAGGAGCGGGAAGAACCGGACGGCACTCACAGCGGAACTCCGAGAATGGATTTTATTTTTCAGGAAAAAGGTAGCAAAAGTGAAATCAAAGCAGGAGACACAGGTGCCAAAGTTATGGAAGTCTATAGCCCTCTTCGTTTGGATTATCTTGAAAAATTAGGTGTTTCCGACCTTCCCTCCGAAATTCCACAAAGAAGTTCCAATAAGGAAGCGACGATTAATACCAACACCGTGTATGACTTTTATGATATTCAGTTAACACAACTTACAAATGGGGTATACACCAGACTTGTTTCGGCTGGCGACATACAACTTAGCTTAGTCTCTGCAGACCCAAATACACAATCGCAGGCACATATACATCCTGAGGAACAAATAACAATTTTGCTTAGGGGAAGCCTTAAAGAAACCGTTCTGGATCAGGAATTGGACATGGTACCACAGGATATAGTCTTGGTTCCCGGAAACGTGGTCCATTCTGGGGTTGCAGGTGAATTGGGTTATGATGCCTTGGATATCTTTTGGCCCGTACGTGAAGATTATTTGACCAAGCAAAAGATAGCACTTGAAAAATATCAAGAAATTATACCTGAGGGAGCAAAGCCCCAGTTGGTTATCGACGGAGCAAAGACAAAACCAACATTAACGTTTAGCGAAGGTCCTAAATGGATGGATGGTAAACTCTATTTTTCCAACATGTATTTTGACCAGAATTGGAACGCCGACCCAAAAAGAAGTTCCATTGTAGAACTAAAACCCGATGGTTCGTACAAAAATATTATGGAGGGCAAAATGCAGGCCAACGGCCTATATCCCTATAAAAATGGAAATTTGTTGGTCTGTGATATGATAGGGCACTGCGTGTTGGAAATGACCACTTCTGGCGATGTGGTACATGTCATTGCGGATTCCTACAACGGAAAACCTATAGATGGCCCAAACGATATAATCACCGATAGCAAAGGCGGTATCTATTTCACAGATCCCCAGTTTACCATGGAAGCGGAGAAGTTTCAGCCCGGCCGTGCCGTATACTATATATCACCGGATAAAAATATAACTCGGCTAGTTGAACCCAATGAATTTGCTATGCCCAATGGAATTTTATTATCCCCGGACGGCAAAACGCTTTACATAAACAATTGCTATGACGATGAATCCTGGTATCCCGTAAATAGTTCCAAAGAAAATTTTGTCTGGGCTTATGATGTAAACGATGATGGCACCATTTCAAACGGCCGAAAATTTGCGGAATTACGATTGACAGGAAATGTTTTGAATCGCAAAGGCAAATCCTCCAGCGCAGACGGAATGGCTATTGATACTATGGGCAATATTTATGTGGCCACTTATTTTGGAGTACAGATATTTGACTCAAAGGGTAGCTTCATAGGGATGATAAACCTTCCCTCCTTTCCTGTAAGCTTAGGTTTTGGTGGGGAGGATATGAAAACCTTGTACATTGTTAGTTATGATAAGGTCTACAAGATACCAACCAATAGGACAGGGTATGTAAACTACCTATAAAAAATATCGGTTTAATGCTGTACATCATCACCCATAACATCGTAGCCTCGCCATTTAAATTCCTTGGCTAGGCCGGAGGCAGCAGGCCATGCAATCTGATGTTGGTCACTTGCCACCCATTTTCTACGGTTTTCTTCGGTATCGAAGGATATCTGAATTTGGTAGTTGTAGGTTGTAGGTTCCGCTTGAATCTCCTTCGCCAAATCATCTGAAAAAAGCCGAAGCAATTTTGAGCTTAAATATCCATCTTGTACCACCATAGCGGGCACATAGATTGAATAGTACATTTTTTCAAAAGCGGCCGCGTTTTCCTTGTCCACTACAAAATCCATTTGCAAAGCCATGGCCTTTGGTTTTTCCAATGGCCGAGCAATTGCCATTCCGTCATCCTTGGATCCGGCTATACCGATGACCAATATTTCGAGGTCATCCCCACCTGTACTCGACCAAGAAATTTCCTCCCCCAAACCGGCATAAAAAGAATCGTCTTTGCCGACATTGACCGTCTCAGAACCTACAGTTACCGCCCCAGTACCATTCATCACATAATATACTTCCTCTACGCCCTCTAATTGACGTTTTTCAGTTTTACTGCCAGAAGGAACAACCAAATGGTCCACGTGGTGCCAGTTTGTTCGGAATACTTCCGGTCTTAACACTCGTCTATAAAGCACTCCTTCACCCTTATAAATTTTGTCCTCTAAACCCCTAAAACCTTTGTCTTCAGGCTTAAGCTCTTCCTTTATCAATCGCGAAGCGACAAACGTTGGGATTTCATCTGTTTTGGACCCAACTAGATCATCCGCCAAATCAAAAGCGTCACCCTGTGCTTTTACCTCGCTTACCGCAAAGTTCAACCACTTTAGCGGTTTTCCCGAAGTATTATAAATTCCGTGAGAATCCCCTAGCTTACAAGGAACCAACGCTGGACCTTTAATTTTTGATGTTCTTCCATTAATGGTAAACTCAGCTTCCCCATCCAGAATGACATACATTTCTTCAATGGTATGGTGAAAATGATGTCCGATACCCGATTTAGGCTGGATAATACCTGAATGTAAATACAAAAAGTTAGTTGCCAGGTCATTCCGACCGATCATCTGTGTAAATCCCATTTTGCCGGCACCGGCATGTACTGCGCTCAATTCACGATAGGCAGATGGATCATTGTGAACCACCCTTTCATTTAAATTTTGGGCCATGCAGAAACTGCCCACGATGCAGAACACTAAACTAAGTACTGTTTTCATAATAAATTATTTATATAATACTCAACATACAAACGCATGCCATTTTTTCCAAAGTTCTATTTCTTATCCGGTATACCGTATACCACATATCCCTTGGCAATTGCTCCCGGCTTTTTTGAATGGTCGTAACTGTCACTTCTAAAATTAGAGGTTGCATTGATTACCAAATATTGCTTTCCGTCCAGAGTAAACATGCTTGGTTGGGCATTGGTCTCATTGCTCAAGGTCGTTTCCCAAAGCACACTCCCATCATCCGCATCCAGAGCATAAATCCTGCCTCCCTTAGCTGTTGTAAATACAATGCCAGTAGACGTAATAACCATGCCCTTTCGTTGGGTACCGTTAGGTGCTCCTTTGCTCTCGTCACCTTGAACATAAAGTGAATCCACTCCAATGGGTCGTCGCCATTTAATAGTGCCATTGTTAAGGTCATAGGCTAGAATTGAAGACCAAGGCGGGTCGATTAGTCCGGGCCAATCCAAACCATAATCCGTAGTGTATCTATCTTCCGGATGGTCAACACCTTCAGGATAATCCTGCATTGGAGCACCACGTTGTGCATCTGGTGAGGTGGTTACTCCTCCCGAAGCTACTACGGGACCATACACAGGTTCTGCCTGTTGATTACCAAATCTAAAACTTCTGCGTTCCGGATCACCACCAAGAAACTTGAATAAAGCTTTTAAGGACTCTTCGTCTACGTGAACCAAACCAGGCATTACACCCTTTCCATTGATTACGGTATTCCTGAATTCCGAATAAAACATGTGATGCCCAATGTTTTTTAGGGAAGGTCCTGCCCCACCCTCCATATTTGGACCATGGCAGGCGATACAGGAGGAATTATAAAGGTTTTTGACCCTATCGACATCGTTGTCAGTGAGTTCATTTTTTGGTGGTTCAACCTTGTTCAACCGATATGTAGATGCATACTCTTGGGTTTGAATGTACATGATACCATTGAGAGGGTCAGCCGCGGTATTGCCATAATTGGCGCCACCTAATGCACCGGGCATCATGATGGTCTCATATTTATCCGAAGGCGGTACGTACAATCCAGACTTGGCAGAATCCAGTCTTTGTAACCAATCTTGACGAAGGCTATCCGAAAAATAGGGATTCAAGTTCTCTTTAGTTACCTCATGTCTGGTAAAACTGGGAAGCGAGCTTATAGGCTGTGTTGGCCAGGATTCCTCTCCTGGCATTTCGCTTTTGGGAAATGGTTTCTCCTCAATAGGAAATAAGGGCTCACCGGTTTCACGGTCGAACACGAATACAAAACCATGTTTTGTGGCTATGGCCACGGCATCCACTTTTTTACCGTCTTTATCCACTGTAAGTAATTGAGGTGCGGGTGAAAGATCATAATCCCAAAGGTCATGATGAACGGTTTGGTAGTGCCATATCCGTTCCCCTGTTCTGGCGTCTACGGCGACCAAGGAGTTGGCAAACAAATTACTGCCCAAGCGATCTGCACCATAATAATCATAAGTTGGCGACCCTATTGGCAAATAAGCAATCCCACGTTCGGGGTCTACCGAAATTTCACTCCATACATTGGCCCCACCTACATATTTATAAGCATCCTTGGGCCAAGTATCATAACCATATTCTCCTGGATGCGGAATGGTATGAAAGGTCCATTCCAGTTTACCTGTAACAACATTGTAAGCCCTAATGTGACCTGGTGGAGAAAAATAGCCTTCTCCGGGTGCCGAACCTAGTATCAGAAGGTCATCATAAATAACCCCCGGCATCATGGGTTGAATTCTAGTAATGGATGTTGGATCTCGATCTAATCCTTCCCTAAGATCAACATATCCCTCAGTTCCGAAATCTAAAATTGATTTTCCAGTATCCGCGTTTATGGCCTGAATAGAATTATTAAGGGTAAACAACAATCTTTTGTCTTTTTTATCCTCGCTTTCCCAATAATTAATACCTCGTCTCGTAATACCGGGAAGGTCTGTATGTATCCAGAGTTCTTCACCTGTTTTGGCATGTATCGCGATTAGCGAACTATTCTTTCCCAATACATACATGGTACTGTCCACAATAATGGGACTGAAAAAATAAAACCGGTCATCACCGGAAGGATAGCTCCACAGCAGCTCCATTTGAGCCACATTGGACTTTGTTATACTGGGTGATTCAAAGAATTTGGATTGGTCCGGACTTCCACCATAATGGGACCACGTTGTATGGCGCGTAGCATTTGTTTCTTTTTGTTGGCAACCTATAGTTAAAATTAAAATGGCAAGGCAAATTAGCTTACTTGGGGAAATGAAAAAAAATCGAGGCTTGAACATAAGTTTGTTAAATGGATAAACCATTCTATATTTAGTTTTAAAGTTTAATCGACCACTATTCAAAATTTGGGGCATTCTAATATCCTTCAAAATACTTTGCAAGTGAAAAAATTTAGTATTTATCCGATCCGTTTAAAATCACTGTTGAGTTACTATTCTTTTCTGTTTTCATTGAATACCACATAATTTTACGAAAATTTCAGATTTATTTTTGTTAATTCTCATTTAGAAATACATGTTACAGCTACCTAACTCTAATCCAAAACGTCAATCCCACTGTGGCCGGATACCCGGTGCAAAAGGAAACTTTAAGGATTTAAAATAGTCCAGACTTTGTGTTGGTTTTTCAACTCCTTTAGGTAAATCCTTATTGGAAAAGGTCTGAAAATAAAGTAAACAGGCATCTCGCCACCATTTTGCCTCCTTTAATTGAATATTGAGCAGCATTTTGACTTCTCTGTGCTGTTCTTCGCTCACGTAGGGTTTCATTTTCTTCCAAGTTGAAATCATTTCGGCTACTTGGTTCACACCTTCTTGGTATTTTAAGGCTATGCCATCCCAGAGCGTATTTCCATCCTCCAAGACATAATCCCATGGTAGATGATGGAACCACAACAAATATTTTTCAGGAGTTGTTTTTGGGTCGTTCCATAGCAATCTCAAAGGTTCAGCATATTGTGCTACGGCGTTACTACCTTTCGTTGTACGGTCAAAACCAATTCCATTTACATCAGCATTGTGGTAATAGGTGGGGTTCCATTCGGGTCGCCCAAGCTCACTAACCCAAGGTCCAGGGCCATAATGGTGGCCGGTGTCAAAAATATGGTGCAGGCCAAGGGGATTCATATAGTTTACGACAGCTTCTCGAGAATCGATCAAGAGTTCTTTCATCGGATTAACAAAGGCGTTCTCGTTGGAATAGGTCAGTCGCAACCATTCATCGGCAATAGTCTCAGCGTCTAAATAAGGGTTCCAGGCCAAACGTCCAAATCCGTACCAATTGGCCTGCGCAAAGGGGTGTCCGGTCCAGTTCAGGTCGGACCCGATATTGGCTACACCCACCATACCGGTCATTTTCTTGTCATACAAAGAACCATCTATGGCCTTGGCAACGGTTGACCCCTTTCCCTTTCTATACGTATCGGAATCCAGTACTTCTTCAAAAAGTTTGGGTAAAAACACTAAATGGGTACTAAAACCCAAATATTCTTGGGTAATCTGAAATTCTATAATTTGTGATGTTTTGGGCATGGCCCCAAACATGGGGTGGAAAGGTTCCCTAGGCTGAAAATCAATAGCACCATTTTTGGTCTGTACAAGAACGTTGTCCATGAACTGCCCATCGTAAGGAACAAATTCAGAATAGGCCTGCTTGGCACGGTCATCGGCATCATGTTCAGAGTATACAAAGGCCCGCCAAATTACATTGCCATCATGGGGCTGCAACGCTTTCGCCATCATGTTAGCACCGTCTACATGGTTACGGTCGTAGTTCTGCGGCCCCGGTTGTCCTTCGGAATTGGCCTTGACCAGAAATCCGCCAAAATCCGGGATTAAACCATAGATTTCCGCTGCCTTTTTATCCCACCATTGTTGTACATTTTGATCCAATGGATCTGCAGTGTCCAACCCACCAATTTCTATAGGTGCAGAAAAACGAGCCGTGAGATACACTTTGATGCCGTATGGCCTAAATACATTGGCAAGAGCCTGTACTTTTTCCAAATACATGGGCGTTAAAATCAGGGCGTTGGCGTTGACATTCGTCAACGATACCGCATTTATGCCTATTGAGGCATTTGCCCGAGCATAATCAATGTAACGTTGGTCTATATATTCTGGGAGTTTTTGCCAGTTCCAAATGGAAGCCCCTGCGTAGCCTCGTTCTACAGTACGGTCTAAATTATCCCAATGGTTGAGCATTCGTAGATCTATTTTGGGAGCATCGACCAAATTTATTTTGTCAAGACTTTGGTGTTGCCCCATTAATTCAAGTAACCTAAAAACCCCATATAAAATTGCGATATCGGTATTTGCCGTAAGTACTAAAGCGTTTTTGCCCTTTTGTACCAAAGCCTTTATAACAAAGCCTTCCTCACCTACTTGCTCCAAATCTTTGGCCAACCTATTTTGTATTGTTGTATGGAGCTGGTCCTTGGTACCGACAATCAGGTCAGCGCTGTTCGGGTCCGCATTCATTATCACGGAAGAATTTCCCAACATGTTTCCCAACCCTAAGCGAAGCTCCTCTTTGGCCACGATTATGGTTTCGGAATTACCCATAAAAGCGATGTCATTGGTCTGGGCCCGATATTTGTTCACTAGTTCAGTATCTGATATTTTTTGGTAAGAAAGCCACAAGTCATAATCGGCCACGGATTGCGAAAACGCTGTCGCCATAAGAAGTAGCATACAAAACAGAAGTATATTTTTAAATGGAATTATCATTGTCCTTTTTGGTCTTTGTCCTTAATAGGTTTACAAAAGGAATAAATAGATTTATACGGACTAACCAATCCATAGAATCCCAACCTTTTATATAAAATATCGCTCAAATTTAGTTCAAATGCACTGGGCCAAATAAGAGGTATGTTGCTTGTAATGTCAATTTTGAAGCATAAACCAAGATTTGGGCAATATAAAATTCGACCTCCATTGGTTGATCAGCTTAATTTTAGGAATATAATTAGTTTTTAGAAATTACACCATCATTTTGATTTTAATTATAGGTTTAAAATGACGATATGACATTTTAAACCAAGTAAACCATGTAAAAAAATTATATTAGTACTTTATTATTTGAACGTGATGGACATTGGAGACATATTTGGCAGGTATACCTGGGGCATTCTATATGTCTTATGTCTATTTCAACCATTATCCGCACAGGAAAGCACCTATTCTTTTGAAGATTTAGAAGAACCCATAACCCAGCGTGCCGTTTCAACCATAGTACAAGATCAAAAAGGCCTAATTTGGATAGGCACCTACGGCGTAGGACTTAACAAATATAACGGTAGTGATATCGTTGCCTACAAACAGGAATTTGACAATCCTAACTCTTTGAACAGTTCCTTGGTACATACGTCATACATTGACAGTGCAAACCAACTATGGATAGGTACCGAGGTAGGTCTAAATATCTACCAAAGCAAATATGATAACTTCAAACAGGTTTCTTTTTATAATGAGGGAATACTACTCAATACCGTAGTCGTCAACGCCATTGTTGAGGTAGCTAACGACAAATTATTAATAGGTTCCATCGCCAATGGGTTATTTGAGGTAGATGTAGAGACTTTAAAAGGAAAATCGGTATCAATCGGTAACCATGTTTCCGTACCCATAATGATCAATTGTATGGTTCGTCATGGCTCGGGGAAAATTTTTATTGGCTCCAATAAGGGCCTCTTTGAATATGATAATGGGCAAATAAAAAAAGTCATTTTTAAGGATGAAGTCCTTACTTCGAATTCAGATGTTAATGTGGAATCATTGTTAATTGATACCGATGGCTCACTTTGGATGGGCACCCATTCTAAAGGGTTGATGAAAGTAGTAACAACATTCCCAAATCAAAATTCGCTACATGTCTATGAAATTACCACAGAACGCATATTGACAATGGTGCAAGCCCCGGATGGCAATATCCTCTGTGGTACTGAAAATGACGGTTTATTTGTTGTTTCCAAAGAAGGTGATCTGGTCAAAAACTATCGATATGATAAATTTGACTTGAACAGTATAAAATCTAATTCGGTCTGGTCCCTATTTGTAGATCGACAAGAACGTATTTGGATTGGGTATTACAACAAGGGTGTAGGTGTTTACGATCGATATTATGATAAATTCAAGGACATACAAAGCCTCCCGAATGTTCAAAATTCCTTACAATCTTCCTCTGTTACAGGAATCATCAAGGATTTAAAAAATAGGCTTTGGATCGGCATGGACGGTGGAGGTATCGATGTTTATGATTTGGATACCAAAAAAATTGTGCACTTATTGGAACCCGATAATGGCATCGCCAACGGATTAGGAGCAGATGATGTCCAAACCCTGTTTTTGGATAGCCAGGATAACTTATGGGTAGGTACTTGGAATTCGGGTATATTTTTTCTGCCAAAAAATAAAAAGGTTTTCCAACATTTTCATATGGAAAATACCAACAATGGCCTGAAATCAAACAGGGTCATGAGTTTTTCCGAAGATGTTAACGGTAAAATTTGGATCGGCACCTTTTCCAACGGACTTCATTATTACGATTACCAAAAACGCTCCTTTGGTTTCGTGGACGATAAGTTGTTTACCGATTTGAAAACCAACCGGGCAGAAATAAGAAAAATTCTGGTGGATCACAAAAACGAGATTTGGGTTGCCACAACCAGTGGTCTTTTTAAAAGACCTGCAAATTCCAGCTCAACATTTAGCAAAGTTGTATTAAAAACTACTTTGGAAGAGGAAAATTCCCTGAAAACCAGCATAGATGTAATCGTCTCACTGTACGAGGATAAAAACCAAAATGTATGGATAGGTACAGATGGTGCCGGTGTTTGGCGTTATACGACCAAGGACGATTCCATTAAATGGTTCAACAAAGAACATGGTCTTCAACAGGAGACAATCGCCACCATAATAGAATCAGATGATGGAAGACTATGGATGGCCGGAAACAAAGGTCTATCGTGCTTTGACAAATCAAGGAACCAAATTACCAACTATGATACGTATGATGGTCTACTTACAAATGATTTCAATTTCAATGCTGCCTATAAGGATACTGATGGTACTTTATATTTTGGGAATTACAAAGGAGTAAATATTGTTGAACCTGCCAATATTCCGATAAACAAAAAAAAACCGGAAGTTTACTTTACCGATTTTAAAATTTACAACAAATCAGTAGATATCCATCAGAAGGATTCGCCACTTCAACAAGTTATTTCCGAAACAGATCAGGTCACGTTAAACCATCGTCAGGGGGTCTTTACCATTGAATTTATGGGCATAAATTTCACTAGGCCCGAAAAAAACCAATATGCCTATTATATGGAAGGCTTGGAAGACACATGGAACTATGTTGGCAATACCAGAAGTGCAACATACACCAATCTTTCACCTGGGGAATATGTTTTCAAGGTAAAAGCCGCCAATAATGATGGTATATGGAACGATGAAGTGACAACTTTAGAACTAAATATTTTGGCTCCTTGGTGGAAAACCCACATGGCCATTGCCTGTTATTTGGTAATTATTATTCTGTTTTCATCTTGGCTGTATCGACTACTAAAGGAACGCATTCGTGAAAAGCGCCTCGTACAGCTTGAACGTGCTAAACGCATTCAAGAAGAAGAACTTAATGACAGAAAAATACAGTTCTTCACGAACATTTCTCATGAGTTCCGAACCCCGCTGACGCTCATTTTAAATCCGTTGAACGATATTATGTCGAATTCTTCTTATGAACTTCCCAAGGCAGTGCATGACAAACACAATATTGTTTATAAAAATGCCACCAGGCTAAAAAGACTAATTGATGAATTGATGGACTTTAGAAAACTTCAATTGAATAAATTTTCAATCAAAGTTTCCGAAATAGATGCTCATTCCTTCGTAAAGGAAATTACGAATCATTTTAAAGAGGAGGCCATATTAAAAAATATCGCCATGCTACTAGAATATGAAAAGTTGCCCATAAGTCTTTGGAGCGACCCAGGGCTGTTGGAAAAGATAATTTTTAATATTCTTTCAAATGCCTTTAAGGTAACACCTGAAAATGGCACTATTACTATAGGTGTAACTCAATGCAGCAACGACGTTGTTTTTTCTTTGATCGATGAAAAAAATTCATTACCCGCTGTTGAAATTTATATTGAGGATACGGGCAGTGGGATTAACCAAGAAGAAGTAAAAAAGATATTTGACCGGTTTTATCAAGTGAAAAATATGAACAGCCAATATTATGGCGGTACAGGTATTGGACTTGAAGTAGTCAAAAATTTTGTTGATTTACTAAAGGGTGAAATAATAGTGGAAAGTGAAGTGTCCGTGGGCACAAAGTTCAGGATTTTTCTTCCGTTGGGGAATGACCACTTCAACACCGATGAAATGTTTGTAAAACAAAATAATGTAAGTTTTTTGCCAGAACAAAATTCAATCCAAACTGAAATTTCACCGGACCTTGAAAACGATTTAAAAAGGACCTTACTTATCGTTGAGGACAATACTGAATTGCGCTCCTATTTAAAGTATGAGCTCTCTTTTGAATATAATATATTGGAAGCTTCCAATGGCCTACAAGGATTGGAAATAGCAACCAAAAAATCACCAGACCTAATTATAACCGATGTGGTGATGCCTGAATTGGATGGCGTTGAATTTAGTCGAGCCCTTAAAAGTAATCTCGGTACAAGCCATATTCCCATAATCATGCTTACCGCTAAGATCATGGGTGACGATAAGATAAAAGGTGTTAATGCGGGTGCAGATGTTTACTTGACCAAACCCTTTGATATGGGGCTATTAAACTCATATCTAAAAAGGTTGATTGAAAACCGTCAAGTTTATATCAATAAAAATTTGAACGACCCTAATAAGTTAAGCCTTTTGGAAAAAACTACGGATATGGACAAATCTTTCATGCAGAAAGTATTGGACCATCTCAACAAAAATATTGACAAGAGTGACCTGAACGTGGAGCACTTGGCAGACGACATGCATCTGAGCAGAAGCCAATTGTATAGAAAAATAAAGGCCATGACCGGTTTGACCCCTAATGAGTTGATACGAAAGGTAAGATTGGAAAAAGCCAAGAAAATGATTGAAAATGGTAGCGAATCAATTGCCGAAGTTGGCTTCAAGGTTGGGTTTTCATCCCCTTCTTATTTTAGCCGTTGTTTTAAATCCGAATTTGGTGTTTTACCCACAGAACTAAAAACAAAATAGCCCGAAGAATGATACCTCAGGAACATCCCGGAAGAAAAATTATATTTGTCATCCATACAACATCTGTAAGAGATAAGGCTACAAATGTAATATAGCATCATTTCAATTTCCTTTAGTTTTATCCAAAACGACAACAATGAAAGTCACGTTAAAACATGAACAGCTAGTTATTCGGTTGGGAAAGTCTAAAAAACTTCGTATCAATCGCAATCCAATCAATGTTTCATTACTTATTATTTGCAACCTTATTATTCTTAGTTGCTCTGATGCTCCCAAAAAAAGCATTCCCAGTACCGAGTGTCTAAAGGACACTTTTAGCAAAGATTTCTATATAGGTGTTGCATTAAACGGCCGTATAATAGACCAAGCGGACAGCCTTTCGCTTAACGTTGTCAAAAAGGAATTCAATAGCATTACGGCAGAAAACATAATGAAATCGATGATCATTCACCCGCAACGCGACAGTTTCAACTTCGAAATGGCGGATAAATTTGTGGCATTAGGTGAAAAGTATGATATGTTCATCCATGGTCATACATTGATTTGGCACAGCCAATTATCCCCTTGGTTCAGTACTATCGAGGATAGCTTGGAGTTCTCAACCGCTACAGAAAAACATATAAAGGACCTAGCTCAACATTTTAAGGGAAAAGTAGATTCATGGGATGTGGTTAATGAGGCCCTGAATGAAGATGGTACGCTTAGAAAATCAATATTTCTAGAAAAAATGGGCGAGGATTATTTGACCTCGGTATTTAAATGGACCGCAGAGGTGGATCCAAAGGCAGACCTATATTATAATGATTACAATATGACCAATCCAGAAAAAAGACAGGGTGCCATTAGAATGGTGAAAAAAATAAAAGAGCAGGGAGGAAAAGTGGACGGCATAGGTATGCAGGGCCACTGGCATTTAAATTCACCCTCTTTGGAAGAAATTGAGCAAAGTATTTTGGATTATTCGGCTCTAGGTGTCAAGGTCGCCATTACGGAATTGGATGTAAGTGTTTTGCCCAACCCATGGGATTTGGAGGGCGCCGAAATTAGTCAAAACTTTGAAAACAATGAAGGTATGAATCCCTACAGCAATGGCCTTCCTGATTCAGTACAAGTACAGTTGGCAAACAGATATAAGGATATTTTCAATATTTTTTTAAAACACAAAGACAAAATAAGCAGGGTTACCTTTTGGGGTCTCAGTGATGGTCAATCATGGTTGAATGGCTTTCCTATTAGGGGCAGGACCAACTACCCACTGCTTTTTGACAGGGATTTAAAGCCAAAAGCGGCCTATGACAGCATAATTGCCTTAAAAAAAAGATTTGACCAACAACCTTTAGCCAATTAATAAAAATAGAATGACCAAAGAATCACATCAATTATCCGTAAGGGAAAAAATTGGATATAGTCTTGGTGACCTTTCAGCCAATCTCGTTTTCCAAACTTTAGTAACCTATCTGGCCTATTTCTATACGGATATTTATGGATTGGAAACGGACGATGCATCGGTAATTATCTTTGTGGTAGGTATTGTATCTGCCTTTGCCTTCAATCCAATTGTAGGAGCTCTTGCCGATAGAACCAGAAGCAAATGGGGTAAATTCAGACCTTGGATTTTATTTACTTCGGTTCCATTGGGCATCGTCGCCCTTTTGGCATTCAGCACGCCCAATTTTGATTACCCGGGTAAGGTTGCCTATGCGGCAATTACCTATACCTTATTGTTGTTGCTATATGCTGCAAATAACCTGCCTTATGCTGCATTGAGTGGCGTAATTACCGGTAGTATGAAGGAACGCAACAGCATTTCCTCATATAGGTTCGTTGCGGTAATGTTTGCACAGTTTTTTGTACAGGTTTTTATGCTCCCTATTATCATGTACGCTGGAGATGGCAACAAGGCGGAAGGTATCGAGACCGTTATGACCTATTTGGCCATAATAGGGACCATAATGCTTTTAATTACTTTCTTTACTACCAAAGAAAGGGTTGTGCCTACTCCGGAACAAAAATCAAGTTTGAAAGAGGATTTAGGCGATTTAATGAAGAACAGACCTTGGATAATAATGCTTGTACTAACAACACTCGTTTTTATTACGCTAGCCATGAAGGGAGGTTCTTACGTTTACTATTTTGAAAACTACGTAGATGCTGCTAGTTTGGATCAATTTATTCGTCCGCTTTTGAATGGTCTAACCAATATTGGGGTCGACTTTTTTGGAGATGATCCAACTTCTGCCGGTTTTGGATTGTTCAACGCAGGGGGAATCATATTTATGATTGTCGGCATATCCCTTTCAAAGGGCTTAGCGGACAGATTTGGCAAGCGGGACGTATTTGGAGCGGCGCTGTTCGTATCCACCATATTTATAGCCATTTTCTATTTCTTCGCCCCTACATCGGTAGGATTAATGTTCTTTTCACAAATCCTACATGGATTCTTTTATGGGATTACCATACCTCTATTGTGGGCCATGATTGCGGATGTGGCCGATTATTCAGAATGGAGAAACAATAGAAGGGCTACCGCCATAATATTTTCTGCCATGATGATCGGATTAAAATTAGGACTTACTATTGGAAGTTCCTTGGTAACATGGATATTGGGTCTATACGACTACATACCAAAGAAATTTGCCACGACCGATACCATTGTGCAGCCAGACAGCGCAATTGAAGGTACTAGAATGCTGGTGAGTATATATCCATCCATTGCATTTTTTACAGCCATAGCACTGCTGTTTCTTTATGAAATAAACAAAAAAATGGAAACGCAGATTGAAAACGATTTAATCACAAGAAGAGAAAATAAATAGCATGCCAGAAGAAAGTATTGAACATATCGATTTTGATGAATTGAACAAAAAGGCCATCTCACAACCTTTGGTCACCCATATATATACCGCCGATCCATCTGCACATTATTTCGATGGTAAAATATATATTTATCCCTCCCATGATGTGGATGCGGGAGAGGCATTCGACGATTTGGGAAGCCATTTTGCAATGGAAGATTACCATGTTATCAGTATGGATACGGTAGATAGTGAAGCTGTAGATCATGGCGTGGCCCTTCATGTTAAGGATGTTCCATGGGCAGAGAGACAGATGTGGGCTCCTGATGCAGCGGTTAAGAACGGGAAGTACTATTTGTACTTTCCTGCCAAAGCGTATGATGGTATATTTCGAATAGGGGTTGCCGTGAGTGATACCCCAACCGGACCTTTCATTCCTGAAAAAGAGGCAATTAAGGGAAGTTTCTCTATTGATCCAGCGGTTTTTGAGGATGAAGACGGTAGCCACTACATGTACTTTGGAGGTTTGTGGGGCGGACAACTACAACGCTGGCGAACCGGTACTTTTAATGCTGATGAGCCGGAAAGTCCAGTTGCCCACTTACCGGCAGATCATGAACCGGCCCTATTGCCATGGGTCGCCAAAATGGCCGATGACATGTTGCAGTTTTCTGAAAAACCCAAAGAAATTTCCATACTGGACGAAAAGGGCAATTTACTTTTAGCGGGAGATAACGAACGTAGGTTTTTTGAAGCGGCTTGGTTGCACAAGTATAAGGGCACCTATTATTTCTCCTATTCCACTGGAGACACCCACTTTATCTGCTATGCTACTGGAGATTCACCGTATGGCCCTTTTACCTATCGTGGGCGTATTTTAGAACCCGTAGTGGGTTGGACCTCGCATCATTCCATTTGTGAAATTAAAGGGAAATGGTATTTGTTCTATCACGATTCCTCCTTGTCCAAAGGGGCAACGCATTTAAGGTCGATTAAAATGACCGTAATCGAACATCAAGCTGACGGTAGTATAACCACCATAAAGCCGTATATGGACTAGTTTGAACAAAACGTAAATACCGTTTGGATTGGTGATTTCACTTTTTTGGTGATTGATTATTGGCTATTCAGCTTCTTTAATTTTGAAACATAACCTTCCTAACTATTTCAAATAGCGTGAACTACAAAATACACCATCTAATACTTCTATGCTTCGCTATAATAGGATTAAAATGCCATGCGCAGGTTTCCCTGCCCCAAATATTACGTGACAGCATGGTGTTGCAGCGAAATTCACCCATAAAAATTTGGGGGTGGGCGACGAAAGGAGAACATATAAAAGTATCTTTCAATGGAAAAATACGGAATACCATTACGGCTTCCGATGGAAGTTGGAACGTTGAGTTCCCCAAAATGAAGGCAGGAGGACCTTATACACTTAAAATTAACGCTAGAAACGAAATCGAGTTAAAAGACATTTTAATTGGAGACGTATGGTTATGTGCCGGGCAATCCAATATGGTACATCAACTCAATATTCACGATGTTACCTATGCAGATGAAATTGCCATTGCCAACTATCCGGAAATTCGACATTTTAAGATTCCCACCCAAACAAGTCTAATTGGCCCTGAACAGAATTTTCAAGGAGGGGAATGGCAAGTTGCCACAAAGGATGAAATTAGAAACTTTTCTGCGGTGGCCTATTTTTTTGCAAAAAAAATCTATGAACGATATGGAATTCCTATAGGATTGATAAATGCCAGTGTTGGCGGAACCCCAATTGAAGCTTGGACGAGTACAGAGGGTTTCGAAAATTTTCCCGAAATATTGGCAGTCGTCAATAAAAATAAGGATACCGCCTATGTCAATAGTCGTATTGCAGCAAACAGCGTTGTAGACAATGGTATTCTTGAGCCTACCGATGAGGGTTTAAATGGTCGCATCCCATGGTATGCACCCAATTTTGAGCCCAAGGATTGGAGAAGAATCAACATACCTGGGTATTGGGAAGATCAGGGTATACGAAACTTAAATGGAGTAGTATGGTACCGTAAGGAAATTAAGCTGCCCAAATCGATGGCGGGAAAAGCCTCCCGCATTTTTTTAGGTAGAATAGTTGATGCCGATATGTTGTATATCAATGGCCATCAAATAGGGAAAACCACCTATCAGTATCCACAACGACGTTATTCTGTTCCAGAAAATATTTTAAAATCGGGCAAAAACGTCTTTGTTATAAAAGTGACCAATTATAATGGAAAGGGTGGGTTTGTTCCTGATAAGCCCTATTATCTTTTTAACGAAACGGACACCGTCGATTTAAAAGGGTATTGGGAGTATAAAGTAGGCGAAGTTTTTAAACCACAAGAACAGTCAACTGCAGCAACCAGACCTATAAATGCCCAAAACGAACCTACGGCACTGTTTAACGCTATGGTGGCGCCGTACACCCAGCTTTCCTTAAAGGGAATACTTTGGTACCAAGGGGAAAGTAATTCCCGTAATCCAGAAAAATACGATGATTTGCTGCGCACTTTAATAATAGATTGGCGCACCAAATTTAATGAACCCAATCTACCTTTCATCTATGCACAGTTACCCAATTTTATGGAAGTGAACTATCTACCCGAAGAAAGTGATTGGGCCAAACTTAGACAATCACAGTTGGCTGCATTGTCTATTCCAAATACGGCCATGACCGTAAATATAGATTTGGGGGAATGGAACGATATTCACCCAGATAACAAAAAAGACGTTGGCGAACGCCTGGCCCTTGCCGCCTTGAAATTGGCTTATGATGAAAACATCGTTTATTCAGGTCCCATTTATAAAGACTACGAGATTACAAACGGTAAAATTACCATATCCTTTGATCACATTGGAAGCGGTCTTGTTTCTAACGATGGAAAACCGCTTAGCGAATTTGCCATTGCGGGTGGAGATAGAAATTTTGTTTGGGCCAAAGCAAGGATAGTAAACGATAAAATCGTTGTTTGGAACGATAAAATTAAGGACCCCAAATATGTCCGATATGCATGGGCGGATAATCCCGACAATCCAAACCTATATAACAAAGAGGGTTTGCCCGCCTCCCCTTTTCAAACTATACACTAAGGCAATAGTGGTTTCTTTGAAATCACCGAACTTTTAGTGAACACCTTTAGGCTGTCATTTTGAAGACCTATAATAAATAGTTCACTACCTTCCTTCGTTTTTAAGTTTAGGATAGATCGCGCTTCTCCAAGAACTGCGAAACCACTTTGACCGATAGATAAGCTGTTAAAATTACCCTCCCCTAAATTCAAGAGCACGTTACCGTTACCAGCGTCATAGTGACCGGTCAGAACCTCCGTATCGTTAAAATTACCCACGGCCAAAACATCCAGTCTATTATCGCCATTCAGATCGGTAATCTTAAAATCAAAAACGGGAGACCATTGCACATCTTGTGGTAAGGGTATGCTTTTAAAACTTCCATTACCAAGATTTTCAATATATACCGAAGAAAGTTGGTAGGCCTTGAATGTACCCTGTTTGTCGATTTTATCTTTATCAAAAAGTTCGGAGAACGTCTTTTTTCCATAGCCCTCGTAATTATTTGTCATTTTTCGGATCATGGGAAGTTGCTTCATCAAGGTACCCCTAGGATGAAAAATGTACTCCTTATTTTGAACGAAGTACGTCATTATAGGCTCTATAGAGCCATTATTGTCAAAATCCTTGGCATACAACCCCAAAGGCTCTTTAATACTAGCTTTAAAGGGATTATTCAATCCCCAGTTGCCTGCTACAAAATCAGTATCCCCATCGCCATCAAAATCAGCCGCCTTTATGCAGTTCCACCAACCATTGGTATTCACCAGCCCATTCTTACTCCTGTCCAGTTCAAAACGGCCTTCCTTATTTAAAAATACCTGAATGGGATTCCATTCCCCAACAAGCATTAGGTCTATCCACCCGTCATTATTGACATCACTAGCCGTGCCGTCTGTTATCATTCCAGGAAAGCGCAGCTCAGGCGCAATTTTATCAGTAATATCTTTAAAATTGCCATTACTGTTTTCTAGGATATATGACCTGGGAGAAAAGGGAAAATTCTTTGAATCTAGACGCCCACCTACAAATAAATCCATATCACCATCTTTATCCATGTCCATTGGAACTACAGTATTGGTAGGATATGCTATTTCAGGAAGGGCATCTAAACTTCTTTCAAAATGGCCAAGACCATCGTTTAGATAGAGCTGATCTTGATACAACTGTGGTTTAGCAAAATTTTCGGAACTACCATTGGCAATATATAAATCCAAATCCCCATCATTGTCCACATCAAAAAAGCATGCGCCTGAATTTTCCGGTAGAATCTCTTCTTTTGAAATTTGAAATCGCTGTGCTGTAAAACCATCAGATTTGTTTTGAATATAAATGATTGCTTCGTTGTTCGCTGTACCACCCACAAAAAAATCCTTCAAACCATCTCCATCAACATCGCCGGATTCAAGTACTGGACCGGGTTTGCTATATCCCCGAAAATTCAACGGCCATTTTTTAAAATCATCAAAGAGGCTTTCTTGATGAACATAGTTGACGCCCTTTAAGAAAGTTTGATAGAACATCGGTTCGCCCTTTACGTTTTTTGGAACATTTTTGCTATCCAAAATTTGTTTTTTTGGACTGAGCACTTGATTGACTTTCACATTTTTGTAAAGAGAAACCGTTTGGTCTGGCCAAAGTATTTTTAGCGAATCCGCGGAAGTTTCAGGACCCATACCAAAATGTAAATAAGGCTCAAATGAGGACAAATAGCCTTTCTGAGGGTAATATTCACCATATTTTACACCGGAACTAGAATAAACCCAGACTTTTGCTCCCAAGAATTCGGCATTTGGTTCCATGGCTATTCTGAGATAGTTTGTATTTTGCCCACTTGAACCATTGAGTTTATTTTCAAAAAATAAGGCTTCCTCGTTAATATTATTGACCACTAGGTCCAAGTCCCCATCCTGATCAAAATCGGCATAGGCGGCCCCATTGGAATACGACGGAATTGAAAGGCCCAAATTTAGGGTTTCATCGGTAAAGGAATTGGAACCATTGTTTCTAAAGAAAAAATTGGATTTTTTCATTCCTTTCATGGTATTCAATTGTTCCTTGAGCCTGGCCTCACGGTCCGCTATGGAGCCAAAAGTGTTCATGGAATTGTAGAAATCCACAAAATCCATATCTGTAATATCCTTTCGGTAACCGTTGGTAATATAGATATCCCGTAAACCATCATTGTCAAAATCTGCAATGAGGGGAGACCAAGACCAGTCTGTCTGTGCTACACCTGCGGAGTAGCCTATGTCACTAAATCCTGCTTCATCAGTATTTAGCTGAAGAACATTTCTTACATACTGAGGTTGGTAGCCCACGTTTACGGAAGTATTAAAGCGATCAAAGGGAATATCCGCAAACATTGTTTTCTTTCTCAAATTGTCATCGGGAAGCATATCAAGAACCAGTAAATCCTGCGCACCATCGTTATTGATATCGGCTACATCCATTCCCATACTATTATGGCTTTGATGCTTGAAATAGGAATTTATTTTATTGGTAAACGTACCATTCCCATTATTGACGTAAAGTAAGTCGTTGGATATAAAATCATTCGCCACATAAATATCTGGATATTGGTCATTATTTATATCTAATACGGCGACCCCTAAGCTCCAACCTTCAATACTTATTCCTGCTTCTTTGGAGACATCCTCAAACCATGGTATCCCGCTTTCACTTACCCCCGAATTTCTATAGAGCTTGTCCGTACTTTTTCCTTTACCATCCTCTCGCTGACCAAATGGATTATTCTTTGGATATTCCTCTTTGGAATTATTGGCCAAAAAAAGATCCAAATCACCATCACGATCATAATCCAACCAAACGGCTTGCATAGTATAGGATAAATCGGCCAGATTCATTTCTTTTGATAGGTTTCTGAATTGTACATTGCCTTTTTCGTCCGTATCATTAATAAAAAAGTAGTTTTCAGAATTATTCAAAGAAAGGTCGTGAGCGGTTGAAATATGTATGTCCGGCTTTCCATCGTTATTTATATCCATTATGGAAACACCAGTACACCAGGCATTGGTTTTAATACCAGAAGATTCTGTAATATCCTTAAATTTAAGATTGCCAAGATTAAGATAAATACGACTGTTCACCATATTGCCCGTAAAAAAAACATCAGGTAGACCATCTGAATTGAAATCACCTATACCCACACCTCCACCATTATACAGGTACTCGTAATCAAGAATATTCAATGTTTCGTTTTCTGTAATCGTATTGCTGAAAGTGAGTCCGGAATGCTCACTCGAAACCATTTCAAACATGGTTTTAGGGGACTTTTTGGTGTCGCAGCCCAGAAATAATAAAAATGACACAATACCGATAATCTTTCGCATACAGAAATGTACTAAATATAATGTTTAATGATAAAAAGAAAGGTGCCAAAACCTACAGGGGATTGGCACCAATTCAAACTAACTCAATCTAACTCAATTATTTTTAAATTCTAGTATCCAGGGTTTTGATCGGCCTCCGATAAATTGGAGTTGTTATCTATTTCACTTTGAGGTATTGGGAGTAATTCCAATTTTGGACTGTAGTGGGCAATGGGTTCAGTAGCCAATTTGCCTTCTTTTCTCCATCTCAATATATCCCTGTTCCTAATTTGTTCAGAACTTAATTCTACCCTTTTTTCATGAATTATAGCTTCCATAACCTCTGTAGGATTGCTTACGGGAACATTAGCTGTAGGGTAAGGAGGCATATCAACACTGGGCCTACTTCTAACTTGGTTCAATAAGGATATTGCCCTAGAAGAGTTCCCTAATTCCAATTCGCATTCAGCCAAATTGATAAGCACTTCCGCATAGCGAATAACCCTCATATTGATTCCTCCAGTCAGGAATCCTCCGGGGTCGGTTTTGTACATTAGCGAATACTTTCTCCAGCTTATTTTGGTGGTAACGCCCTCAAAAGTGGTTTCTTCGCCCTGAACATCGGTCAAAACACTTTCACCATTATTAAATGTGTCTCCCAAGGTATAAAAGCTCTTTGCAAAACGAGGATCATCTTTGGCATCACCCTTGGAGGTGCGCTCAAACTCATTTAAAAGTCCTTCAGATGGTATTAAGTTTCTCCATCCTACCGCAGAATATTCTTGTGTTCTCACGCTTTGTTCGTTTCCTACGTCGTCACCGGTACCATTCCAGTTAAAACCTCCAACATTGGCGTAACCAATTTCTGCGATAGACTCGCTGTTATATTCATTTTCTTCCTGAAAGTTATCATCGTATTCATCTACCAAGGCGTACTCACCTGAGTTCACAATGGCTTCAAAAGCATTTTTAGCGCCTGCATAATCCCCTGTAAACATTAAGGCCCGCCCTAGCATGGCCTGAGCTGTACCTTTTGAAAACCTTCCTACTTGCTCCGTATTCGAAGCTAAAGGCAGTCCTGAAGCGGCATCCTGAAGATCCTGAATAGCTTGTGCCAAAACATCTTCTTGGGACGATTTTGGAGCGCTATCCTCAAAAGTGGAGGCATAAGTAGTATAAATGGGAACACCTCCCCACAAACTTCCTAATTCAAAATAAGCCCAACCCCTCATAAGTTTTGCCTCTGCTATTAGAGCCGTTCTCAGACCTTCACTTATATCCTCTACCCCTGGACCTTGCTCGATGACAATATTGGACCTTAAAATAACGGCATATAATCCAGTCCACACATCTCTGGCCACTGAATTACCGGGATCATTTGTACCGATCAATAACTGGTTTCTCGGTGTCTCTAGCTGACCTCCGCCTGCTTTGTTATCATCACCCCTTAAGTCGTGAAGAAAGAAATATTCCCTAGCGTACAATTGAAGACTCTGCCAAGACGCATATATGGAATAGACTCCATTTCTTAGTTCATTCCCGTTTTTATAATAGGTAGCTACGACCACTTGGTTCGGGTTAGTTACATCCAAATCTTCTCTACCACATGACAGGGTAAAGAGAAATGCCGCAACTACAGCAATAATTAGTTTAAAATTTTTCATGTTTTTCATTTTACTTTCTTTTTTAACAATTTTTAGAATCCTAGTTCCAATCCTATTAGAATAGTTCGAGGTCTTGGATATTGACCATAATCTACACCTTGGATGTTAAGGTTATTGTTTCTTGCACCGATTTCAGGGTCGTATCCTTGATATTTTGTAAAGGTCAAGAGATTATTTCCTGAAAGATAGACGTTAAAATTGCTGAGTCCAGACAAACCTTTATCCAACCAGTCCTGTGGAAACCTGTAACCTATTTTTAGGTTTTGTAGACGTAAAAAGGAAGCATCCTCTACAAAACGATCAGAAGTTCGAGTATTCTGATTAGGATCTCCGTTTACCATTCTTGGAATGTTAGTATCCGTGTTTGATGGAGTCCAGGCATTAAGTACTTGAGTACCGTGATTGAACAACCTCAACCCTCCTTCTGTATAAACCCGGGTAGCATTATAAACGTCATTGCCTTGGTTACCATACCAATACATGTTAAGATAAAAGTTTTTATAAGAAGAATCAAAATTTAAACCATAACTAAAATCAGGAATAAAAGTTCCAAGTACATCACGATCTTCAGCCGTAATATCACCACTGCCATCCAAATCCTGAAAGATAAGATCACCGGGAGCTGCATTGCTTTGGTAAGGCGTTGATGGGTCACCATCCAGTGCATTGTACTGGTCAATTTCAGCTTGGCTTTGAAAAATACCTTCAACCTTCCATCCATAGAAAGATTGAATAGGGTCACCAACAGCCGTTCGGGTTATGTCAAATCCTCCAGCATCTGCATTCTGCCCTCCAAAAATACTACCCGATTCTGTAGCTAGAGCAACTACTTCGTTCCTGAAAAGCCCAAGATTTGCGGAAACATTCCATTGGAAATCTGTTCCTGGATTTGAGTAATAAGAAGCACTAAAGTCCAATCCCCAGTTTTCCATGCCCCCAACATTTGCAATGGTATTACCGGCAAATCCAAGTGAAGCAGGAATAGGTACATTTAGAATTAGGTTATCCGTTGTCCTTTTATACCACTCCGCAGATAACTGCACCCTGTTTTGATATAATCCCAGATCCAAACCAATATTGGTCATGGTAGTAACTTCCCACTCCAATTCCGGATTCGCCAGACGATTGAAAAAGGCCCCTTGCACTTCTTCATTGTTTATAATCGCATTGGTATTAGTTGATATACCGGCCTGACTTTCATAATCACCTATACCTTCAAAACCTACTTGTCCCCAACTACCCCTTATTTTTAATTCGGATAAGTTTTCAACTCCTTCCATAAAAGGCTCTGCAGCAATGTTCCAACCAGCAGAAATACCTGGGAATGTTTTCCATTTGTAACCTTCAGAAAACTTAGATGAACCATCCCTTCTTAAGGAAGCACTTAACAAATAACGACCTCCAAAATCATAATTTAATCTTCCCAAAAAGGAATAAATGACATTTGACCCTTCTGTTCCCGAAACGGTCTGAGCCTGCGTTCCTTGGAGAACATTTAAATCGTTACTGAGACGACGTCCATTTCCAGTTAAAGTGTATATATCAAAATCTTGACGTTCCGCAACCGCAATGGCATCTATATTATGTTTTCCCCAAGTCTTAGCAAAGTTCAATTGATTGGAAAAGTAGTTTCCTGTAGAGGTATTCTGCTGGTCGATAGTAATGTTTTCCGTTCTACCCGCGAAACCATCGAAATAGATAGGTTGCAATTGCAAGTTTCTAAAATTGTTCCAGTCGATACCTGCAGTGAAACGATAATCCAATCCATCAAAAAGTTTGATATTGGCATAAGCAGTTCCAAAAATTCTTACATTGGAATTTGTGTTCCTATCTATGACGGCCGGTCTTAAAGGGTTTTCAGGATCTGTACCATCGGCACCATCCGGAGCCCTAAGTCCTCCCTGCAAAGTTGGATCTCTTAATGGTATATATGGTATCCCCCTAATAATGTTCTGGATTTGCGTACGGCCTCCCAACTCAGCCTCATTAAGTCTCTCGCCATTGGAAATAGTCAATGACTCCCCAACGGTCAACCACTTGTTAACATCATGGTCTGAGTTCACCCTGAAATTATATCTGGAAAATCCAGTTCCCAACATGATACCGTCTTGCTTGAAGTAGCCAAAAGAAGCATACACCCTAGAAGTTTCCGAACCTCCTCGCACACTTAGGTGATGTTGTGTTGTAATTCCCGTAGTGAAAACCGCATCTTGATAGTCTGAATCCGTTTCTGCATAGGTCTGGGTCGTACCGGCGTAAATAGGTGTGTCCAGTTGGCTCCAACGGGAAGGGTAAGTGGCACCGGCATTGTCCAATAATTCCCTACCAAACTCAAGATATTGTTCCCGATTCAAAAGGTCTAATTTTTTGGAAGCCGTTGCAAATCCACTAAATGTTCTGTAATTAAGCTCTACCCCATTTGTAGGACGTCCCTTTTTTGTAGAAACCAAAATAACACCGTTGGCAGCCCTCGAACCATATATTGCTGAGGAACTGGCATCCTTTAAAACAGAAATGGAAGCTATATCATTATTGTCAAAATCCCCTAATCCCCCTACAGGATAACCGTCCACAACATATAATGGACTAGACGCAAAACTAATGGAACCAATCCCTCTTATACGTACAATTGGATCTGTACCGGGACCACCGGAATTATTTATTTGTATACCAGGTACGCGTCCTTGTAGGGCTTCAGCAAAACTAACTACTGGCAATGCCACAATATCCTTTGAAGATACTGTAGACACCGCACCCGTGACCGACTCCTTTTTCTGTGTACCGTATCCTATAAGGACCACTTCGTCCAATGCCTCTGCATCCTCTAAAAGAACCAAATTGATAGTAGACCTGCCATCCACTTGAATGTTTTGTGACTGAAATCCTATATAACTAAAGGCCAAGGTTCCGTTTGAAGGAACATTGGAGATAACATAGTTACCGTCAAAATCCGTTTGAGTTCCATTACTTGTACCCGCCACCAATATGGAAGCACCTGGCAAAGGTGTCCCGGAATCATCGGTCACTGTACCGGTAACAGTTAAAGTTTGGGAAAATGCAAATTGCACACCTAATAAGAGTGTTACAATAAATGCCGTTTTAAGTTTGTTCATAATCATTTTGGTTTAAGTTAGCTTTAATCCCATGTTCAAATTTGTTGTAGGAAATTGCCTAAACAATCCTTTGCTCAAATGTATTGGAATAGCCAAATAAACTATAAAACATATGATGCACTTACTGAAAATAATGTTGCAACTTCAAGGCAAACAGTGTTAATTTTTTAATTATATGCCATATATAGCTTAAAATTATAGAGGGTATGTGAATATTAAGAATTAAATATTTCCATATTCACAAATAGGGTAAAAAAGTATATCCTCTTGGAACAAGACGATTCATCATTTAAAAAATACATAAGTCTAAAAGAAAATAAAAAGCACTTGAATACACATACAGAGGTTAAGATTTGTAAGAGCAATTTTCAAAAATAAACAGTATAGAGACTTTACATTTTTAATTGAATGAATCTTAAAATATTTTCCAATAATTGGGCCAACATTTTTAATTCAATTGCTTTCTATCTGCGTCGCAGAATGAACAAATGACTTGCCATTGAAAAATTTGATTTGAAAATAAAAATATATGTGTATATTCAACACTTAAATGAATTTGAGCTTCTAAACTGTCCGGTAGACTATTATGAAAAGTCCTTTTTATTTCCTTATTTCCTTTATTCCCATAATTCTTTTTGGCCAACAATCAGATGATTTAAAATTATGGTATGACGAGCCTTCAGGAGAGGTTTGGGAAAAAGCCTTACCTATAGGAAACGGTAGGATAGGAGCCATGGTCTATGGGAATGTGGATAAAGATATTTTTCAATTGAATGAACATACGGTTTGGAGTGGAAGCCCTAACCGTAACGATAATCCCAATGCACTGGAAGCTTTGCCCGAAGTGCGCGAGCTGATTTTTAAAGGCGAATATAAGGCCGCCGAACAACTGGCCAATGAGAAAATCATTACCAAAAAATCGCATGGCCAAATGTTTCAACCCGTGGGTAATCTGGAGCTATCGTTTCCAAACCACGACAACTACCAAGATTATTATCGGGAATTGGATATCAGCAAGGCCATCAGCAAAACCTCATACCAATTAAATGGGGTTACCTATACCCGGGAAGCCTTTGTTTCTTTGGCCGACCGTGTGTTGGTCATCAAACTTTCCGCTGATGAACCGGGTAAAGTTTCATTTACGGCAAACTTTACTTCGCCACATCTAGAACCAAGAATTGAGACTCAGGATAACGACCAACTTTCCCTTTGGGGTAAAACAAGCGACCACGAAGGAATAGAAGGTAAAGTGGAATTCAATGCACTGGCCAAAATAAAAACTACTAACGGAACAGTCACCCAAACCAATTCCTCCGTAAAAGTTAAAAATGCAAGTGATGCTATTATTATGGTTTCCATTGCTACGAACTTTAATTCATACCATGATTTGGGTGGTGATGAAATGGAACGCGCAAAAGCGTATTTGGATACTGCTTTTGAAAAGGAGTATGACCAATTAAAGTCCGACCACATTAAAAAATACCAGGAACTTTTTGAGAGGGTTGTATTGGATTTTGGAAGTTCGGAGGCTTCAAAACTACCTACAGATGAGCGCTTGGCGAACTTTAGAAATACCGAAGACCCCTCATTTGTTGCCCTTTATTTTCAATTTGGAAGATATCTATTGATATCCTCTTCCCAACCTGGCGGACAACCGGCCAACTTGCAGGGGATATGGAACGGACGCATGAAACCCGCGTGGGACAGTAAATATACAATCAACATAAACGCCGAAATGAACTATTGGCCCGCAGAGCGAACCAACCTCTCGGAATTGCACGAACCCTTTTTGACCATGGTGAAAGAGCTTTCGGAAACGGGAAAAGAAACCGCAAAAGTGATGTACGGCGCAAAGGGTTGGATGGCGCACCACAATACCGATATATGGCGAATAACCGGCCCCATAGACGGTGCGTTTTGGGGTATTTGGAACGGCGGTGGTGCATGGACCAGTCAACATCTTTGGGAACACTATTTATATACCGGTGATACCTCATTTTTACAATCCATCTATCCCGTTTTAAAAGGTACTGCCGAGTTCTATGCCGATTTTTTGGTTGAACATCCGAATTATCCCTATCTGGTAGTTGCTCCTGGAAATTCCCCCGAAAACGCCCCAGAGGAACATCAAGGTTCTTCCATTACGGCAGGTTCTACCATGGACAATCAGCTAGTTTTTGATGTTTTCAATACCGCAATCAAAGCCTCTAAAATTTTGGGAAAGGATGAAGCTTTTGCCGATTCCCTTAAAACATTACGCAAACAACTACCCCCCATGCAAGTGGGCAAGCACAACCAATTACAGGAATGGCTGGATGATGTGGATTCACCCGAAGACCATCATAGGCATATTTCCCATTTGTACGGTCTCTTTCCGTCCAACCAGATTTCGCCCTACCGAACTCCCAAACTTTTTGCAGCTTCTAAAAATACGCTCTTACAACGTGGTGATGTTTCTACGGGATGGAGCATGGGCTGGAAGGTAAATTGGTGGGCCAAAATGCAGGACGGCAACCACGCCTATAAATTGATAAAAGACCAACTGACTCCGGTCGGCATAAACCAAGGTGGAGGCGGTACCTACAATAACCTTTTTGACGCGCACCCACCGTTTCAAATCGATGGTAATTTTGGGTGTACTTCCGGTATTGCCGAAATGTTATTGCAAAGTTCCGATGGGTCGGTTCATTTACTCCCTGCCATTCCGGATGCCTTAAAGTCCGGTTATGTAGGCGGATTAAAAGCCAGGGGCGATTTTGAATTGGTTTCGATGGAATGGGAGGATAAAAAATTAGTGGTCGCTACGATCAAATCGCATTTGGGAGGAAACCTTCGGCTTCGAGTTCCAAATGCTGTAGAATTAATAGGAACGGGAACCTTGAAAAAAGCGGGAGGCGAAAACCCGAATCCACTCTTTTATGTACCTGAAACAGCTGCACCCATAATTTCCAAAGAGGCCACCTTGGAAAATCTTGAATTGGAAAACACGTTTCTATACGATTTGGAAACCGAAAAAGGAAGAACGTACACCTTTATAATTAAGAAGTAAGTATGAACCGATTTTACGCCGATACTGTTTTGCTCGTTTTACTGATGCTTCAGTTTTCCGTTCATGCCCAAGAGCAAAACGCACAGAACCCCATTTTGTTTGCGGATGTTCCGGATGCATCCATAGTGCGCGTAGGAGACACGTATTATATGAGCAGTACCACCATGCATTTGAGTCCGGGGGTTCCTATCATGAAATCCAAAGACTTGGTCAATTGGGAATTGGTCAACTACGCCTATGACCGGCTTGGTGAAGTGGATGACCTCAAGCTAGAAAACGGTAAGAATGCCTATGGCAGGGGTTCGTGGGCCAGCTGTATACGATACCACAATGGAACATTTTACGTATTCACGTTTGCTGCCACTACCGGAAAAACTTACGTGTTTTCCACCGAGGATATAGAAAACGGCCCTTGGGACACAATATCTTTTGAACCTTCGTATCATGACCTGACAGTCCATTTTGACGATGATGGCAAAATATACATGATATGGGGTGCGGGAAAATTAATGATAGCAGAACTTGAAAGCGATTTGTCCGGAGTAAAAAAAGGAACGGAAAGGGTACTAATTGAAAATGCCAGTGCCCCTGCGGGTGACAATATCATGTTGGGTGCAGAGGGTTCACAACTCTTTAAAATTAATGGGAAATATTATCTCTTCAACATTACGTGGCCTAGAGGCGGCATGCGTACCGTGCTAATCCATCGAGCTGACGACATTAATGGCCCTTGGCAAGGCAGACTTGCCCTACAGGACAAAGGAGTTGCGCAAGGCGGTCTTATAGACACTCCGGAGGGCAAATGGTTTTCTTATCTCTTTAGGGATTATGGCTCCGTGGGTAGAATTCCATATATAGTTCCCGTCAAATGGAAAGATGGTTGGCCCATACTGGGCGTAGAGGGAAAAGTCCCAGATTCCTTGAATTTATCTCCAAGTAAAGGGCTGATTCCAAACATTGTAGCATCGGATGAATTCAAGTGTAAACAGAATGAACACAAGCTTCCATTGGTTTGGCAATGGAACCACAATCCTGTGGACAGTTTATGGTCACTTTCGGACCGTAAGGGTTTTTTACGATTGACCACAGGGCGAACGGACGAAACATTGGTGGATACCAGAAATACGCTTACACAACGAACGATTGGGCCCGTTTGTACGGGCATAACCTCCATAGACGTTTCCAACATGAAAGAGGGTGATAATGCCGGAATGGTACTTCTCCAAAAAAACTACGGCTGGGTGGGTGTAACCCAGGAAAATGGTAAAAATAAAATTGTCATGGTTTTGGGTAATGATGAAGGTGAGAAGACTGTGGAGGAGCTGCCACTAAATCAAAAAACAATCTATATAAAAGCAAACTGCGATTTTACGAACAAAAAGGACGTGGCTTGGTTTTATTATAGTTTGGATAACAAAAATTGGAAAAGAATAGGGTCGGAATTAAAAATGTCCTATACCCTACCCCACTTTATGGGATACCGTTTCGGACTCTTCAATTACGCCACTTCCGAAACCGGAGGCTTTGTGGATTTCGACTATTTCCGAATTAAAAATGAATTAACAGAAATGAATTAAAACCTTAATAACGAGAACACTTATGAAACAACAAATAAAGCTACTAGTACTCGCAGTTGCTTTTGCAGGGAATATTCCTTTAGCATTTGGCCAGCAATCCAACAAAGTCATCGAAGATTTTAAACCTTCTACAAAAAACCAACCGGGAAAGGAATATCCACAGGTAAACTCCCAAGGTTATGCCCGATTTAGAATTGAGGCACCTGCTGCGGATAGTGTACGGGTCAGTTTAGGCCTAGGTGGCCGAGGGGGCACCAAATTGGAAAAAGGCAAAGACGGATTTTGGACCGGAACAACAGAAGGGCCTATGGATGAGGGATTCCATTACTATCATGTGAATGTAGATGGCGGTACTTTCAACGACCCTGGAGCCAAGAACTATTACGGTTCCACCCGATGGGAAAGCGGTATAGAAATTCCTGCACATGACCAAGAGTTCTATGCGCTAAAGGATGTTCCTCACGGTAAGGTGGAACAAATCTTATTTCCATCACCCAGTACGAACACATCTAGAAGGGCATTTGTCTATACCCCTCCCGGATATGCCGATAACCCTGATAAGAAATATCCGGTATTGTACCTGCAACATGGTTGGGGCGAGGATGAAACCGCTTGGAGCAACCAAGGTCATGCCAATTTGATAATGGACAATCTTATTGCCGACGGTAAAATTGAACCTTTTATGATTGTAATGACCTACGGAATGACGAACGAAATCAAGTTCGGGGGACTTCGAAATTTTGACATCAACCCTTTTCAAACTGTAATGGTGGATGAACTGATTCCTTATGTGGATAAAAATTTCCGTACCCTAGCCGATGGATCGCATAGGGCCATGGCGGGACTTTCCATGGGTGGTATGGAAACCAAGATGATTACCTTGAACAAGCCTGATGTATTTGCATATTACGGCTTATTAAGTGGTGGTACGTATGCCCCTGAGGATGTCGACAAAGAAGATGTGAAACTTATATTTCTAAGCTGCGGCAGTAAGGAACGCCCAGAGCGCATAAAGGAAGCTACAGAAAAATTAAAAGAGGCCGGTTATCCAGTGGCCTCCTATATATCTGAAGGCACGGCCCACGAATTTCAGACATGGCGCCGCAGTTTGAAAGAAATGGCCCCCATGTTGTTTACCAAGTAAAATGCTTAATTCCGAGAACACATGAAAAATGGCATTTTTACGCTGGCGCTCATCACATTATTTGGATATGGATACAGTTTTGCCCAATCCAAAAACAGTGATGGGTATCAACCATCGGTGACCAATCAACCTGGAAAAGAATTTCCGAAGGTCAATTCCGAAGGGAAAGTGCGTGCCCAGCTTTTGGCTCCCAATGCTACTGATGTCCGTTTGGATATCGGAGGGGTTAAATATGAGATGGTCAAAAATGAAGACGGCCTATGGACCGGGGAATCCGGACCGCAGGATGAAGGCTTTCATTATTATCAACTGAATGTGGATGGGGCATCGGTTCCCGATCCGGGCACCAAATACTACTACGGTGCTGGCAGATGGGGAAGCGGAATCGAAATACCGCCAAGCGACAAGGAAATTTATGTCCTTAAAAAGGTGCCTCATGGTTTGGTTTCGGAAAAAATCTATTTCTCGGAGATTACCAAGGCCTGGAGACGCTGTTTTGTGTATACCCCACCAAACTACCTTAAAGAAACCAACAAACGTTATCCTGTACTCTATTTGCAACATGGTAGTTTTGAGGATGAAACAGGATGGGTCTCCCAAGGGCATACCAATCTGATTTTGGATAATCTATTAGCCGAAAATAAAGCGGAACCGATGATTATCGTCATGGATAATGGCTATGCTTACAGACCGGAGGAATTGGAAAAAAGTCAGTCCGGTGGCAGACCCGCCTCCGCTTTCGAGGAAGTGATGATGACCGAAATCATTCCCATGATCGATGCTGAATTCAGGACTAAAACGGGCCGCACACAAAGGGCTATTGCTGGCCTATCCATGGGAGCCAACCAGACAATGCGTATCTGCCTGAACAACTTGGATACTTTCGCTTCATACGGAGGTTTTAGCGGTACTTCTAACTACCCCAGTAGTGACGCCATTGATACTTCTACTTTCTTGAACGGGGTATTTGATGATGGTGTGTCGCTTGATAAAAAAATGGATGTTTTCTTTTTGAGCATGGGTACTAAAGAACCAAACCCTTTTCCCGGGTCTATCGGCGCCTTCAAAAACATGTTGGACAAACAAGGTATTGACTACACCTTTTACGAATCGCCCAAGACGGCACACGAATGGTTGACTTGGCGTAGAAGCCTTTATGAATTTGCCCAGCTCATTTTTAAAAATTGAAGCAGGCGATGAAACTTTAATACACTACTATGAATTTTAAGAATTTTTATTTACAAATTTTCACCTCGGCTCTGCTGTTAACTGCAGCCCCTAGCTTTGGTCAGCAAGCGAATGTCAACTTGGACTATAACCCCCAAAAAGATACGGAAGGGTTGATTCCTTTTAGTGCAGCGGTAAATTCTCCCGAAGTGCACGATGACCGCACCGTTACTTTTCGGGTAAAAGCTCCCGACGCAAAAAATGTGGAATTGAACCCGGGTGCCATCAACACTGCTTTGGGCAAGGGAAGAGAGCCCATCCCTTTTACCAAAGGTGATGATGGGGTCTGGTCATTGACTATTGGCCCGCTTCCGGTGGATATGTATTCGTATCATTTTAGAATAGATGGTGCACAAATTGCAGATCCTAATAATACCCAGGCCGCTTTTACGGCCATGCCACCATACAGTACTTTGGTGGTGCATGGAGACGGCCCTGCGTATTATGATGCGAAAAATGTACCCCATGGAAATGTTACGCGTCACGTTTATCATTCGGATGTCACCAATGGCGAAAGAGAATTATATGTTTACACTCCTCCTGGCTATGATTCCAGTAAAGAATATCCAGTACTCTATCTGGTAGGAGGAAGTGGCGAACTACCTTCAAACTGGATTTATGATGGAAGGGCAAATTTTATTATGGACAATCTTTTGGCAGAAGGCAAGGCAAAACCAATGATTATTGCCATACCCAACAATCAGGTCATTCATCGGAATCATCCGGAGCATGCTGAACTAACCTTTGGTATTTTTGAAAAGGAGCTACGAAACCATGTGATTCCAATAGTAAATAAAAATTACAGTACAATAGAATCTCCTCAAGGAAGGGCCATTTCCGGATTGTCCATGGGCGGCCGTCACAGCATGTTCATCGGTTTTAGGTCACTTGACCTTTTTGCAAACTTTGGAATTCTTAGCGCTGGCGATACCGATGCAGAAACTTCGTTGGCAGCTTTTTTAAATAATCCTAAAGTCAATGATAAGGTCGATTATCTTTTTGTAGGTCAAGGAACCAAGGAAGCGGAAGGCTTTTTCAACGCAAGGGTGAAAGGACTCGTAGATGCTCTTAACAACCACAACATAGAACACGAATACTATGATGGAGGAAATGGTGGGCATGACTGGTCTACTTGGCGTCATCTCTTATATTACAGGTTTCTACCTAATCTTTGGGAAGACCTTGATAATTGAACAACAATCCTTCCAACATGAAAAAACTACTATACTTCTTTATTTTTTTAAGTACTATCCTAGTAGGTGCCCAGAATAGTGATTTGTCAAGGGATAGTATCGCCAAGTATACCCAACAAGATTTTGCACAAATGAAGGAGCAATTGGGGATTACGATTCCCAATCGTCCAGGACCTTCGGGAAATCCAGCTGACCCGAATGCAGCCAATAGTGACGAAAATAAAGTTGTTGCATATAATCTTCCTGACCCTTTAACTACTTCAAAAGGAACTCAAATAGTAACAGAAGAAGCTTGGTGGAAGATTAGAAAACCAGAAATAGTAGCACAGTTTGAAACAGAGATGTACGGTCATGTCCCCGAAAACATCCCCGATATAAGCTGGACCGTCGTATCGGAAAAAGACACCACAGCCGGTCCGTATCCGGTAACGGAAACGCTGCTCATAGGCAAGGTGGACAATTCCAATCATCCCGATATCGAAGTTAATATAGAGTTGCTGATAGGCCTTCCCAAAAACAGTGAAAAGGCGGTGCCTTTGGTCACACGTTTTGGCTTTATCACTTGGCCTTTTGGTCCGCCTCCCGCAGAACCTAGCAGTTATTTTATGTCCTCTTATGAACCTTTATGGAAACAACAACTAATCTCACAAGACTGGGGCTATGCCATTTTGGTACCTTCAACCATTCAGGCAGATAATGGTGCGGGATTAACCTCAGGTATTATAGGTCTCGTCAATAAAGGAGAGCATAGAAGCCCGGAAGATTGGGGTGTACTCCGTGCTTGGGCCTGGGGAGCTGGAAAAGCCATGGACTATTATGAAACTAATCCAAAAATCGACGCCTCAAAAATCGGTATTGAAGGAACCTCTCGCTATGGCAAGGCGGCCTTGGTCACCATGGCTTTTGACCCACGGTTTTCTTTGGGCTTTATTGGTAGCTCTGGAGCTGGAGGAGCTTCCCTATTACGAAGGAATTTTGGTGAGATGGTAGAAAATTTGGCTTCTAGTGCAGAGTACCACTGGTTTGCAGGTAATTTCATTAAATATGCGAGCACCCTCACGGTAAATGACTTGCCTGTTGATGCCCATGAACTTATCGCATTATGTGCGCCTAGACCTGTTTTTATAAGTGTGGGTTCACCGCTCATCGAAGGAAATTGGGTGGATGGAAAGGGCATGTTCCTTGCAGGACTTCATGCCTCCCCGGTATATACCTTGCTCGGCAAAAAAGGTATGGAAAGCGAAGAATATCCGGTAATTGGTCAAGCCTTGACTTCCGGAGAAGTTGCTTTTAGACAACATGCGGGCGGGCATAGCACAGGGCCCAACTGGAGTACCTGGATTGCGTGGGCACATAAATACTGGAAAGATGAATAAGAATTAATACAACTTTTGAATACTTTAAAAATGAGAAAAAAAAATACACTTTTAGCAATGGTCTTTTTATCGCTGTTTGCAATGGTAAGCTTTACCATTTCGGAATACAGTACGCATCCACCTAAAAAAAACGTCCCCATATTTACTAAAGTCATCTATGAGGGTAACGATCAGGTCTACAACGATTATCCATTGGAAGAAGGGGAATTTTATAATCCCATTTTACAGGGTTGTTACCCAGATCCTGCCATTACCAGAAAGGGAGACGACTATTATATGGTTTGCTCCTCTTTTGCCATGTTTCCCGGCGTGCCCATTTTCCACTCAAAAGATTTAGTTAATTGGACCGACTTAGGTGGTGTTTTAGATGATATTACCGAGTTCAACCCTCATGATACTGGTATTAGTCAAGGTGTTTATGCCCCTGGTATAACTTACAACCCTAATAATGATACATTTTATATGATTGTTACGGCTTTTTCTGGGGGACTAGGAAATATCATCGTAAAAACAAAAGATCCTATGAAAGGATGGGGCAGCCCAAAAAAGCTAGATTTTGGCGGAATTGATCCCTCCATTTTCTTTGATGATGACGGTAAGGCTTATGTTGTACATAATGATGCCCCAGATAAAGGAAAAGAGTTATACAATGGGCACAGGGTCATCAAAATATGGGAATATGATATTGAGAATGATCAAGTAATAGCCGGTACAGACGAAATCATTGTAGATGGTGGCGTAGATATTACCGAAAAACCCATTTGGATCGAGGCACCACATATATATAAAAAAGACGGAAGTTATTACTTAATGTGCGCCGAAGGTGGTACGGGTGACTGGCACAGTGAAGTGATTTTTAAAAGTGATAGCCCAAAAGGACCCTACATTCCTGCTCCGAGTAACCCGATTTTGACCCAACGTTACTTTCCAAAAGACAGAGAAAATATGGTGGACTGGGCCGGTCATGCCGATTTGGTTAAAGGTCCGGATGACCAATATTACGGCGTATTCCTTGCCATTAGGCCCAATGAAGAAAATCGCGTTAATACGGGTCGGGAGACCTTCATTCTACCCGTAGATTGGTCCGGTGAATATCCTGTCTTCAAAAATGGTTTGGTCCCTATGGAGCCAAAGCTTAAAATGCCACAAGGCGTAACCAATAAAACTGGTCAAGATGGTTTTATACCCAATGGAAACTTCACCTTTGAAGAAAATTTCTCTTCGGACAACCTGGATTATAGATGGATTGGTTTAAGGGGTACACGGGAAGCGTTCATTAAACAAACAAAGAAAGGTTTGGAAATCACCCCGTTCAGTACCAACATCAAGGAACGAAAACCTACCTCAACATTATTTCATCGGCAACAGCATAGAACCTTTTCCTTTACAACAACGTTGGAATATGAGCCCAAATCGGAAAAAGACATGGCCGGAGTTACGGCCTATCAAAATGAAAATTCCAATTATGTATTCGGTATCACAAAAAAAGGAAAGGAAAACTATTTAGTTCTTCAGAAAAACAGTAAACCAAATTGGCGTGGCGAAACAGTTTCTGAAATCATCGCAACGGAACCGATTGATTTGAATGGCCCAATAGACCTAAAAATATCAGCCGAAGGGGATGAATATCAATTCAGTTATGCGGTAGACGGTTCGGATTTCAAAACGGTTGGCGGAACAGTTTCTGGAGATATTCTTTCTACCGATGTTGCCGGAGGTTTTACCGGTGCCTTGTTAGGATTGTATGCAACATCAGGTAACGACATCATACTGGAGGATTAGTACAATTATTTTTTGAAAAGTAATTACCGAGTAACTTAAAATCTACTTAATGGGGAAAAATATTTTTTATCATATAGTTTTATTCTTCTTATCATTTTCCGCTATAAATGCTCAGGAAATAATAAATCTATATTCTTCTGAAATTCCAAATTCAAAACCCTCTGAAATAAAAGAATCTGGAGAAGGTTTGTATAGGAATGTAACCCATCCTACCCTGGAATATTTTAAACCAAATCCCGAAAAAGCGACAGGCACAGCCGTTATTCTTATTCCCGGCGGCGGTTATAGTGTTATTGTTTATCAAGGTGAAGGCATTAGCAATGCAAAAATTTTAGCTGAAAAAGGTATTGCCTCTTTTGTTTTAAAATATCGCTTACCAAATGATGAGATCATGGTAGATAGAAAAATTGGTCCTTTACAAGATGCCCAACAAGCCATAAAAATAGTGCGTGAAAATGCTGAAAAGTGGGGGTTGAACAAAGACAAAATTGGTGTAATGGGGTTTTCTGCTGGAGGGCATTTAGCTTCAACTGTTTCCACCCATTTTGAAAAAGCGTATATAGAAAATGTAAAGAACATAAGCTTACGGCCCGACTTTCAAATTTTGGTTTATCCAGTGATTAGCATGACCAGTAATTTAACCCACGATGGTTCTCGAAATGCTTTAATTGGTGAAAATCCAAGTGAAGAAGATATTCGACTTTTCTCCAACGAATTACAAGTGAATACAAATACACCAATTGCTTACATAACGCATGCTGCAGATGCTATCACTGTTGATGTGGACAATAGTATTGAATATTTTGAACAATTGAGACACAAAAAAGTAAATGTGGAAATGCATATTTATCCAAAAGGAGGTCATGGATTTATTTTCAAACACTCCAGCTGGATTACTCCCTTATTTGATTGGATGAAAAGGAACCAATTAATGAATGACTGATATTTTTAATTGTAAACTAGATACACAACACTAAAAATGAAAAAACTAAGAATCCACATCGGCGTTTTGGCAATACTCCTAATGTCTTCCATAAAAATTATGGGTCAGGACCCAAACTTCCATATTTATTTAAGTTTTGGTCAGTCAAACATGGAAGGGAACGCTCGTATAGAAGCACAGGACACTATTGATGTAACGGACCGTTTTAAGGTTTTGGCAGCAGTAGACTGTCCGGAACTTAATCGAAAGAAAGGAAATTGGTACACGGCCATACCGCCACTATGCCGTTGTAAAACGGGCCTTACTCCTACAGATTATTTCGGAAGAACAATGGTAGAAAGTTTGCCCGAAAGCATTACAGTTGGGGTCATCAATGTAGCTGTAGGAGGTTGTAAAATTGAACTTTTCAACAAGGATGGTTATGAGGATTATGTCAAAACAGCCCCAGATTGGATGCTGAATATGATTAAGGAATATGACGGAAATCCATATGGTCGTCTTGTAGAGATGGCAAAGATTGCTCAAAAAGATGGTGTTATAAAAGGTATTTTATTACATCAGGGAGAATCGAACACCGGGGACACCCTATGGCCCAAAAAAGTAAAAATAGTATATGACAACCTGCTTAAAGACTTGGGGCTTGAGGCTTCCAAAACACCTTTAATTGCCGGTGAAATGGTACATGCGGATCAAGGCGGTATTTGTTCGAGTATGAACGAAATTGTTGCAACACTTCCAGAAACGATACCCAATGCACATATTGTTTCGTCAAAGGGAGTGCCGGATGCAAAGGATAATCTTCATTTTAATGCCGAAGGCTACCGTATTCTTGGCAGAAGATATGCCATTAAACTATTGAATGCTCTTCGTAATCAGGCCAACAATCCAATTGCCGAAAGGCACGCTCCTAAAGGGTTTGATATGGAAAAATCCGGAATAACGAAAGGTCGTATCGACAGTATTCTGTATGATTCAAAAACGGTCGGTGCTCAGAGGAAAGCGCTCATCTACACCCCTCGAGGTTATTCCAAATCAAAACGCTATCCAGTGTTGTATTTGTTGCATGGTATCGGTGGCGATGAAAAGGAATGGTATAAAAATGGAGCTCCGGCCGCAATTTTGGACAATCTCTATGCGGAAGGAAAATTGGAACCGATGATCGTGGTCATGCCAAACGGTCGCGCCATGAAAAATGACCGGGCCGAGGGTAATATTTTTGCCCAGGATAAAGTGGCCGCCTTTGCCACTTTTGAAAAAGACTTGTTGAACGATTTGATTCCGTATGTAGAGAAAAAATTCAAAGTCTATAAGGATAGGGAGCACCGCGCCATTGCAGGTCTCTCTATGGGTGGTGGGCAAACCCTGAATTTTGGTTTGGGCAATTTGGATACTTTTTCTTGGGTGGGTGCCTTTTCTTCGGCCCCAAATACAAAAATACCTGAAGAATTACTGCCAAATCCTGAAAAGGCTAAAGAATTGGAAGTATTATGGATCAGTTGTGGCAATGCCGACGGTCTGATGCCTTTTAGTAAACGTACGAGTGATTACTTGAGTGCACAAGATGTTCCCCATATCTTTTATGTGGAACCAGGTGGACATGATTTTGAGGTGTGGAAAAATGACTTGTACATGTTTTCTCAATTACTCTTTAAACCGGTTGATAAATCACTTTTCAACAAATACAGCGTACTCGGATTACCAGCAAGCACCAATATAAGAAGGTCGTCCTATCCTCAAATACTGCCGGATAAGCGTGTTATTTTCAAGACCAAGGCTCCGGAAGCAAAACAGCTACAAATAGACCTGGGTAAAAAATACGACATGGAAATAATAGATGATGAAGGTTTTTGGACCGTTACCACAGACTCCATCACAGAAGGTTTTCATTACTATTCCCTGATCATCGACGGGGTAGCGGTCGCGGACCCTGCCAGCGAATCATTTTATGGAATGGGCCGCATGGCCAGTGGAATCGAGATTCCGTTTAAGGGAGATGAATACTACAGCCTAAAGGAGGTTCCCCATGGTGATATTCGCATTAACAAGTACTATTCCAAGGCATCCCGTTCCTGGCGAGAAATGTATGTCTATACGCCTCCGGGGTATGATGGGTCAACCGGTAACTATCCGGTACTCTACCTCTTACACGGCGGTGGCGAAGACCAACGGGGCTGGGCCATGCAAGGGAAGACCAATCTAATATTGGACAATTTAATTGCCGAAAATGAAGCCAAACCGATGATTATTGCCATGTTGGACGGAAATGTTTCCTCTGGCGGTCTCGCCGGATTTAACGAAAATTCACTGAAGGCCTTTGAAAACGAACTAAAGCAAGCAGCGATACCCTTTGTGGAAAACAAATACCGTGTTAAGACAGGAGCCGAAAATAGAGCCTTGGCCGGACTCTCCATGGGTGGATTACAAACACTATACGCAGGCATTCAGAACACGGACATGTTCGCTTATCTGGGTGTTTTCAGTTCGGGATGGTTCGCCAATAACGATGAACTATCCGGTCCCCAATATGCTTTTATGAAAGAGCATACCGAAAAAATCAATAGCGACTTGGACCACTTCTTTATTTCCATGGGAGGTAAAGAGGATATCGCCTATCAAAACTGTCAGGTGATGATGAAAAAATTTGACGAGATGGGAATCAAATATGAGTACAGCGAATATCCAGGAGGACATACATGGCCGGTATGGCGACATGACCTTTATAAATTTGCCCAGCTTTTATTTAAAGAGTAGGCGAATTATAACGAATCAGATTATTGAAAAATTCAGTACAAACAACCTTTAGGAAAATCAAATAGCAACATTAAAATAAATTAAACTCATTAAAACAAGACACTATGTTACACCAATTTAAATTCGCAATTCTAGGCATGCTATCGCTCTTTGCCATATCAGCCTTCGCACAAGATGGAACCATTTATCCACTTGATGCTCCTTCGGAGCCAAATGCCATTCCACTCAACACAGGTGGTGTGGATGACCAACCCGCATCAGAATCTTGGTTCAAACAATGGGGCGACCCCATGGCAAGAAATATAACAAAAGCCACTTTGACCCCTTTTCTTCCAGAACCAGGCAAAGCGAACGGAGCAGCGGTAATTGTAGCACCTGGTGGTGGTTTTAGATGGCTTTCCATGGGTAACGAAGGATGGGAAGTAGCGGAGGCACTTGCAAAACAGGGTTACGCTGCATTTGTACTTAAATATCGTCTATACCCTACAGCAGAATCGCTTGATGATTTTACGGCTTGGATGAACCGTCCACGTCCTCCTGCGCCTGCGCCAGCTGAAAACTCGAGTGAAAAAAAGGAAGAAGCACCTGCACCTCCTGTACAAAGGGACCTTTCCAACCAACTTGAGGATGCGGAGGCTGCATACGCCATGATTGTAGATCGTGCTAAGGAGTGGGGCGTTGACACCAATAGAATAGGGATGATAGGATTTTCAGCAGGGGCCGGACTTACTATGCACTCAACGCTTAATTCAAAAACTATGAAATTAGCTTTTATAGGCCCAATTTATGGTGGTATGGGACCTGTTGAGGTACCTAAGAATGCCCCACCAATGTTCAATGTAATAGCTAGTGATGACTTCCTTTTTAGGGGTCAGTTTGGGATTATTGATTCATGGTTTAAGGCTGGGATTCCTGTGGAATTCCATCTCTATCAAAATGGTGGACATGGATTTGGCCTAGGAAACCCGAACCGTACAAGCAATCGTTGGTTCGATGCCTTTATACATTGGTTGGACGTCAATGGTTTTCAATCGGAAATGACAGCGGAAAAATAAGGTTATTAGATATTGAATATCCAATAACTAAATTGGCTATTATTCCAGTCAATATAAAAAAGCCGACTTATAAAAAGTCGGCTTTTCCCTTTGTACAGGCGGAGAGACTTACTTTGACTACGCTCAGCATGAACTTCTCGTCTCCCCTTCATTTCTAACTTCATTAAGGAATGTTCAATAAAAAAAGCCTCTTGTTTCCAAGAAGCTTTAATAAGTACAGGCGGAGAGACTTGCTTCGACTGCGCTCAGCATGAACTTCTCGTCTCCCCTTCATTTCTAACTTCATTAAGGAATGTTCAATAAAAAAAGCCTCTTGTTTCCAAGAAGCTTTAATAAGTACAGGCGGAGAGACTCGAACTCTCACACCTTGCGGCACTAGATCCTAAGTCTAGCGTACATTTGCCCAAACAATAGCAAAGTAATTCATTTCCAATTGTTTAAGTGATTTCACATTTTATTTGATATCATCTAATATCAATTGATTTCAGCATTTGTTGTACCTATGTTGTACCCAAAGAACCTAATAAAATCGTATCTTTATACTGGTTCTAAGACCAAATGTTGTACCTGATTTGACTTTCGTGCTAAAAACAGGTAACAATGTCATCAAACGCAAAAATAGTTCTTCGCAAAAAGCCTAATAAAGAAGGCTTGTATCCTCTTGCTATACGTATCACAAAAAATCGTCGCTCAACATACCAATATATAGGTCACTATATTGAATTGGAAGATTGGGATGAAAAGAATATTCGGGTTAAGAAATCACACATAAATTTCAAAAAATTGAACAATTTGTTATCTTCGAAACTTTCTGAACTAAACAATGCCCTTATTACGCTCCAATCCAAACATAAGGATGCTTCTGCCAATCAAATTAAGAAGGAAATATATTCCTCTGGCATCAATGCTACATTCTTTGAATTAGCACAAGAGCATCTTGACGATTTAGAAAGTACAGAAAAGCTAAATCGTTTATCTACTGATAAAGCGTGGTTGAGCTTTATTATAAAATATCACAATTCGAAGCAACTGTCTTTTCAAGAAATTGATGAACGTTTTCTTAAAAAACTGATGTTAACTTTAAAAGTTAAGTACTCTCTATCAGAAACCTCAATAATGAACATTTTGGTATTTGTAAGACTATTATTTAATAGAGCAATCAAATACAAAATTGTAAGCAGAGAATTATATCCGTTCGGCGGCGATAAAATCAAAATCAAATTTCCTGAAACCACCAAAGTAGGGCTAAATATTTTAGAGATTCAACAAATTGAAAATTTGATAAACCTTAAACCTTCTGAAGAACATACTAGAAATGTCTGGCTTTTTAGTTTCAATTTTGCAGGTATGCGGGTATCTGATGTTTTACGAACCAAATGGTCGGACATTTATGATAACAGGCTGCATTATAGAATGCATAAAAACGCAAAGCTTCTATCATTAAAAATTCCAGAAAAAGTACTAAAGATTCTAGACCAATATAAAGACGATAAAAGAAATGATGATGATTTTGTTTTCCCTGAATTGAAAAAAGCCAATCTAGATGATGCTAAAGATATTTACAATAAGAGGAAAACAGCTACTAAAAAGTTTAATGACAATTTAAAATCAATCTCTAAAAAGGCTAAAATTAATAAGCATATAACTATGCACATAGCGCGTCATAGCTTTGGAAATATCGCTGGGGATGCAATACATCCGTTAATGCTTCAAAAGCTATATCGTCATAGCGATTTGAAAACTACATTGAACTATCAGGCAAATTTCATTCATAAAGAAGCCGATGATGCTTTGGATAGTGTTGTGAATTTCTAGAACACCATTTCAATATTTGCACATTTGCCAGCGATTAATTGGTAAATTTGCAAAACTAATGAAACAAATATTTTATAAAATAGCATCCTTTTTTAATAGCTATTGTTGTATTTCTTTCTACAATGTCATTTACTATTGATATACATTATTGTGGTGATACTTTGGTTGATTCTGCAATTTTTAAAAAGATAGGTACTCTTGGGTATAATAATCTATAAGGGTTATCACGCCAATTCAAGCAGGAAACTGGTGATACAATGAAAAAATATAAGGAAAAAAGAGGAGTCAGGACTCCCTTAGATAAAATATGATAAAACATTCATGATATATAATAAATATTAATAATGCAATAGGAATAATTTTACAGCTTTTACCAAAATTTTATGATTGTAAAAAAAACAATTTAAAAGATTTAATATATCGAAAAAAATGTAAAATTGGAGGAAATAAAAGCAGTTCATATTATTTCAGTATGTTACAGACCTGAAAAATCAATTGCTAATCTCGTTTGGGAAACTTAAATAATCTATACCTATAAAACTTCTATAATATGTTTAAAATTTCAATTACCATTATGCTATTGCTGCTATATAGTATCACTGTTACAGCACAAGAACAGAATCAGACAAATACACAAAATGAAAGTGAATCATTTGAAAAAAGGTGGCACATCTCTGGCGTTATAAGTCACACTTACATCGGTAGCAATGGGAAGGGCAACCAACTTTTTGTTCCTTCTTGGGGACTGAACATAGGTTATAGGTTAAATCATAAATTGGGTATAGGACTACATAGTGATATTAGGGCTGACAATTTTGTGGTTGTGCGCCGCAATAATAATGAAGAAATCGAGCGGAAATATCCGCTTGTATTTACTTTAGATGCACTCTACAATATATCCAACAGTTTAGTTTTGACTGTGGGACCAGGGATTGAGGTGGAGCAAAATGAATCGTTTGGTTTGGCACGTATAGGCTTAGAATACGAATATGAGATTGGTACCGACTTTTATTTGATGCCTACACTTTTTTATGACCAGCGATTTGATGGTTATAGTACTACTACTATTGGCCTTGGATTGGCCTTCAAATTATAGCCATTGTAATTGATTGAAAGCAATTAAAAAAAACTTTGGGTTTAAAATTAATTATCTGCTAAATTGTATAAAACAAAAAAATACAGCAATTAATCGCTGGCAAATGTGCTAAAACGAATTAGTACACAACAATTATTTATGGCCTTATCGAAAGATGAAGTATCCTTGAACATAAACAACAAAGATAATCCTGCTGTTATAACCATCGTAAACCATCCCAAATACGAATCTGCTTACTCGCCTATCATCGCTGCAATTATACAAACAGTCATCAAGCAAATGAGCGTGAGAGGTAAACAGTCGTCATTTTTAATGATGGAAGAAGCCCCAACCATCAAACTATTAAATATGCACCGTATTCCGGCTACGTTAGGAAGCTATGATATTGCTGCAATCTATGTGATACAGGACAAAATACAGAATGATTTGCTCATAACCTGAATTTGATACACGGATTACCACAGGCGAAAAAGAAGTTTCTAAACGTAGAGCAGATGTTTTCTTTCGTTTGAAACAAGGCGAGTTTATAACTTTTGCTGATGGCGAGGATAAAAGAGTTCAATTTAAACTACAAGCGATTAAAAGAAAAATACCAAATCTTCATCAACATTTCACAACTGATGAATTAAATCTCAATTTTGAACGGATTTATAGAGAGATTAAATCCGTTTTTAGACTGAACTGATTTTCGATTTAGCAAATTTTTTAACATAAATTATTTTATTTTTTATAAATTTGCAAAACTAATGAAACAAATATTTTATAAAATATCATCCCTTTTAATAGCTATTGTAGTATTGCTTTCTACAATGTCGTATACCATAAATTCGCACTATTGTGGTGGTATTTTGGTTGATTCTGCAATTTTTACAAAGGTAGGTACTTGTGGAATGGAAATGGAAAATCGTTCAACTGAGGGTTGTTCCATTACTAAAAAGGATTGCTGCAATGACGAACAAATAAGTTTTGACGGTCAAGATGAATTACAATTATCTTTTAATACACTTGCTTTCAACCAACAAATATTTGTTGCATCATTTGTTTACAGTTATATAAATCTTTTTGAAGGTTTAAAGGAAACAATATCCTTATATAGAGATTACGCTCCCCCACTGGTCGTCAGGCAAATCTACAAAATTGACGAGACTTATTTAATTTGATTTTTTTACTGTTAATCTTTTATTATCCAATGGATATTTTCCGTTAGGATAGTTGCCGTATTTAGACATTCCCCCAATACAAATATTAAATTGTTTTAATACTAAAAAAAGATCAATAGCTTTTAGAGAATAGGTAATATCAAATCTCAATTGAGATAAAAATTTGATACCAAATAATTCGGCAGCAGTCAATGCCAAACATATATTATCAAGATTTATTGAATACTATTTGCCAGATAAGATGATTGTTCTTGTCAGGAGCCTGAAGAAAAAAATAACGTCCATATATGATAACACAAGAGTTTAAAATAAAAGGTATGATTTGTAGCCGTTGTTTAAAAGTTTTAAATAATGAGCTGAACGCGACAGGAGCCAAGGTATTAGATATTCAATTAGGGAAAGTTGTAATCAATTATAGACCTGAAAAAATAAATCGTTCAATTATCGAGCACATAATTGTTGGGAATGAATTTGAAATAATAACAAGCGATAATGAAATCCTTGGAGAGCAAACAAAGAGATGGATCATAAATTATATATATAATTCCGATTTGAACACAAAACTTTCCTCATACCTAAATTCTCATATTAATAAAAGTTACAGTTTTATTAGCGATAATTTTTCAAAAATATTTGAATATACTGTTGAGCGTTATGCTTTAACAATAAAAATAGAAAGAGCAAAAGAGCTTATTGAAATGGGTGAGCTAAATTTTACAGAAATAGCATATTGTTTAGGGTACCAAAACCTTTCTGCTCTATCACGCCAATTTAAACAGGAAACTGGTGATACAATGAAAAAATATAAGGAAAAACGAGGAGTCAGAACTCCCTTAGATAAAATAAGATAAAACATTCATGATATATAATAAACATTAATGATGCAATAGGAATACTTTTATAATTTTTACCAAAATTTTATGATTATAAAAAAAACAAAAATAGTTAAAGTGTTATCAAGCCATATATTATTTGGCCTACTTGTTTTTTATTTCATCCTGCATCCTTTAACCATGGCTATCTATGGTTTTGAATGCGCACAAGAAAAATATACATTCAATGAACTATTAAGTATGATGGGAGTAATTTTATCAAAGACATTTTCCTTTGAAATGCTTCCAATGTCATATATATTTATTGTGGTTGGGATAATTTTTGGCTTAATCTCAGGTCTATACTGGTTTAATATCCTCCATAAAAAGGTCATCAATCAGAGACAACACCGCATTTTAAATGCTGATGCTTTAATTCTCATTAAAAATGGCGAAAATAATTATGTTGAATTCAAATCATCCATAAGGTATGATTTTCTCAAAAAAACAACTAATAGGGATTTAGAGCTAGTGATTGCAAAAACCATAGTTGGTTTTATGAATGCTCAAGGAGGTAAGTTAATTATAGGTGTTGAGGATAATATGGATATTATTGGTTTACAAAAAGATATGAACACTTTAAAGCATAAAAATCCAGATGGTTACGAGCGTAAGGTCTATGAAATAATAGCTACCTATATTGGCGCTGAATTTAGCAGTTTGTGCCAAGTTGATTTTCATAAGATTAATGATGAATTTATATGCATCATACGCATAAATAATTCTAAAGAACCTGTTTACATGTCCGTTTCAAATAAAACCACTTTTTATTTAAGAACCGGCAATTCAACCAACCCACTTACAGTAAGGGAAACCGTTAAATATTTAAAAATTAGAAAACATGAATAAATTACTATCCATCACCACATTGATAAGTTTAGTTTTAATCTCATGCAATAATTCCAATAAAAACAAAAAGAGTGAAAATACTGATAAAGAATTGTCAAAACAAAAAACTACTGAACAGTGGAGCTATTCAGGTGAATCTGGACCCGAATTTTGGACTCAGCTAGAAAAGGAATCAGATTGCGGTGGTCAATATCAATCTCCAATAAATATTAATACTACTAACTCTGAACTAATTACCAATGATATTAAAGTTTCTGATTTTCATTATGAAAAAGCAACGGATATTCAGTCCGTTAAAAATAATGGACATACAATTAAATACAACTTTACTTCCAATGAAAACACGATGGCCTATGATGGTGGAAAATATTTGTTAAAACAATTTCATTTTCATTCGCCTTCTGAGCATACTATTAATGGAATTCGCTATCCCTTAGAGCTACATATGGTACATTATGATAATGATAGTGGCGAATATTTGGTATTTGCAATAATGGCACAACAAGGTGATCCCAGCAAAACTTTTGAGTTTTTAGGACAGTTCCTTCCTTTAAAACAAGGAGAAACAAAGACCGTAAATAAATCTCAACAATTAAGTTATGCACTAAATGAAAGTATTGATGGCGCACTATATAATTATAGAGGTTCATTAACAACACCTCCTTGCACAGAAAAGGTTAATTGGTTTGTATTGGAAAAACCCATTAGTGTTTCTGAAGAGCAAATAAAAATGCTAAGTATTTCTATGCCAATAAACAATTATCGTGATATACAACCCTTGAATGATCGAAAAATTAATAAAATAATGCCTTTAGCGACAAACTAATTATAACTAATTAATCTTTAAAACTATTTACTATGAGAACACTATTATTAACGCTATTTCTAAGTGCAGGACTTATTGGACAAGCACAAACCGATGAAATGTCTGTAGAAGGAAATGTTGAAAATCTTCCTGTACATGAATATACATTGACCATCGATCAACAGATTGTAAATAAAGCAGGGAAAGATGTTGTGGGCATGACCATTAATGGTCAAATACCTGGCCCTACCCTAGAATTTATTGAAGGTGAATATGCCATAATCCATGTGAAAAATAATATGGATGTTGAAACCTCTATTCACTGGCATGGATTATTATTGCCAAACTTCTATGATGGAGTACCTTATATAACTACTCCACCAATTGAGCCGGGAGAAACGTTTACCTATGAGTTCTCAATTAAACAAAATGGAACTTATTGGTATCATTCTCATACCGGTTTACAGGAACAAAGTGGGGTTTATGGGTCTATAGTTATACAACCTAAAGAAAAAACATTAGACTATGATAAGGAATTGGTTGTAATGTTATCTGATTGGACCAATGAAAAACCTAAAACCGTCCTGCGCTATTTAAAGAGAGGGTCTGAGTGGTTTAATATAAGAAAAGGAACTTCTACACCTTTAAATCAAGTAATTGCCAGAGGGGCATTGGGTGCTCAGCTAAAATTTTGGAAACAGCGCATGAATAGTGCAGATATAGCTGACATTTATTATCCTGCGTTTCTAATTAACGGTGAGCAAACCTCTGAACACCCAGAGTTTAAACCTGGAGATAAAGTACGTTTACGTGTTATTGATGGTGGAGCTTCAACTTCGTTTTGGATGACTTTTGGCGGTGAAGACCCTATTTTGATAGCAGCAGATGGAAAAGATGTAGTGCCAGTTAAGCATAACAAGACCTTCATAGGTATTGCTGAAACTTATGATTATATAGTAACCATACCACAAGATGGAAAAATAGAATTCAAAATCACGGCGCAAGATGGGTCTGGTACAGCATCGACTTTTCTTGGAAGTGGAAAAATCTATCCAGCCCCAGAAGTTCCAAAACCAGATAAAATTGCCTTAATGCAAAAGATTGCCAAAATGAAAATGAGAATGGGCGCACCAGCATTAAAATATAGACCAAACATTGATGAACCTTATAAAATGGCAGAAAATTGGGGAATGAAGGGCGAAAAATCTATGGGGAAAATGAGCAATATGCCTATGGATAATAAAGTAGAAAAACCTGCTAATGGCATGGAGAATATGAATATGAATATGAAGGAAGGTAAAATGGATATGAATAAAGAAACAAAAATGAGTCCCATGAAAGGGATGAATGCTTTTTCAGAATATAATTATGACTATTTAAAATCCCCCAACAAAACCTCATACGATAAGGATGTGCCTGTTAAAGAAATTTTGCTGAATCTTACTGGGAATATGCAACGTTATATCTGGAGTTTAAACGGAATACCACTATCAGAGGCAGATAAAATTAAGATTGAAGGCGATCAAGTAACTCGTATTACATTTAATAATCTTACTATGATGCATCACCCTATGCACTTACACGGTCACTTTTTTAGGGTTATTAATGAGAATGGGGAATATTCCCCTTTAAAACATACGGTAAATGTACCGCCAATGTCTAAGATTACCATAGAGTTTTATGGTAATGAATATGGAGACTGGTTTTTTCATTGTCATATATTATACCATCTTGAAGCAGGAATGGCTCGTGTCGTAAGTTATGGGACACCAAGAGACAGCCGAATGAAGGAATTTCCGGCGTCTACTGCCGTTGCCGAAACTGATAAATTTTATACTTGGGGCATTGTAGATGCTGCATCAAATTTAGGGCGTATCAACTTAGTTAGTTCTAATATTCGAAATCAATTTAACCTAGGTGCGGAGTTTGGTTGGAACAAAAATATGGAGGCAGAATTTACGTATCAAAGATACCTTTATGACTATCTAAGTGTTTTTGGTGGTGTTAATATAGAAAATGCAACACCTGATAGCTATGATAGTTTTAATACAACTGCTGTGGCAGGAATCCGTTTTTTAACTCCATATCTATTTTCTCTAGATGCTAGAATAGATAGTCAATTACGTCCTAGAATTGGTGTTGGGAGGAGTATTATGTTATTTAAAAAGTTTTTGGCTTTTGGGTACTATGAGTATACTTTTGATTTTGGATGGGTAAATACCTTGCCCAATAATAATAATTTTAGTGGTGAGTCTTTATGGAGCGCTGGTGCGGAGTATATGTTGTCTAGAGATTTTTCTTTAATGGCGAGTTACGATAGTCGTTTTGGAGGAGGAGCTGGCTTGTCTGTCCGATTTTAATAAATTATAAATGCATAGCAATTATTCAAAATTGGCAGTGCTACTGCTAATCGTTGCTTTCTTGGTAAATATTTTAGAGATATACTGCCAATAAAAATATTTAAAATAAAACCTGAGACATCAACGAAATGAAAAAACCTAAAAAAGAGAATCCCATAAAAGAAAATAACAAACTGTCCCTAATCGGTTCTATATCTCTAGGCACAGGTGTAATGATTGGTGCCGGAATATTTGTGCTTATGGGCCAGATAGCTGAGTTGGTTGGAGATTTATTCCCAATTGCCTTTATTGCTGGTGCCATTGTGGTAGGGTTCAGTTCATATTCTTATGTAAAGTTCTCTAACGCATATCCATCCTCTGGAGGTGTTGTTAAATTCTTCAATAGAGCGTATGGCCCAGGAACGACAACGGGTGTCTTTTCCCTGTTGATGTATGTTTCAATGGTGGTTTCAGAAAGTTTAGTGGCCGGTACTTTTGGAGCTTACACGCTTCGGCTATTTCCCGAAAGTTTTGCCGGCTATGCATCCATTCTCGGTATTCTACTTTTGGTAACTGCCTATATATTGAATATTTTAGGTAATAAAGTTATTGGAACAACAGCAACCTTTACAGCAATTATTAAGGTTGCTGGTATTGCGTTGCTAGCCATTGCAGGCCTAATAATTTCTGGGATTGCAGATATTACTGGGAATTATATTCCTAATAATTCCGAAGCGTTGCCACGAGGATTCAGCTTTGTAGCTGCGTTGGCATTATCAATCCTTGCTTATAAAGGATTCACAACAATAACCAATCAAGGTGGAGATATTAAAAACCCTCATAAAAACCTTGGTAGATCCATTGTATATTCTATTCTTATCTGTACTGTTATATATGTGGCATTGGCACTTTCTGTTGCAGGAGGTTTAAGCATCCCTGAAATAATCAAGGCAAAAGATTATGCCTTGGCAGCGGCAGCAAAACCTGTCTTTGGAGATTGGGGTTTATGGATTACCATAGCCATAGCAATTGTTGCGACCTTTTCAGGCGTTTTAGCGAGTATGTTTTCAGCATCTCGTTTATTGGGAATGTTAAGCAATATGAAACAAGTGCCATCCTTAAAAAAACTAGGAAACTTTAAGAATCCTGCTCTCATATTTACAGCCTCTCTTGCCATATTACTGACTGCCTTGTTTGATTTAACGAGGATTGCTTCTATAGGAGCTATTTTTTACCTTATAATGGATATAGCCATTCATTGGGGGCTTTTCCGCCACTTAAAAAAGGATGTGAAATTTCAACCTATCATTCCGTTAATAGCCATTGTAATGGATATAGCCGTACTCGTTGCCTTTCTATATTTAAAATATCTCAACGATCCGATGGTGCTTATAGTTGCAGCAATTGGAATTATATTAATATTTGTTGCGGAACGTCTTTTTATGAAGTCGCATACAGATAATGAAGGTAATATGGAAATGGGAATGGAAACCACCAAATCAAAGAACTAAAAACAAAATTAACATCAATTAATAAACCTTTTGGAGTATGAAGATTTTTAAAAGAATTGCCATTGTGTTATTAATTGTACTTGTGGGCATCCAATTTGTACCCACAATGCGCAATCAAAGTGACACGATACCAAGAACCGATTTCATGCTGGTAAATGATGTACCAGAAACAATTCAAAAAAAGTTACAAGTATCCTGCTATGATTGCCATAGTAATAACACCCAATACCCTTGGTATAATAAAGTACAACCTGTTACTTGGTTTTTAGAAGGTCACATTAAAGAAGGGAAAGCTGAACTTAATTTTAACGAATGGGATTCATTATCAAACCGAAGAAAGAAAAGTAAACTTCGATCAATTATTAAACAAATAGAAAGCGGAGAAATGCCTTTGGATTCTTACACCTTAATTCACAAAGACGCAAAGTTTTCAAAGGAAGAAACGAATGAAATAATCAATTTTATCACACAATTAAAGGATAATTTATAAACAATAATTAAATAAAAATAAAATGAAAAATTTAAAAATGAGTATAGCAGCAATGCTATTGTTAACAGTTTTTTTACAAATGCACAGGAAAAGGATAAAATGAATCACGGAGAAATGGAAATGGATCATAGTAAAATGAAAATGGAAGATGCCAAAACAGAAGCAGTTCTTGCTGATTATTTTATGTTGAAAGATGCTCTAGTAGGAGATGACACCAAAAAAGCCGCACAAGCAGGCACTAAACTAGTAGCCTCTCTTAAATCATTTGATAAAAGTAGCTACACAAAAGATCAGCAAAAGGAGCTAACCGACATTATAGAAGATGCTACGGAACACTCAGAACATATTGTTGAAAGTGCCATAGACCACCAAAGAGAGCATTTTAAGATCTTGAGTAAGGATATTACTGATATGATAGCTATTACAGGGTCAAAAAGCACATTGTACCAACAATTTTGCCCAATGTATGATAAAGGGAGTGCTTGGTTAAGCACAAGTCACGAAATTAGAAATCCTTATTATGGAAGCTCAAGGTTGAAGTGTGGAAAAGTTCAAAAAACTATTCAATAGATAGTCCCTTGAATAGAAATCTTTTCAATACTCTGGTTTATTAATTAACAGAAAGTTGATTGATGATAAGGATATCTGAATAGTTAAAAAGTCCTGTTTTGGAAGGAAAAATAATTGATGGTTAGTGTTAGTTCCTTCCCAATTCAGGCACAAATTAAAGCCCTAATAAGAGAAAGGGATGTTTTTTTCATTGGTTGGTTTAGTAAACCCTTTCTCTTTTTTTAGGCACAATGTGTTTATTTAAAAAAAATAGTAAAGAATATCTGATTTTATGAGAAGAAAGACTTAAGTGGTTAATCGTTTAATACTAGTTCGCCCCACATTTTTAAGTATAATATAAAGATTTCAGTTTATTAATCACAATCAAAAAATATGTTAAGTGAATGAAGGATTGTTGTAATACAAATAATGGCAAAGTCCAAAATAAGAGCTCTTTTGCAAAATGGTTCAATTATTTAGTGTATGCAATATTAATAGCAATAATTGGCGGTGCATTGGTGCTACAGATATTAGTTTAAAAGAATAATATAATTGAAGAGACCTATGATGAAAAATCATAGCTAACAAATTAATGAATGGGTAAAGAAAAAGACATAGAAACTACAACTGCGTTTTATGGGCAGCTATTCTATGGTTCAAAGTATGTACTATTAGTGCTGCTTATCGCTTCGGTAGTCGAACTGTATGCTATACCTAGTCTTGATGCGTCTTACGTTACAATTATAATTTTAGTTTTAACATTGATTAAAATTGGGTTTATTATAGCCTTGTCCTTTAATCAGTTGATGAAAATAATTGCTCAAAGTCATCTCTTGAGCCACGTATTGGTGCTGTTCGGATATTTGATTGTGTTGGTTATTTTCTCGTTTGCAATAGATTTTACTGTATTACAATTTTTGGACGCTACTCATTTTAAAGTCAACAATAGCATTGGAAATAATGGACTCTCGGTATTTTTCGATTTATCCTATTTCAGCCTTATTACATTTTCATCTGTAGGATTTGGAGATATAGTTCCAATAACGGTTCCAGCTAAAATTTTAGTAACACTTGAGGTATTACTTAGATTTTTCGTGTTGGTTTTTGGTATCGCAAATGTGAATAGAATCAGAGTAAATAAATAATCTTTAAATACAAAACAGTATAAAAACAGTAAAACTTACAACATTATTAACGCTATTGTTATTTGTAACTAGCCACATCTTTAGTCAAAATACAGATTTGGATACAGAAGAACTAGCGGTCATAGAAGTAATGAAGTCGTATAAAGATGCCATTCAAAACCTGACTACAGACGGTACTTTCGAACTTTTTACGGAGGATGCTACTATTTTTGAACAAGGTAAAGTAGAGGGCACTTATAAAGAGTACATTAATGGGCATCTAGGTCCAGAATTAGGTCACTTTAAAAGTTTTACATTTTCAGATTATAAAATTAATGCAAATGTAAATTTACCGCATGCATATACAACTGAAAATTACCTGTATAAGATAGTTTTAAAGGGTGACAAGGCTAAAGGGACAGAGGAGCGAACTATTAAAAGTAAAGGATGGAGCTTACCTATAAGCGCGAAACTACAGAGAGCAGAAACAAAGGTCAGTTGTGGTTGCTTCTCTTTCATAAATTTTAAAAGCTAACAGTATAACAAGTTTAGAAAATCATGATTATAAACAAAAGAATACCACTTTACTATCCCTTTAAAATGATTATTGTTGATATTTTGATAATTTCAGCATTTGCAACCGTCATACATTTAATTTCTTCCAATTTTATAGACTTTAAACTACCCATCTCTTTTAGTGCTTTTTTTGGTACATCAATTTCTTTGATTCTCTCATTTAAATTGAGCCAGTCATATGATAGGTGGTGGGAAGCTAGAAAAATATGGGGTGCCATTGTGAATGATTCCAGGTCTCTAGTTATGCAACTTAAAACGTTTATTCAGCCAGATAACGAGGCTGGAAAAATCATTCTGAACAAAATGGCATATCGTCAAATTTCATGGTGTTATGCACTTGGTCAAAATCTACGCAAACAAGAGGTAATGAAATACTCGAAAGAGTTTATATCTGAAGAAGAGTTTATTCTTGTGAACAATAAAAGCAATATACCGGTGATGCTGTTAGACTTGCATTACGATGATCTAAAAAAAATGCGTAAAACAGAATTGATTAGTGAGTTTCACGAAATACAGATAGAAAGTACAATGCAAAGGCTTTGTACTTCTATGGGACGAGCGGAGCGCATAAAAAATACCTTTTTTCCAAAAACGTATAGGTTAACTTTAAGATTATTCATTTATCTGTTTTTGATTTTACTTTCCTTGTCCATGTCTAATTCATTGTCTGAATTTCATGACTTTATACATATACCATTATTAATTGCGATTGCAATTCCTTTTTTTCTTTTAGAAAAGATAGCATATCAAATACAAGACCCGTTTGAAAATCAACCAACGGATACAGCTGTAACGTCAATAGCCAGAACTATTGAAATAACATAAAGGAACTTATAGAAGATGAATCAGTACCAGAACCATTTAAACCAGAAAAATTCTATATAATGTAAGGCAAAATAGTCTAATACAAAAAAGAAAAGGTTGTTAGTCAACAATCTATATAAATTTATAAGATTAAAACCCGACTATTTTAGTTTTAATGTTTTTGTTATGGTAGGCTAGCTTTTAGGTTCCCTTATGAAGAACTGATAAAGCACTATAATGTTCTCTTAAATTTATTGTTTGTTAGAAATTTAAGCAATTCTTAAGAAAAGCCAAATCTTAACTTAATTAAATATTGTAACTTTTGCGCAATGAGAATTCTAATCGTAGAAGACGAACCAGGTATATTTAATTTCCTTAAACAAGGTTTAGAGGAAGAGTCCTATGCGGTAGATATTGCCGAAGAAGGCAAGAAAGGTCTTCAATTAGCCCTTTCAGGAGAATACGATTTATTACTATTGGACTGGATGGTGCCAGGTTTAAGCGGTATCGAAATTTGCCGTCAATTTAGGAAACAATTTAAAGAAACACCCGTCATATTTTTAACAGCGAAAGATACTTTAGACGAAACTATTTTTGGGCTTCAAACTGGTGCAAACGATTACATAAAAAAACCTTTTCATTTCGAAGAATTATTAGAACGAATCAAGGTACAACTACGCCCTAAAACTGGAGAGCATTCTGTTTTTAAAATAGGAAATATCACGCTCAATACTTCAACATACCAAGTGCATAAAGAAGCTGAAGAAATAAGTCTTACACAAAAAGAATTTGCTTTATTAGAATACTTGATACGGAATAAGGGAATAGTATGCAGAAGATCTCGAATTATTGAAAGTGTTTGGGATATTCATTTCGACTACAATACAGGAGTTATAGATGTGTTCATCAATGCGCTTCGCAAGAAATTGAAATTAGGGAAAGACGAGAATTACATTCAGACAGTTAGAGGTGTGGGCTACATTGCAAAGGAAATATGAATTTAAGTTTTAAAAATAGAATCGCATTTCATTATATGATTGCGACCGCAATCATTATGGCTGTAGCATTTACAGCTGTTTATTTTGTGGTCAAAGGTGTGGTGTATCAAAATATAGACCACGACCTTTCTTTTGAAGCGGAAAAGCATACCGGAGAAATGAAAGTCGTTGGCGACAGCATCAAAATAAAAAATAAAAAAGAGTGGGAAGAAAAAGAACATAGAGAAGTTCAAGTAAATCCTGTTTTTATCCAAATTTTAGATAAGAACGGTGTTTTTATGGATAAATCCCCAAACCTAAAAGAAAATGAGCTCGAATTTCATCCACGATCTAAATATGGTGGTCATGTTAACGATATACTTAATGAAAAACCAATTAGACAAATTCAATTACCCATAGAAGAAAACGGTAAAATAAAAGGTTTTATAGTGGCGGCTATGTCGTTAGAAGCATCACAAATGGTATTGCTAAATTTAAGAAATATTTTGCTGTTAGTGTATTTGCTACTTTTAGCGAGTCTTTATTTTATTTCCAAATTTATAGCAGGTAGAAGTATTACACCTGTCAAGAATGTTACAGAAACGACTAACAGAATTACGCGAAACAACTTAAACGAACGTGTTACATTACCTCAAAACAAAGATGAACTTTTTGATTTATCTTCAGGGATTAACGACTTATTGCAACGCATCGAGAATGCTCTGGAAAGGGAACGTCAATTCACATCAGATGCGTCTCACGAATTACGAACACCTTTAGCAACTTTAAAAGGTACGTTAGAAGTATTAATTCGCAAGCCAAGGGAACGAGAAGAATATGAGGGAAAAATCAAGTTCTGTCTTTCAGAAATAGACCGAATGACTGCTACATTAGAGCAGCTTTTACTGTTGGCTAGATTAGATACAAGTTCAAAAGCAGCAGACGAATCTTCGCGGCCTTTGGCAACTATAATAGACGAAATTCTATCAAGATATAAAAACAAAATTTCAGAAAAGAAGCTTTCTATCAATTTCAAAAATGAGGTTGACAATGAGACTTTAGTGCCTCAATATTTTACGAATCTAATACTTGAAAATATTATTGGGAATGCAGTAAAGTATGCTAAGGATGCTACCAAGATCCATATTTCTATTACACAATTAGAGTCTAAACTTGTTTGTAAAGTGAAAGATGAAGGGATAGGAATTAGAAAAGAAGATTTAGAGAACCTGTTCAATAATTTTTTCAGGTCTGAAGCACTGAACCATAAAAATATTTCTGGTAATGGCTTGGGGCTTTCCATAGCTAAAAAAGCTGCTGATGCTATTGATGCAAGTATTTTTGTCGAAAGTGAATTAGGTAGCGGAACTACTTTCACACTTCAGTTTTAAGCTAATCTTAAGACTATCCTTAGACAGTCTTTAAACTACAATACTACATTTATACAAGAATTAGCAACAGTACAATAATTACTATTTGAAAAAGAAAAAAGTTCCCCTTAACCTTTAAATGTTTTTTGGTTGGTTTTTATTGGTTAATAGCTGCAAAGGTCTTGAGAACTCTCAAGGCCTTTGCTTTTTCTATAAAACATTCTTAAGCCAATCTTAAGAAACCGTTTAGAATACACTTAGATAACGCATCTACATTTGTTTCATTATTTAATAAACCACCAAAAAATGTTAGAACGTATTATCCAGTACAGTATCCATCACAAACTTATCGTACTGTTATTTACCGCCGGAATTATTGGATTCGGCCTGTATTCCCTATCCAATATTCCTATCGGAGCTGTACCAGATGTAACCAATAATCAGGTTCAAATCATCACGACTTCAAGAACCTTGGCGACGGAAGATGTAGAGAAATTTTTGACCTATCCTGTAGAGTTGGAGATGGCAAATTTGCCTGGGGTCAAGGAAATCCGTTCCATATCAAAGTTTGGGCTATCCGTGGTTACAGTTGTATTCGATGATGATTTAGGTACATACTTACCGCGCCAACTTATCGCAGAGAAAATAAAAAGTGCAGAAGAAAAAATTCCCGCAGGTTTTGGCAAACCTTTTATGGGTCCTGTTTCTACAGGTCTTGGGGAGATTTACCAATATGTAATCGATGTAGACCCTAAATATAAAGACCAGTATTCATTATCAGATGTACGTACTATTCAGGATTGGGTCGTAAAACGCCAACTTTCTGGAATTCCAGGTGTTGTAGAAGTAAATACTTGGGGAGGCTACTTAAAAACTTATGAAGTTGCGGTTAATCCAGAACGTCTAAGAGCTATGGATGTTTCTGTCTTTGATGTTTTCTCTTCTTTAGAAAAAAACAATAGTGTTGCCGGAGGAGGTTATATTGAAAAAATTAATGAAAGTTATTTTATAAGAGGTGAAGGCTTAGTTACTTCAGTTCAAGATATTGAGAATATTGTTGTAACCAATAAGGGTGATTTACCTGTTTATATTAGGGATGTTGCTACTGTGGGATTTGGTCACGCAAATCGTTTTGGAGCAATCACAGGAAATGGAGAAGGAGAAAAAGTACTCGGACAAGTAATGATGCTTAAAGATGCCAATTCCAATGCTGTAATCGAGGCAGTAAAAAAACGTGTGGCAGAAATACAATCATCCTTACCTACAGGCATTTCAATTAATCCATTTTTAGAAAGAAGTGAGCTCATTGCGAAAACAACCTCTACAATTGCTGAAAATCTAATCTTAGGATGTTTAATAGTCATTTTTGTAGTAGTGTTACTTTTAGGAAACTGGCGTTCAGGATTGGTTGTAGCTTCTGTAATTCCGCTATGTTTACTATTCGCACTTTCGCTAATGTACATTTTTGGGGTTGATGCCAACTTAATGAGTTTAGGAGCTATAGATTTTGGTATCATCATCGATGGTGCTGTAATTATCGTTGAGTTTATTGCCTTTAAAATTACGAGTCAGCGTACTAAATTATTGGCTCTGCCTAAAAATGAAAGACAAGGGTTGATAGATGCGATAACCTACCAAGGCGCAACTAAAATGATGAATTCAGCCGTATTTGGGCAGTTAATCATCATCATCGTTTTTATCCCAATTCTGTCACTAGTAGGCGTAGAAGGAAAAATGTTTCGTCCTATGGCATTAGTGTTTTGTTTCGCCCTAATTGGAGCTATGATTTTATGCTTTACCTACATACCAGTAATGGCTTCATTATTTATAAAACCGTCTAATACAGAAAAGAAAACGATATCATCAAGACTTATTACTTATTTAGAAAACAAATACCAACCTATTATTACTTGGGCATTACGTAAAAAGAAATTAGTACTAGGTATGGCTGTAGCTTTATTAGTTTTTACAGGGTTTTTATTTACGAGAATGGGTGGTGAATTTGTGCCCACTTTAGATGAAGGCGACTTTGTAATTCAGCCAATTTTAAAGACAGGAACATCCTTAAGTAAAACTATTGAAGCTACTACCAGAATGGAAAAAATATTAAAAAAATTCCCTGAGGTGGAACAAGTGGTGAGTCGTATTGGTGCTGCTGAAGTACCTACGGATCCCATGTCTATGGAAGAAAGCGATGTTATCATCAAATTAAAGCCAAAAGAAGAATGGGTATCCGCGGAGACTAAAGACGAATTGGCCGATAAATTTAAAGAGGCATTATCAGAAGTTGCAGGGGTAGATTTTGAATTTACCCAACCTATCGAAATGCGATTTAACGAATTAATTACAGGGGTAAGAGCCGATTTGGCCATCAAGGTTTTTGGAGAAGATTTAGATGTATTGTATAGAAAAGCATTAGAAATAGAAAAGGCTATTCAGAATGTTGAGGGGGCAGCAGATATTTCTGTAGAAAAAACTGCTGGTCTACCACAGATGTCTGTAAAATATAACCGCCAGAAAATTGCTAAATATGGATTAAACATTGAGGACTTGAATAAAGTTATTACGATGGGATTTGCAGGAAAAACTGCTGGAACTGTATTTGAAGGAGAAAAACAATTTGATTTAGTGTTACGTTTTGATGATGCTCACAGAAAAGATATTGAAAACCTAGAAACTGCATCGGTTTCGTTGCCTAATGGCACAAAATTACCACTTAGCGAATTTGCTAATATTAGTTATACCAAAGGACCTGCTAAAATTTCACGCGATAATACCAAACGTCGAATCGTTGTAGGTGTAAATGTTAGAAACCGTGATTTAGAATCTGTAGTGAAAGATGTTCAAGCAATAATAGAAAGAGATGTGAAGATTCCAACCGGATATTCCATAAGCTACGGTGGACAATTCGAAAACCTTAGAACTGCTACAGCACGATTGAAAATAGCAGTACCAATCGCGTTAATTCTAATTTTTGTCTTGTTGTATTTTGCTTTCGATTCTGTAAAAGAAGCCTTAATGATTTACAGCGCCATTCCATTATCCGCAATTGGTGGTGTTATGCTTCTTTATATGAGAGACCTTCCTTTTAGTATTTCGGCAGGTGTTGGTTTCATTGCGCTTTTCGGTATTGCAGTTTTAAACGGTATTGTGTTGATTGAAGAGTTTAAAGAACTCAAAGCACACGGAGTCAATAATATTAATAAACGAATAATAATGGGTACAAAAAATAGATTGCGCCCTGTATTATTAACAGCAGCAGCAGCAGCTTTAGGATTTTTACCGATGGCAATTTCGACTTCCGCAGGTGCAGAGGTTCAAAGACCTCTAGCGACAGTAGTGGTTGGTGGCTTAATAACTGCAACCATATTGACACTTGTAGTATTACCTATTTTGTATGCAATGCTTGATAGAAAAGGGCATCATCCAAAGGTAAAAACAAAAGTAAACTTTAAAGCTCTTGGCATTATAGCGGTCTTACTAGCACCAATTGTTGGTAGCGCACAACAAAATCCAATAAGTGCAGAACAGACTGTAGAAATGGCAATCGAGAATAATAAAGGACTGCAAGCCAACGCAAAAAGAATCAATCAATCAGAACAATTGGTAGGTAGTGCCTTTAATATAGATAAAACACAAGTTTCCTATGGTTATGACCAAAATAATATAGCTGAAAATGGTCTACCTCTTAATGTTTTTGGAGTTAGTCAGTCATTTCAATTTCCAACCATTTATGGAGCTCAGCACAAAGTAGAAAAACAAAAAGTGGCATTAACAACGCAACTGTATCAGTTAAATGAAAGGATGTTAACTAAAGAGGTTTATGTCGCTTATTATAATGTGGTCTACAGTCATAATTTAGTCAAGCAATATACGTATTTAGATAGTTTATACGGGCAATTTGCTAGTGCAGCGAAAAAGCGATATGATGTTGGAGAAACCAATTTATTAGAAAAATTAACCGCTGAAACAAAACAAAAAGAAATTAGCATTGCACTTGCACAAGCTAAAGAAGACGTTTCTAAAGCCTACACAATGCTCAATCAATGGGTACAAAGCGATTCGTTGATTACCGTTAATGAAGATGTACTACCGAGATTAACCTTAGATGATTTTTCCATAGCAAACCACCCAGGGATTTTATATTATAATACAATAGAAAATTTGGCAAAATCGTCCCTTTCTTTAGAGAGACAAAAGCTATTACCAGGTTTGCAATTTTCTGTATTTCAAGGTACTAATAATGGTGTTAATGCAAAAAATTACAATGGGTTTCAATTGGGTGTTGCAATACCCTTATGGTTTGGAGCAAACAAGTCAAAAATCAATGCGGCAAAAACCGAAACCTTTATTGTAGCCAACGAATATGAAAACTATAAAATTCAATTGCAATCAAAATACGACGCCTTACTTTCCGATGTAAAAAAATATCAAGAAACAGTAGATTATTATGAAACTGCAGGAAGAGCACTTTCTAAAGAATTAACAACAACAGCTTCTAAAGCATTTCAAAATGGCGAGATAGATTTCTTGCAATATGTACAGCTTTTAGAGAGTGCCAAAAATATCGAAATCAACTATTTACAAAACCTAAACAAGTATAATAATACAGTTTTAGAATTAAATTACTTAACTAATTAACAATGAAAAATACACGTAACAATTCATCGAATTCTATATACATCAAGAGTCTTTTATTGGTGGCAATAATGGCTTTAGCATCCTGTAATTCAAAAGAAAAATCTGAGGTAAAAAATACAGATGCAACTGAAAAAGCAGAGAATACAGATATAGCTACCATAACAGAGAATCAGTTTAAATCAGGCGATATGGAGCTTGGCAAAATAACAACACAACCATTTAATACTGTTGTAAAAGCGAATGGTATGTTTGCCGTTCCGCCAGAAAATCAAGCAGACGTAAGTGCTTATTTTGCTGGATATGTAAAAGATATTAACCTATTACCTGGAGATGCAGTCAAAAAAGGTCAAACATTATTCACTATTGAGAACCCTGAATATGTACAGGTGCAACAAAATTTTTTAGAAGCCAAGGGACGCTTAAATTATCTAAAATCGGACTATGACCGTCAAAAAGAATTGATTGCAGATAATGTAACATCCAAAAAGAACTTCCTAAAAGCAGAATCAGAATATACCGTGACATTAGCACAATATCAATCGCTAAAAAAGAGGTTGAGCTTAATGAATATTAACCCAAACACCTTGTCTGGAGATAACATTCGGTCAGTAATTAGCGTACTTTCACCCTTGTCAGGTTACGCAACAACTATTAATGCTACTAAAGGAATGTATTTAAACCCTTCGGATGTGGCCATAACAGTCACAAATACAGACGATTTGCACATAGAGTTGAAAATTTTTGAAAAAGATTTACCAATGATTAAAATGGGGCAACCCATCAATTTTCGATTACAAAACAATATGGACAAAGTGTATCAAGGGAAAGTACATTTAGTCAATAAAACTATTAACGCCGAAGATAGAACTGTAAACATACACGGAGATTTGGTGAATGAAGATGACGCCAAATTATTTGCCCCTGGAATGTACATTGAAGCAGAAATTTTAACCACTTCGTCAGAGCATCCTGCATTACCAACAGAGGCGGTTGCCAATATTGACAATGACTTTTTTGTTCTGGTTAAAGAGAATGAGCAAACTTTTAGAAGAGTATTGGTTAAGGTAGGAACAACCAATAATGGTTTTACACAAATCCTTAATGCGGATGATTTTAAACCAGACACCCAATTTTTAACCAAAGGAGCTTTTAATTTAATAACAGAATAGATGGAAGAAAAAACAGAAGAAATGGACAATTATTTAGACAACCATTACATCCACAGAAGTAACTGGTTAAGGGCAGCAGTACTTGGAGCTAATGACGGTATTTTATCTACAGCGAGTCTTGCAATAGGTGTTGCAGCAGCGAGTGCCACACGAGAGCCCATTATTTTAGCAACATTAGCTGGTCTTGTTGCTGGTGCTTTATCCATGGCAGCAGGAGAATATGTTTCTGTAAGTTCACAGACAGATATTGAAAAAGCTGATATTGAACGTGAAAAACAAGAACTAAATGAAATTCCAGAAATCGAATTACAGCGATTAGCTGAAATTTATGAAAAAAGAGGGTTAAAAAAAACAACTTCATTAATTGTCGCTAAAGAATTAACGGAACACGATGCCTTAGGTGCACATATAAGAGATGAGCTTGGAATAAATGAAATTAGCCAAGCCAAACCTATTCAAGCGGCTTTTGCATCTGGGGCGGCATTTACCGTTGGTGGATTACTTCCTTTTTTGGTAACACTTTTTCTGCCTTTAAATAGTATGGAATATTCTCTTTATGGTTTTGCACTTTTCTTTCTTATTGTATTAGGAGGATTGGCAGCAAAAACCGGTGGTTCAAGTATAGGGAAAGCTATAATTCGTATCACATTTTGGGGAACAGTTGCAATGGGTCTAACCGCATTAGTGGGTTATATGTTTAATGTAAATATTGCTTAAATAAATTTTAAAATTATGAACGACGCACATTTTCATTTAGTAGTCAATCATTTGCCTATTGTGGGCGTATTGATTGGTTTTTTAGTGTTGTTAGCAGGTTTAATTATGAAAAAACCGCAAATCAAAAATACAGCATTAGGTATTTTTATTTTTTCTGCATTAACAGCTATTGCAGCTTTTTTAACAGGTGAAGGTGCTGAAGAAATAGTTGAGAATTTACCAGGAATTAGTGAAACACTAATCCATAAACACGAAGAATATGCAGAATTGTTTCTTACGATGATGCTGATTTTAGGAGGCGTATCGCTAATAACCTTTTTTTTACAATACAAAAAACTTTCATTTTACAAATACGGTTTTGTTGCCGTTTTATTGCTTTCTGTAACGGTAATAGGCATTTCAAAATACGTTGGAACAAGTGGTGGCGAAATAACCCATATAGAGATTAGAAGCAATACGAATACAATTCAATTAGATGGACGCGATGACCACAACGATGATTAGTAGCGTTGCTGCATTTTGTACAGATTTATTGACAACTTCAAAATGTAAGGAATTACCATTTCATAATTTGGAGCATACTAAAGAAGTAGTACAAAATGTAAAATACCTATGTGCTGCAATGGATATAAATGAGCAGGATACTGAGGTTTTGCTCATTGCAGCTTGGTTTCACGATACTGGTTTTTCAATGACTTACAAAGGTCACGAAGACCAAAGTAAATTCATTGCTACTACATTTCTAAAAGAGCAAAAGGCTAATAAAAGTTTTATCAACAAAGTCTGTAATTGTATAGATGCTACTAAAATGCCTCAACGTCCAACAAATGTGTTAGCCAAAGTACTTTGTGATGCCGATTTGTTCCACTTGGGAACAACTAATTTTTTGTATAAGAATATGCTCTTACGAAAAGAATGGGAACTGTTTAGTGATATAATTATGGCTGATGATGAATGGCAAATGCTTAACATCAATTTTTTGGAAGAGCACAGATTCAAGACCACTTATGGTAAAGAGATTTTGGAAAATGGAAAACAGGAAAATTTAGATAAATTAAAACAATTGATACGATTACAATGAAAATGATATTTCCAAAACTTTTATGTTTATTTCGCATCTCTTTTTCTATTTGTTTACTTCGGTCCCGAAATGTACAATTACTATAATGTAGCGAATGTTATAGATTAAAGCTTTTTAACCGGTGCAAGAATGACGACAGATTACGAATACATATTAAAAAAATTAGACAATGACCTTGATATTCTTGAAATAGAAGAAGAAGATATATTAGTGAAAGCCGAAAAAGGGATTAAACTTTCAAAACAAACCCTTAAAACAATTAGAAGTATCATTATCGATTATGAATTTGAAACCAAGTTAGAGGAAATACTTTTTTTTAAATGTACTAAACCAAAAATTTACAGTAAACTCATTTATTACGTAAAACTATTTAACATTGAAAGCAAAAGACCAAGGGGAAGTAATAAATCTCAAGTAAAATATTTGAACAGTAATATTGAAAAACTTCAAACCTACTTTAACGACAATCTCGATTTTTACCATTATTACCGTAGGGAAGCTACTGTATTTGATGAACAATATTTTTTAAGAGGTAAGGCAGATATTCGGTTATTCCCAGATTCATTTCACTTTTTTGTAGATGAACAATTTGCAACAAGCCACGATAGTACAGTAGCTACAATTTTGGCTTATGACCTTTTGATTGTACAGTTAAAACGGGAGATTGATAAATTGGAGAATACAAACAATTATACAAATTTAAGATTGTTACAAAGGAAAACCAAAATTACGTGGACAGCCCATAAAATATATTTAATAGAACTGATTTACGCTTTGCACAGTACAGATGTCATCAACAATGGTACTGTTGACATTAAAGATATTGCCTATTTTGTTGAAAAAACATTTAAAGTGGACTTGGGCGATTATTACAGAGCATTTCTGGAAATACGGATGCGTAAAAATGGCAGAACCAAATTTTTGGATATACTAAAAAAGCAGTTAACCAAAAGGATGGATGATACTGATAACGTAAAATAAAATACCCAAGATGCTTCAACTTGGGTGTTTCTCGTTTTATTGAAAATCTCATTTTATTTGGTGGTTTTTAGATAGGGTATTTTTTTAGGAAAGTACCAAAATCCTCTATTGTATTACATTGAAAATGAGAGAAAAAAAATACCCAAGTAGGCCTAACTTGTGAATAAAATCCATCAAACTACCCCAATTTTGTAGAACGAAAGTCAAATCAGGTCAGGGCCTATCATTTTAGATGAAAGCAAAACGGTAGTCCCTTTCTTTTAATCCGTTCTATTATGCCTACAAGTATTATTACCACAGACGACCTTCGAGAGTTGAAACTTGAACTGCTCGATGATATCAAGGAACTACTCAACAACCAATCTGGCCATATTACCAAAAGGTGGTTAAAATCCCCTGAAATAAAAAAACTTTTGGGAATCTCTTCCGGCACTTTACAGAATTTAAGAATCAATGGCACATTGCCCTTCACCAAAGTTGGCGGTGTACTCTATTACGATTATGAAGAAATAATGAGCGTAATGGAAAATAACAAAATTCATAACAAATTTTAAAATCGTTTTGGAGCAGGTCAACTACATCAAGCACTTGAACGCCGTATTCTTACAATTCTCAAAAGACGGCCGTTTAAATCCCACGCACATCAGTTTATACGTGGCATTATTTCAGTTGTGGAACAATTATCACTTTCCTATGGAATTCTATATCAATCGAGAAGAAGCGATGCGGTTTTCCAAGATTGGTTCAAAAACTACTTACCATCGTTGCATCAAAGAAATGCACCATTGGAAATACCTATTGTACGAACCCTCACACAATCCATTTAAAGGTAGCCGAATCAAGATGTTCAATTTTGGGACAAGTGATGAACCAGTTACGGGACACTACAATCCCATATTAGAACAACTTGCGGAACAGTACTGTCCCATACGTGAACCAGTAGTGTACCAACACCATCCCAATAATGGACAAGCTGTGGACTCGCACCGTCCCACCAGTGGACAAGCATTGGTATCTACTATAAACAATACCAAACAAGTAAACAATATAAAACAACCAAAGGGCTGGCAGGCCGTTATTAATTTTTTTATTGAAAAAGGTTTTAATGCTGATGAAGGAAAAAAATTCTTTGAGCATTATGAAACCCGGAACTGGCAAACGAGTGATGGAAATGAAATTAGAGATTGGCGTGCCTTGGCCACGAACTGGATGGACAGAACAGAATTATATGCCGAGGAAAACAAACCAAACAAAAAACAGGCGTCCCAAATCAAGGACAACTTGCGAACCACTAAAAACAAAGATTATGGACAACCCCTCTAAAATTATCGAAGGTGGTATGGAATATTCACTTGGCAAGTTTGATGGCAAAAGCGTTCTATACGATTTCGAGAAAATACTGATTTACCTCAATACAAAGGGAAAACAATTGTTTGGTAAGAATTTTAGAATCTACGATGAAGACATCGAAATCATCCGAAAACTCTGTCATTATTTCATAAAGGATAAGGACAATTGTGAAAAATATGAAATAGATATTGACAAAGGCATTCTGCTTTCTGGTCCCGTAGGCTGCGGAAAAACTACGCTGATGAAATTACTTCGACACATCGTCCCATTACAGCGATCTTACGAAATGATACCGTGCAGAAATGTAGCGTTTAGTTTCAATCATTTAGGTTTTAAAACGGTCGAGGAATATGGCAATACCAAATTTTATTGCTTTGATGATTTAGGTGTTGAACCTGCCGGAAGGTTTTATGGCAAGGATCTCAATGTGATGGGCGAAGTATTACTTTCCCGATACGAACTTTACCTTGAGACCAAACACAAAGTCAAAACCCACGCTACCACCAACCTAAATGCCGAGGAATTGGAAGAACGTTACGGAAACCGTGTTCGTAGCAGAATGCGAGAACTGTTTAACTTGATTGCTTTCGACACAGCCACTAACGATAAAAGAAAATAATATGGATTCAAATGGTTTACTCAACATATATGAGCAATACTATGAGGCAAACTTAAAGTACGGTTTCTATTTACGAGAACATACATGGCAATCGATTGGCAAGGTTTTATTTATAGCAGGTGTTCAAGAAGGGAAAAGGCTTACAGGAAATCCGCCTTACTTTACAAATCCCAAAGTATTCGTAAAGCTTTACTATGCAAATTCAATTAATGCAATCAATGAAAACACTAAATCTAGAACGATTAGAATAAATGATGGTGGTACTTATCGCTATCAACCAGTTGATTCTAACTTTATAATGCCTTCCAAAGAAACGTTTGAGAAAAAGAAGAATTCAAAAAAAATCTTTGATAGCTATGATTATTTTAACGACGATTTTCTTAAGGATGAAAAATAGGTTTTTCAGAATTTGAAAAAAATTGAACTATCTGTAATGAAGTAGCTTAAAATATTTTTGTGAATGTTGTTTGAGTTCTAATTGACTTTTTGATAATTCTTTACCTAATTCCCTCTTTGTAGAGCGTCTTGTATAATTCTACGATGATATTCTTAATAGCTTTCATTATTTCAATCCCTAACTCCTTCATGTACTACATATTTTAGATATTGAATTAATACTTTAGCCATAGCTATAAAATTATTGGACTTACAATAATAGCTACCCTCATCCCAATTACTCAAAAACCCCAATTCCAAAAGGACAGAAGGACAATAACCAATCGTTTCCCGTAGCACTTGAAAATTTGCAAACTTCACACCCCTACTTTCAAAACCCAATTCTTTATTAAGCGCAGCTTGCAATTGAAAAGCCAACCAACTGGCATCCTTTGAATATTGTGAAGTGGCGTTTGCCACATACACTTCAATTCCTCTAGCATTCGGATTATTGGAATGATTGCAATGCAAAGAAACGAACAAATCAGCATTTAAGGTTTTGGCCAATTTAGTTCTGTCCGATAATAAAATTAAAGTGTCTTTGTACCTGGTCAAATAAATATCCAAAGGCTCATCCAAATCGTTATTTAACTTCAAAATCTCATTTGCAATTGATAAAACCACATCCTTTTCTTGGATACTATTTATTCCGATTGCACCAGAATCTTTTCCACCGTGTCCAACATCAATTACAATTCGTTTTTGAGTTGAATTTTCCTGCCCAAAAATGATGCACATTTTTAAGAGCAAAATCACAAAGCTGACGTTTTTGAGCACTTTTTTCATTTTCAATTTTTGGGTTATCAACAATTTACTTTCTAAAATCCATAGAATTTGATGCCAAATAATAACAAACGAATTCAAACTAAATCAAATAATATTTTATTCACAAATATTTGATAATCAGTTATTTATAAACAAATATATGTAAATTTCCAATAACGAAAACAACAGAAAATTTAAACCGTTCCGTTATGAAAAAATCAATCTATTTCGCAGTATTTCTTTCACTTATCTCAACATCTCTTTTTGCACAAATTGGTGGCATTGAAGATTCGGTCGATGATGTTTCAAACACCATCCGAACCATTTTTCCCATCATTTTAGGGGTTATTTTCCTTGTTGGTTTCCTATTTAATGCAGGACATTTCTTTGGGGAAAATGCTGACCTCAAAAAAGGAATCACAAGGGTTCTCGTATTTGTTTTGATTGCAGGCGCAGTCGTAGGCATCTTCACTTACCTAATAGGAATCGTAGTATAAATGAAACGGTTCGAGGTCTATAAAAACATTAGGAAACGGGCGGTCATATTTGGGCTGCCCATTTCCCTGTTTGCCTTGATGATGGTTTCCATACTTGCATCGCTGTTAGTAATTATTTTCTCTTTCAGCTTTCGGATAATTATAGGGATATTGGTTTTCAATGCTGCCTTATATGTCGCCTTGACTCGAATAAACCACAATCCGCAACTTTTCCAAATGGCAAAAACATTTCCACAAATCATCAGTAACAAAAGAAATTCTGGCTTCGATTATGAACAAGATTAACCTTTCGGCATATCAACCCATTGCAGATATTCAGGACAATATCGTGTTTGCCAATAATGGTAACGTGGTCTTGTGCTATGAAGGTAACTTGCCAGAAATCTACTCTTTATCAGAAAAAGACTTTGAGGATATGCACGGTGCCTGGTTTCAGGCTTTGAAATCATTGCCTGTGGGAACTGTGGTTCACAAACAGGATATCTACCTGAAGAAATCCTATTCTTCGGCACAGCTTCCCAATAAAACTTTTTTAGAGAAAGCAACACACGAGCATTTTAAAGGTCGTGGACATATTGAACACAAATGTTATCTGTTCTTCATTTTAACCAAGAACAAGGCACTCAACAACCCAAAATATGTCAATCCATTCCGAAAAATTTCAAAGGGAATTGTACAGGAACTGGATGAAAACATAAAGAGCTTCGTAAACTCGGTTAGTGATTCGGTTTCTTTCATTAACAATAGCCGAAAGATGGATTTTGTTTCGCTTAAAGCGGAAGAAATACAGCAACTAACGAATGCCTATTTCAATGGCTTTAATGAAGGCTATGATACTGATATTTTACTGGATAAAAAAAGCGTCAATATTGGCGAAAACCATTTTGATGCCCTTGCCATCAATAGCGAACTGTGCTTTGGCGAAAGTGTACAGAGTAGCAAAACCAATGAGAAATTCACTTCTGACGATTTTGTGTTTCATCAAGGGTTTATTGATGGCTTAGGGCTTACGCTTAACGAGAATCACATCGTCAACCAAATCCTTTATTTGGATGACAAACAGAAGTGGTGCAAGTTGCTCGATAAGAAAATTGAGGAACTCAATAAGAGTTCAAATTTCGGTTCGCAAAATAAAGTGGTACTTGGTAAAATCCAGCACATTCTGGACCAAATCAATGCGGATGATAATGCACGTATTATTCGTGGTCATCTCAATATTATCTATTGGGCGAAGGAAGCTAAAGAGTTGGACAAAATAACCTCGAAAATCAAGACTGAATTTAAGGAACTAGATATTATCCCATACTATCCAAGAGGGGAAGAACGCAAAAATTACATACTAAATAGTTACTGCTGTTTCTCTTCAAACTTCTCGAACAATGATTTATACGTTACTGATTTAAAACACGCACTTTGCCTGTTCATCAACAATACCAACTACAAAAGCGATGCAACTGGAATCATCTTCAATGACCGTGAGCATAACATTCCCGTTTTAAAGGATGTTTGGGATGAACGCAAAAAACGTATCAAGGCTCGAAACTTTGCCATTTTTGCACCAACGGGCGAGGGCAAATCATTTTTGGCAAATAACATTCTGCGCCAATATTTTGAAAGTGGCGTACGCTTGGTCATTATCGATTTGGGTGGCTCATATACCAAATTTGCAAAGCTCTATCCTGAAAAATATACCGTACTGCGTTACGAGAGCGGAAAGAATTTGGGCATCAATCCTTTTTACATCAGTAATCTAAAAGACTTAACACCAGACCGTCTTGAAGATTTATCTGTGTTTCTTTTTGAATTGTTTGCTTCAGATTTGAAAGTGACCAAAGCCCAATCGGTTTCCATCAAGAAAATACTGCGCCATTATTATGATAGCACTTCTGAGAATCATTCTTTGGAAGGTTTCTACAGTTTTATAGAAAGGAATCAGAAAGATCTTCTGGAAACCTTAAAAATCCATCCCGACTACTTCAACGTTACCAGCTTCTTGCACGTAATGTCCGAATATGTCGGCGATGGTCTATATAGCTTCCTCTTTGAAGTAAGCGAAGACCAAACCTATAAGATTGAAGACAAAAGATTGATTGTTTTTGAACTGGATGAAGTAAAGGACAATAAGGAAATCTTGTCCGTGATGCTGAAGCTGATTAAGTCGGCTATACAAAGAACCATTTGGAAAAACAGAGCTGAAAAAGGCATTATCCTGTTCGATGAGTTTGCCAAACAACTAAAGTTTGAAAATGTATTGGAAAGTGTCGAGTTCTATTATCAAGCTATCCGTAAACAAAACGGTGCGATTGGGATTATTCTTCAGTCGATAAATCAGCTTCCGAACAATTCTACATCGGCAAGCATACTCGAAAATACGCAGGTCATCTATAGCCTTAACAATGAGAAAGGCTATGACGAATTGGTCAAAAGGCTCAACCTATCCAGCCACGACCTGAACCAATTAAAATCCATTAAAAACAATCTTTCCGGTCCACGCAAGTACACCGAAATGTTTATTAAAATTGGACGGGAAAGCAACATTTTCCGTCTGGAAGTTCCGAAAGAAGTATATGCCGCTTACTTGACCGATGGACAGGAAAATGAGGAAATAATGAAGCTCTACAATGAGCATAACGATATGCAAAAAGCAATTATTCAATTCACATCTAAAACATAATATTATGAAATCGAAGATTCACGAATACCAAAACATTTTTTTTACAATGAGTAAAACAAAAATCAAAATTTTAGTAATGACCGTAGCCCTGACCTTATTTGTGTCGGGTAATGCTACCGCCCAAGGAATGCCCACTTATGATAATACCAATTTTATCAGCTTGGTAAAACAACTGATAGAATCTGGCAAGCAAACGGCTCAAATGATTAAGTCTGTAAAATTCCTGAAAGATGCAAAAGAGGCCATAGAGAAAGTATCAAGTGTTGTCCAACAACTTAGGGCAGTTGAAGAAATTGGACAAAACAATCAGCGCCTTATCAATATAATGCAAAACGATGTACAGGACATCCTTAACTCGCCTTACATCAAACCCGATGCAGTTTCAAGGGTTGTGGAATCTTTTGATGCCATAGTTCAAAACTCATTGGACACGGTTGATTTTATCGATGAAGTCCTATCGAGCGACTATCTCAAAATGAGCGATGCTGAACGTGCTGAAGTTTTGAAGCAGAAAGAACAGGAATCAAATGAAATGGTTTCCAATATAAAGACAAAAACGAAACGCTATCGTGATATTATTTCCTTCAGAAAAATGCAGGATAAGGTAAATAACCGCGAAACAGGATATTAAAATGACCGCAACTATACTTTTAGGGATTGGGTTGGAATATATAGATACGGTGTTCCAGACTATACAAAGCAGCAGCTTTTCGCAATATACAATTGCCGGAATGAAAACGCTTGCTGTCCTATTTTTTCTGGTCAATATCCTTAAAAAGTACAATGAAGGTGTTGCAGATAAGGACGGATATACTTGGGGATTAAGTCCAGGTGAACTTGCCAAGAATTTTGCAATAGTTATTGCAGTCATATTTTCAACGCAAATATTGGGATTTTTTGATGGTATTTTAGTGGCTATTGAAGGGCAATATAGAGGGACTGCACCTGCGTTATTGCCCCTACAAATGCAGGACATCCCGATTGAAGAAGATGTAAGTATCATCGAAGTAGCCAAGGCAGCTATGACGCTATTATATGAAGCATTGGTAACACCACTTTATGGATTCAAAATATTTGCCTTTATCATTAGCCTTTTCCTCTGGATTTTAGATTTGTTCATCTATCCGCTGTTTTTGGCAGAACGCTTTTTTCTTTTAGGGATAATGCAGGCTTTTTTTCCATTGGTCATTAGTTTGGCAGTATTTGAAAAGTTCCGTTCACTTGCCTATACGTTTTTCAAATTGTACGCTGCGGTTTATATGCTCGTACCAGCCTTCTTTTTGGTCAACGTTTTTATCAATGCGCTCTATACAGAAATCAACACCAATTTTTGGACGAATTTATTCGGCACCGATGTTGGAAGTGGATTTTTTGCACCTGTGGTTCAATTAGGCTCAGTAGGCTTTATTGTTTTCCTAAAATTCAAATTGTACAAACGTGCCACGTCCTTCACACTCAGATTATTTACTGCCTAAATCAGATTAAATATGAAAACACCATATAAGAATATTTACAATGTCCTAAAACTGAATCGATTTATCGTTTTGGCGGTTGTTGTATGTGCCTTGCTTTCCAGTACTTTTTCAGTATGGATGGTATTCAACACCAATCAAAAAGCACTCAATAGTGCCTTTGCCATCAATACCGATGGCAGTATCATTCCGCTGAAGCTCGTGACTCAAAAAGAGAATTTCAGAGTAGAAGCTATGGCACATTTAGATCTGTTCCACAACTACTTCTATAACATCGATGCCAGTAATTACGAGCGCAACTTGGAAAAGGCATTGTGGTTGGGTAACAGTTCCGTGGACAATCTCTACCGCCAGAAAAAAGCCGATGGTGTTTACAATAGATTACTTCAGTATTCATTGGTTCAAAAAGTGCTGAGTATCGATTCAAGGATAACTGAAAATAATGGTTCGTATAGTTTTACCACGACGACCATTTTTGAAATCAATAGAGGTTCAATCATCGACACCTACGAATTGGTTTCCACCGGAAACCTGATTATGGTCGACCGAAACTTTCCGAACAATCCGCACGGATTATTGATTACAAACTATTTCGAAAACACCTTAAAGAAAATATCAGATGAAAGTTGAGCCGACCCGCCTGACTTCGGGCAGGTAATTGGCATTTAAAAAAAACACGATTATGAAAGTAGAAAAAAACAAGATAGTATTTGCAGCGGTATTGGCCGTGATTTTCATATTTCTGATTTCCTATTCCGTGATGGTAATGGGCGATGATGAAAGTGAAACAGAAAACCTTAAGCAGACCTTAGTTCCTGATTTGGAAGAAGGCCAAAAAGAGTATGATTCCAAATTGGATGCAATCAACGACTTAAAAAAAGTACGTGAAAACAATGCACCCAGCATCTACGATGAAAAGCTGATTGATTCCTTGGGATTTTACGACCCAGACCTTCCAGAACGCGAAAAAGAGCGTATCGTAGATAGCATTTATGAAGCTGGTAAGATTAAGTATTCAGAAAAGCGATACCAGAATTTGGGACAGAGAAGAACTGTTCGCGAAATGGTATCAAAAATTGATTCTGCTGAAGTAAAAAGGGAAGAAAAAATTGAAGCCAAAGAATTAGGCTTAGAACATCAATTGTTCTTTGCTGCTTCGCCAAAACCCAATGAAGTTTCAATCATAGGTAATACAGATGAAACTATATACGTAGTAGTAGATGGCGACCAAGTCGTAAAAGCGAATACTAGATTGCGGATGCGCCTGACCAAAACTGCTACAATCAATGGTAAAGAAATGCCTGAGAACACACCTATTTTCGGTTTCATCAGCTTTCAGCCCAATCGTGCGCTAATCGAAATTGAAAACATAAAGCACCATCCTACAAAACTCAAAGCTTTTGATTTATCTGATGGTAGTGAAGGTATCTATGTACAGAACAATTTTAGGGCAGAAGCCACCACCGAAGTTCTGGACGATATTATTGGCGACATCAACATACCTACCGTTCCGCAAGTAGGTGGCGTTACAAAAGTACTAAGACGAAGTAACCGCAACGTAAAGGTTACTGTCCTGAACAATTACAGATTAATCTTAAAACCGAAATTATGAGAACATTTATTCTAATATTGATGGTGTTAATTTCCGCTTTCGCGAAAGCACAACAGCAACCAATACCACTCGACACCATTTATGCTAACGACACCAAAAATGTTGCGTTATTCTTTCCAGAACCCATACGGCAAGGAATAACCGGTTCAGATAATTTTGTATTTACTTACAATCGTGAAAAAGAACAGTATTTTGGACTTCTTCAGGCAAAGCCTGGGAAGGAAAGTAATCTGTTGGTAGTCAATAGAAATGGTTCAATTTTTTCGTATATTGTAAGATATAAAAAACAGCTATCAAAGCTCAATTATTTTATTCCTTTATCAAATAGTATTGGGAATGAAAAAACAATGGTAACCGATTCGATTCAGGTTGTAACTTCTGAAAGGAATGTAGATAACAGAACATACTATTATCAAAAATTCTGTTCCTATCTTCTTAACAGAAACCAACGTATTGGTCGGATTAAGAAGCGAACGCAAGGCATTGTCTTGAATGTTGAAAATGTTGTTTTTGATAAAGAAGAACTCTACTTCGTTATCCAGATTGAGAATAATTCTACTTTGGATTACGATTTGAATTTCTTAAAACTATCCATCGAGACTCGACAAAAAGGGAAAAGAAAATCTTTACAGCGTTTACATCAAGAGCCAATTTACAAGCATCGTCTACCTTCAAAAATTACAGAAGGTAAAACAGTTAAGTTTATTTATGTAATGCCCAAATTTTCGTTATCAGAAGACCGCAGGGCAATTTTGGAATTGAACGAGAAGGATGGCGAACGGAACATAGAAATGAAACTATCACACAGATATATCAATAACCCAAATTAGAATATTATGAAAAGAATAGTCATTTGCTCGCTTGTACTGTTGTTCCTTTCTTGTTCAGAAAGCACAACAAAATCCCCTTCTGAAACTGCCAAGGCAGTTGCGGAAAGTTTTTTCTCAAAAGATGAATCAGCTTTAAAAAAGCATACTACTACAGAAGGCTATGCCAGTTTGATTACTGTACAGAATATGATACCAGATTCTGATAAAAACATCGAAGTGGAAATTTTAGATGAAGCTGTTGATGGTGAGATTGCTTGGGTGAAATATAAAACCTCTTTTGATGGAAAATCAGGTGTCTTTAAACTTGTCAAAGAGGATAACCAATGGAAAGTCACTAATAAAGGTCCTAGGGAAAAAGGGCCTTTTTGAAAAACCACTCTTTTCATTGATATCACTTGGCGTATTCGCCCAATCCATATTTAGCGACCAGTGCGCTATTTGGTTTTTTACAGTTATTAGGATAGTCGGAAAAATAGATGCAATCTGGCAGTCCATCTTTAAACTTAACAGTTACACCACCCGTCTGTTTTCCTAACAAACCACTAAAGTTATAATCAGCTTTTAGCGTGACCATTTGTGTTTGGTCTGCCGACTTTAACTCGCGAACGTTACTGATACTATTACCAGTATACTTGTTCAATGCCCAAGTTTTGGATTGATTACTGACTATGTCATTGAGCAGTTTAGCGTGGTTCTGGTCACCAGCTGGACCACCTAAAATTTTGATTTTTTCATAGACGCTCATTCCTTTTAAGCGTTCTGGTTTTTGCTGATTGGCAAATGCCAATAAATTAGTTTCAAACTGCTTAACACTTTTTGAGTCGCACGCGTTAAATCTAAAAAAATTGGACCAATCACTCAGCAGTGCTTTTGCTTTGTGGACTTGGTCTATGGAATTACCCATAGCATCGGGATTGGTATACATATCGACTGCAATACGAAACGCATCTTGATTTTGCTGTGCAACCAAACGCATTTTTGCAGCATACAACTTTGGGTCTGCAAAGATACCTGTACCTATAGTCTTCCAAGCAGTACAGTATCTGCTGACTTCCACACCATAGCCGTCTGTCGTGACGCTTTCCCGAGAGCAAACGTCGGTCATTATCTCAACCTTGTTTTCTGGAAGCTCATCTGGGCAAAGACTACCAAAGGTGTTTAAATATCCACTTAAAATCATCAAGAAATGACTACTGAACACATCTAGCTCAATGTTCTCAAAATGGCCACGATAGATGTAGTCAAAAAAGGCAGCATTATTTAATCCCACCGTTTTAAATTGCATCGAGCCCTCGTCCTTGCCGTTGGCTTCTAAAAAGGCGATGCGCTCATTGCTTCCTTCCAATTTCTTCTGCTGTTGTGCCAATCGTTGCTGTTCTACCAGTTGCTTTTTTCTTGAAGCAAATAGTGCATTCAGTTTTTGATATTGACTGGATTGTTGTGGCAGATAGCTCATATATTTATTTTCCAAACGTGGGAAACTAGTATTATCGGCTTGAACTATTTGAGCTTCGATGGTTTTGATTTGAGTATTGACCAACTTCTCTTTTTGTGCAATCAGCTTTTGCTCACCCTTCTTCACTTGGCTATGTCTTGAGAAGGAACCATAATCCTGTTTAAAGGCTTTAAGTTTCTGATTGATTTGAGCAATATCCAAGTTTTGATTGAGCGGACCCAGGTCTATGTCTATCGCATTTTGTAATAAGGCTACTGTTTTAGCGTCCAGTCTGGATTGAAATTCGGTTTGCTTTGCTTGAGAAGCTTCAGGCAATAATTGAGTAGCTTTTTGATTTAGCTTAGATATTTTGACTAAGGACTCTTTGTCTCTGTTTAATTTTTCAATATACGTAAGAAGTTCATCAAGCTGGGCATCTGATTTTTTGGCAATGATAGCATCAATCTCTGTAATAGCCTGCCGTAATTCGCTGTCTAAAAGTACAGCATACTCAACGGATAAACGCTGCTTTAATTGTAAAAGTTCATCTCTGGATGTAGTGTTTCCAGAAATATTTACTAGTTCTTTTTTCAACTTACTACGTTTAGTATCGACTGTAGCTATTTGATTGATGAAATTTGGATTACTGTAAGCTAGATAATTGTTGTAAATGATATTTTGGAATACCCAATTGTAATGTGGGTCATTTCTATAGTTGCCTTTAACGAAACAGAGCTGAATTTTTCTAAAATCCTTGGCCAATGTTTTTTGGGAAAGTTGTGCGTAAGGCTTTCCTCGGTAAGATTCAAAATAGTTCTTTGAGAAATAATTTGCAGCGAGTTTTTGCATCTTGCCACGGTTCATATACCGAAGGGAAGTGGTTTCTGGATATTCTTGTTTTATCAAATCCATCCATTCTACCAAATCTTTACAATTCTGTGCAGTCAATAAAAAGGTACTAAAGGTAAAAATGAATATGCATAAAACTCTTTTGACCAGCATAGATGAAATAAATTTATTGGTATGGGTTGAAATTTAAATTAAGTGTACTAGACACAGAACAATTAGTCAATAACATAATTAATATTATTGAAAGTGCCATCGGTAATTTGAAATACTTCACCAGTGTCTGAATTTTCCACTTCAAATTCAAACGCCCCGGAAATTATCTGTTCCTGTTTATCAATCATATCTATTCTTAAAAATCCCGAGCTACCGTCCGTATCAAAATCAAAATTTTCACCCCCAGTTCCATTGGATGAATATCCACCTGCGAATTGTAGCGCCAATGGGTTGGTTATCGGATTGTTAATCTGAAGGCCTTCCGTGACAAGGTCAAAACTTGTTCCCGCCAAGGAAAAAGCAATAGCTTCACCTTGGGTGATTTCTACACCTAGGTCAATACCGGCAATGGTAAACGTAAAAAAAGCTTCATTTTGAACAAGTTGTGCCGAAATCGTAGATACACCTCTATCTACAGGTACCGCCTCAAAATCATTTCCATTTATTTTCGCTGTAATGAACGAATTTGACAAATTACCATTGTCATCATCGGTTAAGCCAGAATCATCGTCGCTACTACAAGCGGTCAATATCATTGCGAATAGAATTACTAAAAAACGTTTCATATACTTTAGATTTTAAGAATTAAAGATGCTTAATTCATTTTGTATTAGCCATAGAAAATGTATTATCGCTAGTATTTTTTAGCGCATCGTCAGGTTTTAATTGTATTACCGTTTTTAATGAGTATTTTGTTAAGCCAAACCAAACTGTTAATGAAAATACGATTAATCCTTGCCTTACTATGTTTCTACCATCTTGGTTATTCACAACTTAAAGAAGCAGATTCGATTCAGAAACGTATTGAAAATTATGAGGGTATAGATACTACACTAATCAATCTGAGACATAGCTATTCTGCTAAAAAATCAATGTTGACACCTTCCGATACCACTTGGCTGTCCTTCAATAAGAAAACATTGTCTATGGCCGAGGAATTGAATTACACCAAAGGCATACTGTTAGCCAACAATAATATCGGTGTTATCTATCATTACTTTCGTTCAGACCCTTTGACAGCGTTGGATTACTATCAAACAGCATACAACATATCTGAACAAAATCCTTCCTTGGAACGCTATCAATTCTCAATGTTGACCAATATTGGGTTAATACATTATGAACAGGAAGATTATGGCAAAGCTATGCCCACTTTTAGAAAGTTACTAAAATACCCACAAAGAAAGAGCAATACGTTGTCTAACATTGGCAATATCTATGGCCTCCAACAACAAACTGACTCCGCTGTGTATTACTTTAAAGCTTCCATTAACGAGGCGAAGCGAACTGATGATATGATGCAACTGGCAAACGTATACAGTAACTTAGGACTTGTACAGTCGCAGGCTGGACGGTTGGATAAAGGATTAACAAACACAGTTTCAGGTCTTAAAATGATTGATTCTCTAGGTCTTGAAGTGATTAGAGTCCCTGCTTATGTCAATGCCGCAGAAGTCTATATGCTCAGTAACGATTTGAATAAAGCTGAATATTACGCTACTGAAAGCCTTAATGCTGTAAAATCCTTGAATAATCTTTACACGGAAACCAAGTCTTTACAGACCTTGGCAACTATTCAAGAAAAAAAGGGTGACTATGAAAATGCTTTGAAAAATTTTAAAGCTGCCAATATTCTTAATGACAGTTTGGTAAGTGCAGACCGAAAAGTGGAAATTTCCAGAAAGGAAATACAGTACGAGGCTGATAAAAAGGAAGCACTCGCTTTCGCGGAAGCGGAACGCCAACGTACCATCAAAAACATATCGTTGGTGAGTGGAAGCGGTATCGTTTTGGCGTCGTTATTAGCGTTTGTATTCTATCGACGAAAGCAGAAATCGGATACGGTCAAAAAAGAAGCTGAGTTCAATGTCACTGTGGCGGAAGTTGAACTGAAGGCACTTCGAGCGCAAATGAATCCACATTTCATCTTTAACAGCCTGAATTCCATCGGTGATTATATTTTGAATAATGATACTCAAGCGGCAAGCGATTATCTCAGCAAATTCGCACGATTAATGCGAATGACCCTTGAAAACTCGGATAAGCAGCTCATTACTTTGGAAGAGGATATTCAGTTGCTTAACACCTATTTGGCCATCGAGCAAAAACGTTTTGATAAAGCCTTTGAGTTTGAAATTAAGGTTTCTGATGACCTCAATATAGATGAAGTATTATTACCACCAATGTTGCTGCAACCTTTTGTAGAAAATAGCATTGTTCACGGTTTATCCAAATCGGAAAAAGGTGGTAAAATCGTTATTAATTTCCATTCTGAACAGCACAAACTAATAGGTATCGTAGAGGATAACGGTGTAGGACGGACTATGAGCAAGATGAAAATCGAACATCGTAAAAAGAGTTCTATGGGTGTTTCCATCACTCAAAATAGAATCGAGGTGCTGAACAAAACCAAAGGCACTTATGGGTCGGTCAAAATCATAGATAAAAAAGTAGGCACCAAAGTAATCGTATCACTTCCTTTGGTATTGAGCTAATTGGATTTTAGTATCTTGAAGTCCTAAATTTAACCTACTTGAACAAAAATTGCTATGCTAAACACCTTAATTGTTGATGATGAATCTCACTGCATTAAACGTTTATTGTATTTAATCGATAGAAAGCCAGGAATATTTAATGTTATTGCCACCTGTAAAACGGTAGATGAAGCATTAAAGATAGCCCAAGATACCCCCTTGGATTTGGTCTTTTTGGATATTGAAATCGATGACAAAACTGGGTTTGACTTTTTGCGACAGCTTAACCATATTTCCTTTAAGACCATATTCACCACAGCTTTTGACAATTATGCAATTAAGGCTTTTAAGTTCAGTGCTTTTGATTATTTGATGAAGCCCATAGATTTTGACGAATTCAATGAAACTATTGCTCGTTTAAACGAAGAACTACAATCAAAAGGGCACAACAATAGCGTAGAATCATTACTTAAAAATATAGAACAGGAACATCCGAAACTGCTAACAATTCCATCTGTTGAAGGGTTTGAAACTGTCTTGGTAGCGGATATTGTGCATTTGGAAGCGAATGGTAACTATACCTATATTCACACTAAGCATAAAAAACAAATTGTTAGTAAACCAATAAAATTCTATGAAAACCTTTTAGACGAAAAGCTGTTCTTTAAGTGCCATAAATCCCATCTCATCAATATGGAAATGATTAAGACATTTAATAAAGGAAAGCAGGCTTATGTTCAAATGGAAAATGGTAATCAAGTACCGATAGCTACAAGAAGGAAGGATGTGTTTTTAAAAAAATTTTATTGAAGAAATGAAATATAAACTAACTAAAAATAGACCTAACTTCTTCATAAACTCGCCCAAAATTCTCCTCCAAATCAACTTGAGAAAACTGTTTCGATTCTTGCGGTAGCTCCCTTTGAATATTAGCCAATTTAAACTGCACTTTCCTATCCTTTCCATCTGCATATGTTATAAACTCGCCCTGTTTTAATCTAAAGAATACATCTGCTCTAATTTTCGGTATTTCTTTTTCTCCAGTCGTAATACGTGTATCAAAATCGAGATTATGCCCTCGACTTATGCTTTTCGTAGGGTCTTTGATGATTTCAAAAAAGCGCTCATAATATTTAGCCGTGTCTGGGTCATTGACTTTTCCGAAAAACTGATAGGACAAATTACTCAAAATCGCCTTGCTTGCCTTATCCCCATACATCATATCGTTTTGTATTTTGTCCTGCATTACGTAAATCGTAGAAATATTATAGCTCCGAAGTGTCGCAGGAATACGGTGCATATTCAACAATCGAATGGTAGGCGCTTCTTCCATCAAGAGAAATGAAGGCTTACTGTTACGAATACTCATTTGCTTGGTTATAGTGTGAATAATCGTGGCGATGACTGGCGAATAGGATGTTTCATATTTTGGATTGTTCACTACCGAAATGATTGCAGGGTTTTCCTCGCTATTGATATTCAATGGCACTTCGTCTGCGGATAATACCATAAAAATACGTTGTGTACTAATTCGTTTCAGCGCATTCGCCAAAGTGCTTTTAACACCAGCCGTCTGCCTATCCGAATCTTTTCCGCTAATAAAAGCATCTGCCATCGCTCTTGATGTGGTGTTGGTTTCCAGAAATTGGATAAGGCTATCGGTATCGAGCATTTGATAAATGGCAATCAAATGTGGCAGCGTACAGTATTTGGGATAATCGCATTTCAGTTTCCAAATCAATCCACCAATCAAACCTTCAGCTGCATCGTTAAAGAATTTTGTTGTTCCTGTAGTTCCGCTTTCTCTTTGTTCTAAAAGGTTTTCGATTAATACACGTGAGACTTCGTTTACGCTTTCCTCGTTCTCTAAATAGCGTGGCGCAATAGGATTTACCCTATGGATGATTTTATCGAAGGAAATAACCTTAAACGGGATATCGCTATCCTTAAAAAGAGGATAAGCCATTTCAGTCAGTTCAAAATCCTTGTAGTCGTGGATAATTCCGCAAAACCCTTCTTTTTCGAAGTGTTTCAAAAAACCATAGACTACACTTTCTGTCTTTCCACTTCCCGCAGAACCGATTATGGATACACCTCGTTTGATGTTATCCAATTTGAAGTTTCCTTTGGTCGTGGCAAAGTTGACCTGATATTTGGCATTTCCACTTTTAGGGGTGTCCGTTTTATGCAAGAATACATACATTCCTATATTAATTAATATCAGAGGACAAACAAAATAAAGTGCTATTTGCACCAATGGTAATTGTTCATTTAAATAATACACAAAAGCGCCAATCAATAGAAAATTGACGACAAAGGCATATCTGCTAACCCGAAATATTCCATAGAAAACACTACTGGCCAAACCAATAATAAAAAGTACCGTTACGAGATTGTCCATTTGCATAATTTTAAATTAGATTCCGATGGAACTCGATTTGATGGCCACTTCCGTACCACGTCGTAGCCTATTAAAAATTTTCATTGCCAATTGTGCCTGTGTAACAGGAATACTCGGCATCATCGGGATGCCACTTTTTCCCATTATTTTGAACGCCAATGCTTTTTCGTTGGTGGGCAATTTCATTAATGAAGCAAAATAGATTTTCGGATTCTTGATGAAATCCTTTCTTGCCTTATAGGTTTCGGCGAAGTTTCTTCGATAGCCAAAAGTCTGGTCAAAAGTCTTTTCTGCTTTCGTAAAAAATCCATCTCTATCAAATCCTCGTTTTACCGTTTTACCATTTAATTCAACATCGGAAGCTTTGTATTTACTTCCTGGGGACAAGCTGAATTTATTGGAAGCATCCTTACGGCTCACAATTATATGGATATGACTTTGGTTTCCCGCTTTTGGCATTCCTTGTACGATTCGTTTTCCGTTCTGTTGGTGCGGTGCTTCTCTTTCGAGTTTCACAATTTCTTTTTCCAATTTTTTGACATTCCCTTCCGCTCGCCCATCTTGCACATTTCGGATTTCAGTTTTAAGCTGAAGTATTTTTGTGGCATACGGTTGGTTTTCTTTTATCTGAAAGTCCGTGCCTTTGAAGGTTCTTTGATGTTCAATTTTTGCATAGTATTTTATGTCATCGATAGTAATGGGTCGCCCATTGATTTCGCGATTAAATGAAGCCACATAATCCTTCATAATCTCACGGGTATATTTTTGCAAATCTTTACTATGGTTTTGCAACCGTTTCAGTTCGTATTTTGAAGGGCTTACGGTAATAGAATAAAACCGTGGCTCGTGCTTTTCAAGTTTTGCGGTATTGCCATCAATTTCCCTGACCACTTCCTCTGCTGAAATCTCGTCGCCATATTGGTTAAAAAAATGCTCCATATCCTGTTGTTCCAATCCTTGGTTTTCCTTCTCCAGATAGCCAACAAAATCAGCCGAACTTTTAGAATAATTACCTCCTAATTTTTGAGGTGTGATTGTAATGTACATAGCTCAAAAATTTACAGTTGGTTACTTGGATTTTGTTTTTCACGGAAGCGTACTTCCTTTTTTTCTTCGGCATATTTCTTTTCTAAAATCAGCGGTTTTTTGTTTGGCTGTTCTGTCTCAAAAAGGGATTGAATCATTGCGACCGTGGGTTTGGTTTGTGTCTTTTCAACATCACGCATTATAGCGATGACTGCATTGATTCTTTTTAATAGTTTGGCTTCGATGGTTCGCCCTGTCGGACCCAATTTTTCCTTTGGCGATATCTCGTTATAGAAGAAAAAATCAAGGATATTTTCCATTGCTTCGGTATGGGTCTTGAAGTGTGTCTTTGAAAATTCCTGAAAACGTTTGGCAGTTTTCCTTTTGAACCTGATGGTGATGAATGAATCCATTTTCTTTCGCTTTTTTTGTGCATTTGACGTAAATCCATCCCTGTTTACAGGTTGTTCAAGGGCATTTGACGCAAATCGAAGAAATATATATAATCCATTAATTTTCAAGTTATTGAAAATCAATTGGTTATACGCTAAAAGGAATATGTAACGCGGCTCTGCCCGTTACCCTCTTGCTATTCCTTTTCGTCACGCCAAAGCGTGACAAAAATTTCATACAATCTGGCTAAAAAGCCAATTGCCTTTTAGGAATCCGAAAATTCCTATATGTAAAATATAGATGGATACAGCTATCAGCGAAAGTTAAAAATGGGATAACTATATGAATTTATGTGTGCTGAATTTCAGCGAAATAAAGATACGCTTTTTTCTCGACTTGAAATTAATTGCATACAAAAACACCTCCAAAAATTTAGAGGTGCTTGACTATAAAGTTTAGAAAATCAGATGTTAAATACAAACGTATAGGAATATAAATTTCGCAATGCTTCTTCCTCTATCATCGTTTCAAAACAGGTGTAATTTTCTCTTACGTATTTGCGAATATCGTCGCCAAATTTTCGTTCCACATCTTTTTTGGAATCTTCCAAAAGTCGGTTTTGAGCCTCTTCGCTCAAGTCTGTAAAATTGAGATAAACCATAGCTTTAAATTTTAGTATTCGCTTGGTAACATCAGCGTATCATTTACAAAAAATAACCGCAGTTCATCGAGTGGAAAATCGGTTGCCCGATAACCGTGTTTTTCCAAAATATTATCGTTGCCATCTGTATAAATAATTTCAGCTTCGTATCCTGTAAAATCTTGTTTTTCCTCGGACAATCTTTTAAAGTCTATGGTTATAAACTCGCTTCGGTTCATCAGACTTTTTGCAATTACGGACGTGTCCGTAATGAGCCAAAAACAATCTGCTACATTGGCAAGATATTTTAGTCCGTCTGTAAAACGTGTTCTTAATAATGGGATTTGGTAGAACATTTCCGTTCCGTGAAAATGTTGCAATCCTTCTTTGATTTCGTTAACTTGTGCTTTCATTGTTATCTATTTTTATTAGTGGATAATTAAAAAGAGGGCGCAATTTTCGACGAGAACGCCCTCTTTAATTTTTATGGTTACTTACCATTTTTAGACCCGAGCAAAAGAATTTCCCTTGCTACAACTTCGGTATAGTATCGTTTTTCGCCTTCCTTGGTTTCATAAGAGCGTTGTGCCAATTTGCCTTCAATAGCAATTTGTTTTCCTACTACTGCATATTTTTCAATAATTGTAGCGAGTTTTCCCCAAGCCACAACACTATGCCAATGGGTTTCAGATTGTTTTTCGCCTTTTGCATCCTTGTAATTTTCATTTGTAGCCATTGAGAACTGCGCCACAATTTTTCCATTTTCAAGATTTGTAACCTGTGGGTCTTGCCCAATGTTCCCGATTAACTGAACGTGATTTTTAATAGTTTTCATAATAAAAGTTTTAAAGATTATTAATAAAAAAGGGCGCAACTTTCGAGAGGTACGCCCTCTAAAATTTCAATGATTACTTATCATTCTTGCTTCCAAGCAAAAGGATTTCATTTGCTTCGATTTCGGTAACATATCGTTTGATACCCTCTTTGTCCTCGTAGCTTCGGGATTTCAATTTTCCCGTAACACCTACTTCCTTGCCTTTACCTACAAATTTTTCGATAATTTCGGCAGTCTTGCCCCAAGCCACAACGGTATGCCAATTGGTTTCTGTTTGTTTTTCGCCTTTGGCATCCTTGTAATACTCGTTAGTTGCGAGTGAAAAACGGGCTACTTTTTTACCGCTTTCAAGGTTTGTAATGGTTGGTTCTTGTCCAACGTTTCCGATTAACTGTACGTGATTTTTTAAAGTACTCATAATAAAAGATTTAAAGATTAATTAAAATGCTATCCGAACCATTCAGACAGTTTATTGTTATATTTTTTTGAAGTGATTTACTTATTATATCTTGAGCGTTTTCCTTTTTTGTTTTTTTTGGTGTCGCTTCCTTTTTTATGTTTTTGTAAGATTTCATAAGTTTTATTTTAGATTTACTTCCCATAGCGCCCTCGCTGTTACCTTTTTTTGTTGCTGATACAGTTTCAAGATTTTGAATTGATAAGGACTTATAAAAAGTGAAGCGCAGCGTAATGGTTTATGCAGTCTGTTCAAGTTCAAAATGTTGGTATTTTGCTGGCAAAAAAAGGTTAGGGCAGCGAGGGTGCGGAAGTATTTCTAAAGACTTTGTGAAGTACAATAACATTGGAAGTGGCACCAAATGATTAAATGGAATTCCGATTTGGCGGACGCTATTCACGATTTTGGCTTGGAAATGTAGTGTTCCTTCCCAGAGAATCGGGAAGGGTTAACGGAATGGAAAGTCGAAATTGGGGATTGTGTTCAAGATATTTGTAGTGAAGCTCTTTTCCCGAAATGTAGCTTTTCGCGAAATGCAGGGGAATGTGCTGAACAATTATGAAAATGGATTGTCCTTATGCAGTAGGGTTTAAAGCGGGGCTGAACTTCAAAGATGGAGATTGGGAATGAAGTGTTTCCCGATTTTTTTCGGGATTAACGTAATGGAAATCGGAATCTTTGGAGTTTTGTCCAAGACCTTTACAGGAAGCTCTTTTCCCGAAATGTAGCTTTTCGCGGAATGTAGGGGAATGTGCTGAACGGGTTAAGAAAATTGAATTCGATAAAAGGTCAATATTACTTTTGTGAGTAGTTAGCTCATTCTACAAAAAGTTCTTCGTGATTTTCAGATTAAACATTATTTAATAGTACTTGGTAGTAAAGGGGATGCTTTTCTCTGTAGTAAGCTAAATGACTCTCCGCACTTTCAATGGTGTAATTTTCACTACTCAATTGATAATGTTCTTCTGCTTCTTGCAATGAAATGTCGGATTTTACAGCTGTATTTTTCATAATGTTAAAATTTTTGGTTAAACAATATTTGAGCAGAAACCAAACGGAAGCTAAAATCTTGGCTCAAAAGGAAACGGAATAAATAAGCTTAGGATGTTGCGTTGGCTTTATGCCGTAGTCTTTTGATGGGTGTATTTTACGAGTTTACCTTTGCGTTAACTATTGATTGATAACCCCTTCCTTGTAAATACATCTTTTAAAAAACTATCATAAAAAAGAAGAAGGGCCAGCACGAATGCCGACCCTTCTTCAAACAACAAAAGCTAATCGTTGAGTTCTTCAATTTGCTTTTCAAGAACTGTGATGCGCTCTTTCAAACGTTCCTCACGTTTGTCTCTCTTCTCGGCATATTCCTTTTCTATGCCGGCAATCTTGGATTTGTAATATCCTTGCATTGCGTTGTAGAATGAAATGTTCGTCAGATTATTGACGTGATTGCTTTCGCCAAAATGCACTTGCTTTGTGAGCATATAGCGTATCAACTTGTGAAAGATTTCTTTTTTGAACTTCTTCTTGAAATTCTCAACCATTTCAACTTTGGTCATCTTTGAAGTGTCGCCCAAGAACTTTGAGAAATACTTTTGTTGGCTCATATAGTCCACATTGTTCTCAAATAGCGATATCGAGAATGCCACCATTTCATCTGTTGAAAGTGTCTTCTTGGTATCAATGTATTTCGTCTCACGAATCATTTCTACAACTTCTTCAAACTGCTTGTTGTTCTCTATTTGCTTCTTCCGGATTTCCCTTTCGTTGATTTTTACGATTTGTTCTTCAGGCGTACAATCTGCCATTTTTCTGTTGGCCAATGGTGCCGAATATTCCGTAGAATCGTTCTTTGATTTTTCAACAATCTTTACAAAAATTTCTTTGTGCTGGAATGAATCGGGATGGAACACAATACCGTTTTTAAATCCATCTTCTTTTGCTGAATTGAATTTTTCCAATGCTTCTTTATAATTCTGCATTGCTTCATCCAATTCTGCTTTTAATTCATCTTCAGAATAATCGTAATGCTGATATTCTTTCTGAATAGCCTCGATTGTTGGCTCAATCGGATTCTCTATAATTTCAACATCGTCCAATAGATAGACTTTCAATCCGTTCTTTTCCAATTGGGATATAATGAGCTGATTGTTTTCGTCATCTACCCAATACTGTTGTATTTCAGGGACTAAAAGGATATTCTCTTTTTTGGATTTTTCAATCAGGTTCAAAAGCGATTTGCTTTTCTTCGTTTCAAAACAGGCTGCTTTTGTACAGACCATTTTTCCTTCGCCGAAAAGATTGCCTTGATTTGCTGCATTGAAAGGACATTCTACACAAGACCCAACTTTTGGAACCAATTTTTTGTCATATATATCAAAAGATACTTTTTCCAAATCGTAGGTCTGGTCTTTAATCATCCTGTTTATCTGATGCGCATTAAAATCCTCGCCCATCGTTTCCAACATCATCTGCTGTTCTTCCGGTTCAAAGAGCGCGACACCTACACCCAAGGAAATGGTCATTTCGCCATTACGGACAAAGTGTTTAAAGCCTTCTATCAAACCTGCCAGTTTTAGTCGTTGTCTGATAAAGTTACCCGTTCTTCCCAATCGCTTCGCTATTTCGGTAGGCGCATATTTCTCATTTAGGTAAGTAATCGCCTCAGCTTCTTCGGTAGGCTCAACATTTTGTCTTTGCAGATTTTCGATGATTTGCACTTCCAGAACATCATTGTTCTCATAAGTCCTCACGATACAGGGTACAGTCTTCTTTCCTGCTAATTTACTTGCGCGATATCGGCGTTCGCCCATCACGATGACATAATGGCCATTTAGTTGCCTTACCGTGATTGGCTGCAACACACCGTGCTTTTCGATACTCTCAGAAAGCTGCTTTAACGCATCCTCGTTAAAGGTCTTTCTTGGTTGCTTTGGGTCAGGCTTGATTTTGCCCAATGGTAAGTTCTGAATTTGAAGTACGGATGATTTCTTTCCGTTTACTTCTTTCTTGGCAGTAGATTTCGCTCTACTGCGCTTCTTTGTGGTACTCGCTTTTGTTGTCATAATACTCAAATTTTTGATTAAACAATATTTGAGCAGAAACCAAACGAAAGATAAAATCTTGGCTCAAAAGGAAACGGAATAAATGAGTAGGGGAACAAGCGGTGGCTTTATGCCGTAGTCTTTTGATGGAAGTATTTTACGAGTTTACCTTGCGTGTATATTGTATGATAATAAACCTCCCTTACGAAGAAATAAGGTTGTGATTTGGCAGAATCTATTATCTTATTTGGTAATTCATAAAGATAAATGACAAATGAAACGATTTAATATCAATAAGAATGTTGTCTTCAAAATAGCAAAATGTTGTACCTATGTTGTACCTGACATTTTTTACGACTGTTTTTTTAATGAAAAAAGCCGAAGATTTCTCTTCGGCTTTTGTACGGGCGGGGAGACTCGAACTCCCACACCTCGCGGCATCAGATCCTAAGTCTGACGTGTCTACCAATTCCACCACGCCCGCATTTTAATATTTTAACGTTTTTTATTTCGCTATGTCCTAAGTCTAGCGTGTCTACCAATTCCACCACGCCTGCATTTCCGTTAAAACGGGCTGCAAATATAAAGCAAAATTTCAATTCTCTAAATTTTCATGTATTTATATTTATGGTTTTTCGAAGGTCAGATTTAACATCCCCACCTATTGTTCCACTTTACACCTAAAAATTTACAATGGATGTTTCAATCTTTAAACTCGAGCTTTTTGTATTTTTAAGTAGTTTATCCAAAAAATATAAATGAAAAACGTTAAAGAATACATCGCCAATCACAAAGACCGCTTTCTTACAGAACTCATTGAACTCCTAAAAATTCCCTCCATTAGTGCCGATTCGGCCTTTTCCCAAGATGTACTTGATACAGCAGATGCCGTAAAGCTGGCCTTGGAAAATGCTGGATGTCACAACGTGGAAATACACGAAACCGATGGTTACCCCATAGTTTATGGTGAAAAGATTATTGATGAAAATCTTCCTACCGTTCTGGTTTATGGACATTATGACGTACAACCCCCGGACCCAATGGATTTATGGAATTCTCCCCCATTTGAACCGGTAATCAAGAAAACGGAACTTCATCCTGAAGGTGCAATTTTTGCAAGAGGAGCCTGTGATGACAAGGGTCAAATGTACATGCATGTTAAGGCATTGGAATTCATGGTTAAAACTGACCAATTACCCTGCAATGTCAAATTTATGATCGAAGGCGAAGAAGAAGTGGGCAGTAATAATCTGGCCACCTATGTTTCGGAGAACAGGGAAAAACTGAAAAATGACGTCATATTAATTTCCGATACGGGAATGATCGCCAACGATATACCCTCTATCACCACGGGACTTCGAGGTTTAAGTTATGTGGAAGTCGAGGTAACTGGACCCAATCGAGATCTTCATTCCGGATTGTATGGAGGTGCCGTAGCCAATCCCATTAATGTTTTGGCCAAGATGATTGCCAGCCTTCATGATGAAGACAACCACATCACCATTCCAGGATTTTATGACAAAGTAGAACAGCTTTCGGAAGCGGAGCGTGCCGAAATGGCAAAAGCACCTTTTTCCTTGGAAGCATATCAAAAATCATTGGACATTGAATCCGTGTACGGCGAAAAAGGCTATACGACCAACGAAAGAAACTCCATAAGACCCACGTTGGATGTCAACGGTATTTGGGGAGGTTATACGGGCGAAGGTGCCAAAACGGTCATCGCCAGTAAGGCCTATGCAAAAATTTCCATGCGTCTGGTACCCAATCAAGATTGGAGGGAAATTACGGAACTGTTCAAAAATCATTTTGAATCCATAGCCCCAAAAGGTGTCAGGGTGAAGGTAAAACCGCACCACGGTGGCCAAGGCTACGTTACCCCAATAGATACCGATGGCTATCAAGCAGCTTCCAAGGCCTATGAGACCACCTTTGGAAAAAAACCGATTCCACAACGAAGCGGGGGTAGCATTCCTATTGTTTCCCTGTTTGAAAAGGAGCTGGATAGTAAGACCATTTTAATGGGATTTGGGCTGGACAGTGATGCCATTCATTCCCCAAACGAACACTTCGGTGTTTGGAACTATTTAAAAGGCATCGAAACCATACCCTATTTCTTTGAATACTTTGCTGAAAGCAAGCAGTAGTTTAATTTTTAATACTGGATTATGAAAATTTCAGAGAACGGTTCAAAAGCATTACCCATCCTAGCGGTCCTATTCTTTATATGCAGTGTTCATGTAGGTTTATCTCAAGAAGAGTCCTACGCATTATCCGAGGATTCAAAACCTCAGCCCAATGTACCCAAAGGAACCGTTACCAAACATATTTTTAAAAGCGACCTGTTTGAAGGAACCACTAGGGAATATTATGTATATGTGCCGCAGCAGTATAGGAAAGACCAACCGGCGGCCTTAATGATATTTCAGGACGGACATGCCTACGTAAAGGAAGATGGCGACTTTAAGACGCCGATCGTATTCGACAACCTCATCCATAAAAAAGAGATGCCCGTGACCATTGGTATTTTTATCAATCCCGGACATCAATCCTCGGAACTGCCCGAAAATCCTTTTAGGGCCAGTAACCGAAGTTGGGAGTACGATGAATTAAGTGATCTTTACTCCCGATTTTTAATCGAGGAAATTATTCCCGAAGTAGCAAAGAACTACAATCTAACCTCCGACCCAAAAATGCGTGCCATTTGCGGACTTTCTTCAGGTGGCATTTGTGCATTTACCGCAGCTTGGGAGCGGCCTGATTATTTTTATAGGGTGTTGAGCCATATTGGAAGTTTTACGAATATTCGTGGTGGTCATAACTATCCATCTATGATCAGAAGGCATGCAAAGAGAAATATTAAAGTCTACTTGCAAGATGGTTCCGGGGATTTGAACAATCAATATGGTAATTGGTGGTTGGCCAATCAACAAATGGCATCTTCCCTAGAATTTAGGGATTATGATTACATTTTTGTAAAAGGAACGGGTGGGCACAACGGAAAACATGGAGGAGCTATATTTCCGGAGGCCTTAAAATGGTTATGGAAGGACTGAAAAATTCCAAATATACCAGAATATGAAACAGGCAGTTAGTTTTCTTGTACTGATAATAAGTTTTTACTCCCATTCACAAGTTATTAATGCATCGGGAGATTATCTAGTGAAATTGGGAAATGAAGACCATCTGATTGAATATTCTCTCACGTTAAGTGGCGATGGCTCTTTCACTTTCCATTCGTATTCCAACAACCAAAAAGGAATACCACCGACTGTTCACACTTACGGAAAAGGAAAGTGGACTTCCGATAAGGACATTGTTTCTTTTTATTCCGATAAACAGGATATGGACGAAAAATTCAGCCTAAATTTTACGGGAACAAAGGCCCGTTTCATATCAAAATCGGCACGTGACAAAACAGACCGTGAAATTAAAACCCGATTAAAATTTTATAAATCGGACATATTCTGGATCAAAGGAATGGAAATATTTAAAATGTGATGTCCAAAAGTAAGGTTAGACCTTCTTCACATATTTTGTGATGATTACGATTTGCTGACCATCTACTTTGCCCTCAATATATTCGGCATTTTCATGGTCCAAGGAAATCCTGCGAACCGCCGTTCCCTGTTTGGCTACCATACTGGACCCCTTTACTTTTAGGTCCTTGATTAATACAACGGAGTCTCCATTCTCCAAAATAGCTCCATTGGCATCTCTATGTATGATTTTATCAGCATCTGAAATTCCTTCTCCAGTGGCCTTCGCCCATTCCAAGGTTTCGTCTTCCAGGTACATCATGTCCAATAGGTCTTGGGGCCAACCCTCGGATTTTAATCTAGATAACATTCTCCATGACAATACCTTTACGGCATCATATTCACTCCACATGCTATCGTTAAGACAACGCCAATGGTTGGAATCGGTCGTATCAGGATTTTCGATTTGACCAATACAGGTAGTGCATGCCAGCACGCTCCCATCAAAACCTCCGGTCGAGACAGGTGGCACTTCATAAACTTCAAGATTATCCTTTGCTCCGCAGAGTTCGCAAACATGGCCGCTCCTATTTTGTAAATCCTCCAATAACCCCATAAAATTCATTTTTTAGGAAAGCAAACATACTGCTTTACGATTATAAATTCTTTTATCAGGTCAAAAAAACAAACTCTACATTTGTAGAATATAATTTTTTATTCTATGTTTGTAGAACACACTCTAAAAATGTAGAAGATGCAGCTATCAAAATCCGAAGAGGAACTCATGAACATAGTATGGAAATTAAAAAAGGCTTTCATGAAAGATTTGTTGGACGCCTATCCAGAACCCAAACCGGCCACTACCACGGTAGCTACACTTTTGAAACGCATGACGGATAAAGGTTTTGTGGCTTACAATAGTATAGGAAGAAGCAGGGAATATTATCCTTTAGTGAAGAAAAAAGACTATTTCTCCAAACATGTAAATGGGTTGATCAAGAATTTCTTTAACGATAGTCCGGGACAATTCGCCTCCTTTTTTACCCAAGAAACAAATTTGAGTAAAGCCGAATTGGAGGAATTGAAAAAATTAATAGACAACGAAATAAAAAAGAAGTAATGATACTCGCCTTTCTCTTAAAATCGACCGCATGCTTGGCCATTTTTCTGGCCTTTTACAAACTTGTTTTGGAAAAGGAAAGCATTCATACTTTTAAGCGATTTTTCCTGCTTGGAGCCTTGATTACCTCCTTTGTAATTCCCAACATTGTATTTACGGAGTACGTTGAAGTAACACCAGGTACCGAAATAAGCATCCCTCAGGTGACCGAAGGTTTACAAGCCATGAACACCGAGACTGTGGCTCCAAAGGCATCATTTTTAGATTGGAATGTAATTGTATGGAGCATTTATGGCATTGGGGTTATCATTTTTGGATTTCGATTTATAAGGCATCTGCTCCAAATTTGGTCCCGGATTCGACTGAACCCCAAATTGAAGGAGAACCTTATCACCCGGGTACTCCTAAGACAGTCAGTCGCACCACACACCTTTTTCAACTATATCTTTTTGAACAAAAAAGAATTCGAGGAAAAAAATATCCCCATAGAAGTACTGCTACATGAAGAAACCCATGCCAAACAAAGACATAGCTTGGATGTAATTTTAGTTGAAATGGTTCAAGTGTTATTTTGGTTCAACCCCCTTATTTATTTTTTAAAGTCCTCCATAAAGCTTAATCATGAATTTTTGGCAGATAATGCTGTCGTAAACAGCAATATAAGCATACCCAAATACCAACATCTTTTACTTTCCTTTTTATCAAAGGCAAGTGAAAATCACCATTCATCCATCAAAATAGCGAACGCTATAGTTTATTCATCAACCCGTGCTGAGCGAAGTCGAAGCATCAAAAAACGTTTTACAGTCATGAAAACAAAAACATCAAAAAAATCGATTGTTCTAAGAAGCTTTTTGCTTCTCCCCTTAACCACCATTCTATTATTTGGATTTAGTGAAAAAAAGGAAATTCCTATTAGCGAAAAAGCAGCCTTAGAGACAACGTTGAAATCAAAAAATAACGTTGATTACAGTCCTTGGTCGGCTACAAAGGACGAATTATTAAAATTCAATGCTCTTGCCAAAAAGTACAATGCCATTCCGGTTGAAAAAAGAAAAATACCCATGGATGATCTCAAAACTCTGGAAACCATCTATGGTAAAATGAACGAGGCACAGAAAAAGGTAGCACAACCATTTCCAGAATGTCTGCCCCAAAATCAAAAAAGGGTGGATTTCATAGAAATCAATATCAACAACAACGGTCAATTATTGGTTCAGGATGATTTGATACGTTTGGAGGATTTAAAAACTTATCTATCCAAACTTAATGAACATCTTTCCTTTGACGACCGAAAAAAAGTAGTGCGTTCCATTATTAAAGTCGACACCAAAACCCCAAAGGAGGTCATCCAAAAAGTAGATAAAATCCTAACAGAATATGGTTCCGCTACCATCAATATTATTGGTCCGGAGGAATCGATACAAATCCGTCAACAGCAAAGTGCCACCCGTGAGGAAATGAAAGAATACAATACACTGGCGAAGAAGTATAATGAAATGGACCGCAATCAGATGTATATCAAAAAGAGTGAAGTATCCCGATTAAAAGTGATTTATGGGAAGATGTCAAAAAAACAACGGGCAGATGCAGAACCTTTTCCAGATTTCCCACCCCTACCTCCTACTCCAGATGCACCAAAACCTCCCAAAAATGCTTCGGATACGGATTATGCAGCGAACCAAATAGAAGCCATAATTGAGAAACAGGACCCTTATGATGTAGTCGGGGGGAACATAGGTGTAACACAGCCAAAACAACCAGAGCCTGTATTACCTCCAACATATATCAATGAAACTAATCCCAATCTGCCTCCTACTCCGCCAAAGCCCAAATCTCCACTAGTTCTCATTAAGGAAATGGCTGAAAAAGGTGCGACTTTTACACATAATGGCAAGAAAATATCCGCTGAAAAAGCCATTGAAGTCATCAAAAAAAACAACAAAATAAACATAGATGTTAGGGGCAACAGCGGAAAAGAACCCATTGTAAAACTATCAACGGCACCCATACAAATAGAAGACTAGAAAGAAATTAATATTGAATAATGTTAAAAGCCCCTTAATCGGGGCTTTTTATGTAACAATCTTTTACAAATAGCGTTCTAACAGGTAAGGCTTTAATCAATCAAAAAACAAATCAACATGCTTCAAGACTTTTTTATCCTCTGTTCCGGGGCGGATTCCGAAATTTTAAAAACCTGTTCCAAAGGAGAGCAGAACAAATATGCCGGTATTGGCGCAACCGTTTTTTTTACGGCCGTCATGGCCTTTATTGCCAGTAGTTACGCCCTATATACCGTTTTTGATAGTGTTTATGCGGCGGTTTTCTTTGGGCTTATTTGGGGGCTTTTAATTTTTAACCTGGACCGATTCATCGTTTCCACCATTAAAAAGCGTAATAATTTTTCACAGGAATTGCTACAGGCCACTCCCCGTATTTTATTGGCCATCATTATTGCAGTGGTCATTTCCAAACCTCTGGAGATGAAGATTTTTGAAAAAGAAATCAACCAGGTGCTTTTGGAGCAGAAAAATGAATTGACCTTGGCCAACAAGGAACAATTGGCATTGCAGTACACACCAAAAGTGGAACAATTGAATCAGGATATCGCAACCTTAAAATCGGAAATTGCCACCCAAGAAGCCGAAACAAATGCGCTCTACGATGTTTACATCACCGAGGCAGAAGGAACCGCCGGAACCGGACTCCTAGGGAAAGGTCCCGTATACAAGGAGAAACGTGAAAAACACGATGCGGCATTAGCGGAACTACAGGAATTAAAGGTTACCAATGGTGAAAAAATAAAGACGTTGGAATCCCAAATTGCTACCTTGGATACCGAGTACGCCGAGGTAGTAAAAAACTCCCAACCTATTATTGATGGATTTGACGGCCTCATGGCCCGAATTACCGCTTTAGGGAAGCTTCCTTGGTTCCCCTCCTTCTTTATTTTCCTTCTTTTTCTAGCCATTGAAACCTCTCCTATTATTGCAAAACTATTGGCCCCTAAAGGGGAGTACGATATAAAATTGGAGGAACAAGAAAGTATTCTTAGCTCATGGGTAGCTCAAAAAGTGGCTCAAAGACAACTGATAGTTTCTACGGATGGAGAAATCAATCAGAAAATCTATGAGGATCTAAAAGGTGAAGAGGAACTTTACGGTTACAAAAAGCAGAAAGCCGAAGAACTGTTACGACTACAGGCGGATAAATTTCATGAAGTTCAGGTAAAAAACTTGTAGCTAAGGCAATTTAAATTCCGGGTTGTAGATAAGGCCTATAATATTGCCCCAAGGGTCCTTGACTGAGGCTGCCATAATTTTCCCGCCTACGTAGTTAGGAGCTTCATATAAGGTAGCTCCAAGCCCTAGGAGTCGGTCGAATTCCGACTGAATATCCGCTACACCCCAAAGTGCCGTTACACTTTCCGTTTTATCGGTTGTGGGTTGCTCTTCCGGTTGCAAACCCAGTTCATATCCCTTAATATTGAACCCTACATAGAAAGGTTCATCGAAATAGGGTTCTGTTTTGAATGCCTTGGTGTACCAAGATTTGGCTTCTTCAATACTTCCAACTTTATAAATTTCGGTTCTAAGTCCCAACATAACCCTCATTTAGCGCATTGAAATTAGCCAAAATCACCTAAATGAAATAGAAACAATTCTTAATAGTGCAAAAGAGACACTCTTTATAGCAAATCAGCATCGCACTATTAAAATAACGGGGTATTTTTGTAAAGTTATGAGTAGCTTGAAGGAAAGAAAGCAAAGAAAGAGAAGAATTTATAACCTGGTCATTGTTGTTTCCTTGATTATTGTCATCGCCACAGCACTTTTGGTAAACGCCGAATAATAAGACCTTGGTCGAATTGCCAATCTATCTCTTTTCTTTAGGAATGTATGAAAATCAAAACATGGAACCGAAAGCGGATATTGAAAACGGCGGGAAAGTTTTTTCTAGCCCTAATTCTGCTATTCTTTATTTTGGTCTTGGTTATCAGGACACCTTGGGCACAGAATATTATCGTGACCAAGATTACCGACTTTATTTCGAATAAAACAGGTACAAAAGTGGAAGTGGAGCATGTCTTCATAACATTTTCAGGGGCCATCAAGACAGAAGGTGTTTTCTTGGAGGACAAACAGGGCGATACGCTGCTCTACTCCAAAGAACTTCAGATGGATTTACCCATCTACCCACTACTCTTTAAAAATGAATTGTCCATTGACGATGTGTACGCCACTGGACTCATTGCGAACATCAGTAGGACCAAAAATCCCAATGGCTTCAATTTTTCATTTCTGATGGAAGCATTCGCAACCTCAAAGGATACCACTACCACTACAAAACCCATGTCCATATCATTGGGCGATTTTTATTTAAAAGACTGGAAAGTTCGCTACGAAGATGCTTATTTGGGGACAAAATTGGACGTATCCCTTGGAAACCTAGAGACACAAATAGATGTTTTTAATCTGGAAGATATGACCTTTTCCGTGGACGGATTTAGGTTGACCGATAGCCAAATAACCTATCATCAAACCCATGATTTTCCTGAATCCAATGACTCCACTACCACCCCGATGCCTATCATTGATTTGGGTAATTTCGAAATAAAAAAAGTGAAAGTGTCGTACGATTCCCAACCTGATGGAATTAAATCCCAAATGCAACTCAACGATATTGGATTGATTGATGGGTTTATAGACCTATCCAAAAACAGGTACGAGGCAAAAGATATTCGACTAAAGGACTCCAACATACATTTAGCATTAAATCAACCTGTGGACACCGTTGCCATACAAAAAGAAAACACTCCATTTGAGTGGCCCCAACTGGAAGTTTCCCTGAATAGTGTTAATCTTGAGTCGAACTCCTTTACTTTTTCCCGAAACGGCGCCGTACAAAATGATACCTTGTTCAACCCCGATGCCTTTGCAATAAACGATTTGCAGCTAAAAGCTGAAAATGCAAGTTACAATCCTAAAAATGTACATCTGGGAGTAGAAAACCTTTCGTTCACAGAGTCAACCGGAATCAACCTAAAACAATTGCAGTTTGAAACGGGTCTAACGGATAAAAAAGCCTTCATCTCCAATTTAAACATACAATTGAACCAAAGTAAGGCCCGTGCCAATGTATCTACAGAATATACTTCTCTGGATGGAGCCATGAAGAATCCAGCGGACAGCAATCTGGAAGTTACCCTTACGGAACTCAAACTGGAACCCACTGATTTTATCAGATGGATACCCCAATTACAAAAAAACACCTATCTGGATTCTCTTTCGAAACATCCCATTACCGGAAGCCTAAAAGCCAAGGGGAGCTTGAAAAAAGTAGAGGACTTTGATACTGAACTTAATTGGGGCCCCAATACCCTTATAACCATGGAGGGAGTTCTTTCAAATCTCACCCAACCCGAAGCCTTTATCTTTAATTTGAACAATATTGATATAATATCAACAAAAAAAGACCTTGAAAAGTTTATATTGTCCAAAAACCTACCTGTTAAGATTCCAGACAATCTATCACTCAACGGAACGGCGCAAGGAACCATGGATTCCTTTGAGACACATTTGGCCTTGGTAATTCCAGAAGGTAAAATACACATGGATGCCACTGCAGATCTCGGTTTCCAAAAACAATTCAAGGCACAAGTGAGCACGGATAGTCTGCAATTGGGAACATTGTTGCAAAACCAAAACCTTGGAACCGTTTCCCTTCAAGTCGAAGGTTCAGGCTCAGGTTCGGAACTTTCCAACATGAATGCCCAAATTAATGGCGAGATTTCCCAATTTCAACTCAATGCATACAATTATAAGGATCTTAAACTTTCTGGAACATTAAAAAATGGTTCAGGGGATATATCCTTAAATGTGCACGACAAAAACCTCAATTTTAAATCGAATACCTTTATTGATTTAACCTCGGAAGTGAACAACATCAAGTTTACGTCTAACATAATAGGTGCGGACCTTCGGGAACTAGGTTTTACCAAAAACGATATAAAAATTGCCGCTGACATAAACGGATCCTATTCGGGCATCTCCAATAATTTCAATATACAGACATCCATTAACAATGGCATAGCGGTGACAGGTAATGAACAATACCAAATTTCCCCAATAATTCTAAATACCCATGTTGAGGATTCCATTACGGATGCAACCCTTGAAAGTGGTTTTTTAAATGGAAAACTCTACTCCAATGCATCCCCCAACAGAATCAATAAGGCCTTGAAAAGGCAATTGGAAAACTACTTTACAGCGGAAGGCAAGGCTGGTGATTTAGATTTGGACGATGTTAAAGCGGAATTAAAATTGGCCCTTATTCCTACTCCCATCCTTTCAAAAGTATTTTTTGACGGCGTCGAAGATTTGGACTCGTTAAATATTGATGCCCATTTTGATGCCCGTTCAAAGCAAATAAGCGGTGAACTCTTTATCCCCAAATTTTCCTATGCCGGCAGTATCGTAGATAGTCTTGATGTTAACGTACTTGGTGATTCTTTAAATCTTGAATTTTCCGCAGGTCTTTCCAGTTTTGAGTACCAACCACTTCACTTAAAAAAAACATATTTAACAGGAAACCTGCAAAACAAGGAATTGGTATTGGATTTTAATTCTGTGAACGACACCACCCAGATAATGCATATCAACTCCGAACTTGTATTTAAAAAAGACACCCTGACCCTCCATGTCTCGCCCAAAAACCTTTTTTTGAACAAAAACCCATGGCAAGTACCAGAGGATAACAAAATAGTTATGGCAGAATCCTATACGGATTTTCAAAATCTGGTCCTTTCTAGAAACAACCAGACGCTTCAAGTTTCCACGAAGATTCCTAAAATGAAGAGCGACCATATAGGAATCATTTTTGAAAACTTTCAATTGCAGTCCTTTTTAAGCCTTTTGAATCCTGACGAACCCATTGTCAAGGGTAAAGTAAAGGGTAATTTTGTAATACTTAACCCGTATGAAGCATCCGGTTTGGTATCGGAATTGGATATTTCAGAATTTCGACTCATGGGAACCCCCTTGGGTACCTTAAGCCTAAATGCCTCCTCCAAATCCTTGAACAACTACGATTTTGATCTGATATTAAAAGATGGGGGTGCAGATCTGAGGCTTACCGGAGATTACGTGGCCAAACAAAATGATGCCGATTTAAACTTGGAACTGGACATTCAAAAATTTCAAACTAGCATCATACAGGGCTTTCTTAAGGATCAAATTTCAAATCCGTCTGGGTATATCTCCGGCAGTATGCTGGTCAATGGTACGCTTAGTAATCCCGCCTACTCCGGCAGGTTAAATTTCAATGATGTAGGTCTTACTTTATCCGCCTTTAAAACAAATATGAAAATTAATGGCCAGACCCTGGATCTTAATGAGGAAGCTCTAACTTTTGATAGTTTTAGCATACTGGACGGTGATAGGGGGAACTTGGTTTTGGACGGGACTATACTTACGGAAAATATGTTTAAACCAAGTTTTGACCTCACCATAAAAGCAAATAAATTCACGGCTTTGGATTCCAAAAAAGGAGATAACGATTTGGTATATGGCAAGGCCATAGTCAACACTGATCTGGAAGTGACGGGAAATATTGAATTACCGGTGATTAACGGTAGTCTTAGTATTGGTGATGCAACGGACCTGACCTATTTGGTTCCCCAAACACAATACGAAATACAAGAAAGGGAAGGGGTCGTGATTTTTGTAAACCGGGAAAATCCCGATGCCATATTGACACGAACCACCGGTGAAACGACCAGTTCAATCTTTGCCGGTATGGATATAAATACTACATTGAAAATTTCGGATGAAGCCACATTTACAATCGTCTTGGATGAAAAAACGCAGGATAAACTACAAGCCTCCGGTAATGCGACTTTAAACCTCAATATTGATCCAAATCAGGATATACGATTATCGGGAAGACTAGAGCTAAATTCTGGATTCTACAGAACAAGCCTTTATAATCTGGTAAGCCGGGAATTTAAGATTAACGAAGGAAGTAGCGTGGTATGGACCGGTGACCCCTATAATGCGAAACTGGACGTTACGGCCATCTATGAAATTGAAACCTCGGCTGCTCCCCTTATGTCTTCTATAAGCTTTGGGCAGGATACCGGGATTTCAGGGCAATACCAAAGATCGTCCACCTTTTTGGTGTATCTAAATGTGGGAGGTGAAATTACAACACCGGAACTATCCTTTGCATTGGACATGCCCGAGAATGCACAGGGAACCTACGGCGGAGCGGTTTATGGCCGCATACAACAGTTGAACGAGCAAGAATCAGAACTCAACAAACAGGTATTTTCCCTACTCGCCTTGAACCGATTCTATCCCACCTCAGGAAGTGATGGAAGTAGTGGTGGTGCTGTGGCCTTGGCACGAAACAACGTAAATAAAGTACTATCTGGCGAACTCAACTCCATCTCCAATAAGCTTTTGGGGAATAGTGGTTTTGAACTGGATTTTGATCTGGACAGCTTTCAAGAGAATCAGGGCAACAGTTATCAAAATAGAACCCAATTGAATATCAATGCAAGCAAGAAACTCTTCAATGACCGCTTGATCGTTACCGCGGGTAGTGCTGTGGACGTGGAGGGAAGTGCTTCCAATTCCGATACCGCTACGCCCCTCATTGGAAACGTAACCTTGGAGTATCTATTGACAGAGGAAGGAACCTATCGCCTAAAAGGGTTTAGAAGACAGGAATATCAAAATATCATTGATGGACAACTCATTGTTACGGGACTTGCCTTCATTTTTGATCGAGAGTTCAATAAATTCAGTCAGTTGTTCAATCCAATAAAAAATACGGCCAAAACAGGGGACAGCCCTAAAAAAGGAAAAGACAAACCATGAACCTGAAACCGATTCTTTGAAAAAATCTATCATAAAATATCTTTTTTTATTTGGACTGGGAATTTTCCTAATACAATCATGTAGTATAGGGAAGTTCATCCCGGAAGGTGAACGACTTTATACGGGTGCCCAATTAGAATTGGACACCATTGGTGAGGTCAAGGGGTTAAAGGATGTTAAATCCGAATTGGTCAATCTTATCGAGCCCAATCCCAATACAACGTTTTTGGGCATGAAACCGGCACTGTATTTTTATTACAAGGCACAACGGGAAAAACCAGGTTTTATTTATAGATTTTTGAACAAATCCTTTGGTGAGGAACCGGTCTATTTTTCCGAGGTCAAACCGGAAAAAGTAGAGGAACTGCTATTGAACCGTTTGGACAACAATGGCTTCTTCTATAGCCGAACAAGTTCGGAACCTGTCTTGAAAGAAAAATACGCCTCGGTAAATTATGCGGCTACAGTACAGCAGCCCTATACTTTGGAAAACTACCAACTAGACAACGACTCCCTTCCAATTTACAAGGAATTGTCAGACCTCATCAAGGATACGCCCTTATCCAAGAACGATCGTTTTGACCTTGACCTCTTAAAGGCCGAAAGGGAACGTTTGGATTTCAATCTAAAACAACGCGGCTATTACAACAGCCAGGCAAACCTGCTCATATTCGAGGCGGACACCAATCAATATAAAAATAGGAAGTTCGACTTGTTTCTTAGGTTAAAAAAAGAAGTGCCCAAAAAATCGGCAATACCTTATACCATAGATTCCATAACCGTGTATCCAAATTATTCTCTAGAAGGGGATACTATACCAAAATCACGACAAAATCCGGTGACGGTCAATGGAACCGATTTTATACAGAACGAATATTTCTTTAAGCCTGAATTACTGGAAACCTATCTCCTTTTTAGGGAAGGAGACCTTTATAATGCAAATACCTCTAAAATTACCAGCGATCGACTAGCTTCCTTGGGCAGTTACAAATATGTGAATATCCAATATACAGAGTTGGATACCACCATGACCGATGGCGATTACGGTTCCCTAGCGGCCGATATCTACTTGGCACCGTTGACCAAACGTTCCCTTCGGGCAGAGGTACAGGCCGTTACAAAATCCAACGGATTTACTGGACCCGGTGTGCAACTGACCTATAGCAATAGAAATTTGTTCAAAGGAGGGGAAACCTTAAGCCTATCCACGCATTTCTCCTATGAATCACAGCTCTCGTCCGGGAATAATTCCAATTTAAGCAGCATTGCTTATGGTATAAAGGGCGATTTGATTTTTCCAAGGTCCATCCCTTTTTCACCCAGAAATTTTAGGTATTCCGTTCCAAAAACCAAGATTTCCACGGGAATTGATTTCTTAAGACGTAGTCAACTTTTCACCTTGAGTTCCATTAATGGTTCCTTTGGATATACCTGGAAAGAGAATAAGTACGTATACCATCAACTGGACCCCATCAGCATAAACTACTCCCGTTTATCCAATGTAACCGAAGAATTTCAAACCATTTTAGGTGACAATCCGTTTCTAAGAAGAAGTTTTGAACAGCGCTTTATAGCCGGACTTTTGTATGGATTTACGTATGATGAAGTATCAGATCTAGGCAAGGATTATCCTATTTTCTTCTCAACGAACATGGATATTGCGGGTAATCTTTTTAGTTTGCTCGATGGTGGTTCCGGGACCATAATCGGTTCGGAATATGCGCAATATGCCAAGGTGGATGCAGACTTTAGGTTTTATCTGCGTTGGGGCAAGGAGCAAACCTTGGTAACCAGGGTATATGCCGGTTGGGGCGTGCCTTATGGAAACAGTGAGACCATGCCCTTTATAAAGCAGTTTTTCTCCGGCGGACCTTATAGTGTCAGGGCTTTTGACATACGCTCCTTGGGTCCAGGTAATTTCAATGCCCAAGAAGATGAGTCCACTACCGACTATTTTGACCGTTCCGGTAATCTAAAACTGGAAGCCAATTTGGAATATCGATTCCCTATTTATTCCTATTTAAAAGGCGCCTTTTTTGTGGATGCGGGTAACGTTTGGCTTACCGGGAATTACGATGAATTAGAGGCCGACCAACAAAACAGTAATTTCTCCAATACCTTGTTCACTGATGGTAAGTTTGAATCGGACTGGATTCGTGAAGTGGCTGCCGGATTTGGATTCGGTGCGCGGGTCGATATTCAAAACTTTGTGATTCGGTTGGACTTGGCCTCGCCGTTCCGTGTTCCCTATCGCCCGGAAAATGATCGATGGAACATTCCGTTTTTTGGGGACAAAGGAAATAAGATGACCTTAAACTTCGCCATTGGATATCCGTTTTAAAAAGAACAAAAACCTACATCCTAAAATTTACTTGCTTTCCTTTTTAAAAATTTGGGAAACCTCAACCAAGCTTTTTCTCCAATGGGGTATCGTCAGGTCTAACACTTTTTTGATTTTATGTTTATCCATTACACTATATGCCGGACGCTCAGCAGGAAGTGGATAATCCTTTGATCGGATAGGCTTAAGATCAACGGCAATATCATTTATTTCAAAAATAGCCGAGGCAAAATCATACCAACTCGCAACTCCCTCGTTGCTGTAATGATAAATGCCATAGTTATCTACCTCATTGGTTATCATCATGATAAGAACCTCTACCAAATCATGGGCAGAAGTAGGAGTCCCCACCTGATCAAAAACTACGGATAACTCCTTTCTTTCCTTGCCATATTTCAACATAGACTTGAAAAAATTATGACCATGGGCAGAATACAACCAAGAAGTACGGATTATAAAGTAGCGGTCCATATTCCTAACAATCTGTTGTTCGCCCTTAAATTTGGAATGTCCGTATACACTTACCGGGTTGGCTCTATCGGTCTCTAAATAAGGTACATTCTTTCGCCCATCAAAAACAAAATCCGTGGAAACATGGAGCAGTATGGTATTTGATTGATGACACACTTGGGCCAAATTTTTTACCCCCTCTTCATTGATTTTAAGTGCGGTTTCAGAGTCCTCTTCAGCTTTATCGACCTGCGTATATGCAGCACAATTGATGCAATAATCAAATCCCTTTTGACCAAAAAACTCCTTGACGGATTCCAAACTTGTTATATCCAAATCATCTGAATCCGTAAATTCAAATTGTAAGGAACCCTCAACTCTATGACGCATACTTTTGATAGTAGTTCCCAATTGACCGGAAGCACCCGTTACCAAAACTTTTTTGATTTTTTGCATGAATAAGGTTTAATGAATTATCAGGTCCTTGAATTTGGGCAAAACAAGATCTTTTTCGGAAATGATGAGTTCGTCCTCTGGCAGTATCCAATCAATTTTTAAACTCAAGTCATTATATATAATCCCTGATTCCGCTTTGGAATCATAGTAATTGTCACACTTATAGAAAAAAATAGCTGTATCACTTAGTGTAATGAAACCGTGGGCGCATCCTCTTGGGATAAACACTTGTTTGTTATTATTATCAGACAAAATAGTAGTAAATACCTCCCCATATGAAGGCGAATCTTTTCGGATATCCACTGTCACGTCCATCACTTTACCCTGAAGTACCCGAACCAATTTGGCTTGAGCACTGTCACCTTTTTGGTAATGCAAACCTCGCAAAACCCCTTTGGAAGAAAGAGATTGATTATCCTGTATAAAATTTATAGCTAACCCGGTGAGTTCTTCAAATTTTCGTTGGTTAAAGCTTTCAAAAAAATACCCTCTTTGGTCCGTGAAAACGTTGGGTTCCAACTCATAACAATCTTTAATGTTTGTTTTAGAAATCTTCATCGTTTTTTGATGGTTCAAATTGCAGGGTTATTAAAATATTTTTCTACCATAAATTTTAATTCATAATATCAAATGATTTACCATCATCTGCATCTTACATAGAACCAAGATACTTATTTTAGTTTTTCCATTCCCAAAATACCTGACTCTGTCTATGCTACAAATTCGAATCAATCATTTTCAAAATTGCAACTTTAAAATAACAGAGAATCCCTCATTAGTTGACAATACCCATTTTTCTGAGTAGAAAAGAGGCGTTCATATTCTGACAAATTCCTTTCTTAAAAGTATAATCAAAATGGAGTTCATCATTTATTATTTCCGCATCAAAATAATAGTTCTTTACCTGCGGTAACACTTTGGAGGCTTCACAGAGACTTAAGTCATGGGTGGCTATGATACCTGTAGATTTTGAGCTTACCAAACGTTCCACAAATTGCCTAGATCCTTTTGCTTTATCAGTACTGTTGGTCCCTTTCAATATTTCATCCAATACGATAAAATAACTATCCCTTTGTATTTCATCCACAATAAACTTTAATCGCTGTAGTTCTGAAAAGAAATAGGATTCATCATCGGTTAAGGAATCCGTAGTGCGCATACTGGTTATTAACTTTATGGGAGTGTACTCCATGGACTTGGCACAAACGGGTAAACCCATATTGGCCATAACAATCTGTAGGGAGACTGTTCTTAGAAACGTACTTTTCCCCGCCATATTCGCCCCAGTGATAATAAAGAAGTCTTCTCTATTTATTTCATAATCGTTGAGGATACTTTTTTCGGGATTTAATAAAGGATGACCTGCTTCTTCTGCCCGGATAACCACTTTATTTTTCGTTAGCGTCGGAAAGGCATATTCCGGATGGTTAAACACAAAGTTTCCCAAACTATTTTGAGCATCAAAAAAAGCGATCACATCAAACCAGTTCTTAACGGATTTACCATGAACAGCCATCCACTTTTCAACCTTGTAACAGGTGTATAGTCCCCGAAGAAACAGACCGTTTCCAAATATGAGAAATAATATATTATTGTTTTGGTCCAAGTCCCCCAATAGTTTAGAGAATTCCTTTAGGACCAAAGAAGTTTTTTTTCCCTCACTAAGTATTTCCGATTTTTTATCCTTGAATACCTTTGAGGTAAATTCTTGCGATTCTATTAAACCGAGCAATTGATTGTATTGTTCAAAGATAGATTGCAATTTACCTGTTCCCGCTACCAAGGCTGTTGCTTTCTTGGTAAAAAAACCAGTAATGACAAGTCCGAACAACAACCAATATAGCAATACGGAAGCACTAATAAAATCCGCATAAAACAGCCCAAAAAATAATAGACTCAAACCTGAGAACACCCAGGGAATTTTACCCATAATCTTGGGAACAAAAGGTTTGTAATTGTTTATCCAATTAATTACAGCGGATGTTGTGGTTTCCGTATGTGCCAAGGATGCCGTTGCCGAGAAATCCTGTCGCCAATGCGGCATATTCCCCAATTCCTTTAGCCCTTCTCGTTTATCGTTTATGTTAACAATGGAATTTTCCTTTACCATGTTAGCCAGTAACGAACTTCCCTCCCTTAAGCTCGTTCTATTGAGATACTGGAAAAAGGACCCAACACCAAATAGGTCTATATCTTGACTATAAAAATGATTACCGTCCTTAAATTCATCCCCTGTTGGTAGGTCTTTAAACTTTCGATGAAGCACTTGAATCTCTACCTCATTTAGAGCTATCAATTTCTTTAACTTATCGCGTTTATATTGTAAATCTGTGTGTCTTGAGACTAGATAGAGAAAGATGGCAATGACCACAACCACCAGACCAACTACTATTCTTGTATTTTCAAAAAAAAGGTACACACCCAAGGCGGCGAGTAAAAAAACAACCAACCGGATCATACTGGAGGTTAGCAATTGTGCTTTTAACTTTTTTAATCCTTCTTTATAGGTGTTTATTTCTTTTTGGTAAAAAGATAAAAGTTCATTCATGCTTTCGCTAACTCCAGATTTTAAACAAAGTTAGGGTTTCAATCCTTATTCATTGATACTAGCATGGAAATTTGGCCTAGATGATAAATATAGATTTGAGAGATATGGTTAAAGTATTCAAATTCAGTGGGTATTGATAGCAAAAGACATTTCGCAAATTAGACACCTTCATTGTAAAACAAAATATTAGCTGTTTAAGTATTCTTAGAAATTAAACTGAAAACTTAATCCACCCGCATTTGATTATCGAAGACATTACCCTCAAAAGTGGTATAGTTTATTTTCAATAAATTGACCAATCTCAGCTCTTTTTTCAAATCCTCAATGATTCCCATTTTTACAGCAACATCTGCTTTAATGGATACTGTGGCAACTTTTCTAAGATGTTCTGGCATTTGATACAAAGCCTGCAAGGCATAATCACCTACTTCCTCAATAGCCACAAAACGATTATTCATTTGAATTCTAGTTCCACTCCCCATCATGGATTGATGTGTGTTTGTAGAATTTCCCACAAAAATTTCGATAATACGGTCTCTCTTGTCCAGTTTTTCTGTTTCCGTCGCCTTTGGAAGTGTATTTTCCACCATTAAATTTTGTTCCTTAATGGTCGTTACCGTCATAAAAAAGAAAAGCAAGATGAATACTATATCAGGTAATGATGCAGTCGATATAGCTGGCAAATTTCTATTGACCGACCTGAAGCTGTTGAATTTTATCATAATCTAATTTTTTACAGTTTCCGGTTCCAATATTTTTTGGGGATACATTTCCCTAATTACCTCAATATGTTCCTTTAAAAGCTGTTTTCTTTCTTCGTTTGTTTCCTCTTTGTAATATTCCAATTCCATTTCCTCCAATGGAACCCCGAACAACCGTAGACTTTCCCTATCCCTTAAATGGTTATAGGCGCCAAGTATTTCATTTTGAACCGACACGTAGACCGGATAGCTAGTATTTCTCTCCGTTTTTATGGAAATTATGGCCTTACCCGGATGTTCGGAAAGTTCATCCGTACCATTGCCTAGACAATATTCACAATTCGACCCTCCATTATCAATGAATTCAGTCACGCCCTTCCTAAGAACTTCAAGCTGTATGACTTCTCTATTTGCCATGATTTCATCAGCATTATTTATACTGATTTCAAAAAGATTTCTTTCCTTGATATCTGCAACGGCCTCTTGGTTTTTCTGAGGCAGCATACGATTAAGACCAGAATCGGTTTCTATAGAAGCTGTTACCAAAAAAAATATCAACAATAAAAAAGCAATATCTGCCATGGAACCGGCATTTACCTCTTGGGTTGTTCTGTGCTTTGCCATAAATAGTGAGTTTGTATTTTAACTACACTATCAATTACCGTAAATAATCTTTGGAATCAAACTTTGAATGAGTGAAAGGTACCTCTGGGTGAGTGAATGCGCTATAATTCTTAAAATTGAAGGTCGGGAAATCAACTTTTAAATAGCATCATACTCCGACCTTAATTTCTTGGTGAACTTAGAAACTATTAAATCATAAGAATGGTCTATCAATTCCAAGACGAGTTTTGGCGGCAAACTTTCTATAAAAATGGTGTTCCAGTGTGCCTTGCTCATATGATAACCGGGAATAATCAATCCGTCATATTCCTCGCGTAAGGCAACTGAACGTTCTTCATCACATTTTAAGTTAACCTGAGAAGGTGTTCTTTCAAGACCTGACAAAGCAAACATTTTCCCCATCACCTTGAAGACCAAGGTTTTTTCATCAAACGGAAATTCCTCGGTCACTCCTTTTTTAGACAGGCAATAATCCCGAAAGACTTCGATGTTCATCACACAATTTTAAATACCTTGGGAGTCATAGACAATCACCTTTTCCCAAAGATGTTCAGATTCCTCTATAAAAACCTTGTGGGGAGCCTCATCTTGGTAGGCCTGTTGTGCCTCGGCGGACTCAAAAGAAACCATAAGGGAGAACGTGAAAGACCCATCCACAACATCGCGACTTGCTTTTGGTGGTTTGCCAATGAATTTAGTCTTCGCATACCCTGAGTTGTCCAAAAATTTGGTAAGTGATTTTACAAAGGCAGTTCGGTCTGCTTCGCTATCAGGGTTTTTCAACCAAAAAAATACGGTATGGTTAAAATGTGGATCAAATTCTTTCATTTCTTTTTTTGTTTGGCCAAAAGCCGTTAATGAGAGTGTCAAAAATAATAAAGTTGCAATTGTTTTCATTTTCTATTCCTGTTTTTCCAATAATTTCTTTTGTTCTTCATTTATTTTAAGGGCAGAATAGTCCAGTTTCCACCCAATGGTCTCTACAATTTTTTCTACAAGTAAAACCGCCTGTAAAGCTTCCTTACGAGCAGTGTCCATAAGACCGCTCTCCGGTATCTTTTCCCTAATATGCTTCTTGGCCTCTACATTTAAACTCGTTAAATCATCTGGCGTAAAAAGATTGAAAAGTCCGTTTTTTATATCATAAAATTCCAGTTCCGGTTCTACCGAAAGTATCTCCGGTTCAGGGAAATTGGATAGGATTATTTTTTTCTTGCTTTCATCGGCATGCATTAAAATCTTACTGAGGTCATATCCTATATGTGCTTTGGCCTTAATAACGATTAACGCCCGTTTTTTACTTATGAGCAAACTCATAAAGCGCTCTTTGGAATTTTCGTATTTATAGACTTCGGCAAAATCGCCCTCAACCGAAATTAATTTACATACACTCTTTATCTTTTCCATCAATACGGCAGATTGATGGGTTGTAATCTCCTTGCTTTGTTTCCTTCTAAAAAGAGAGAACAGCCAATACATGCTTATCCCTCCTAAAACAAGCCCTAAAAAAACATCCAAAATATTATCCATTGGTTTTTCCTATTTCTCCTAAATGTGTGTATTTAAAACCTTTGTCATATTTGAGCCCGTAACCAAAAATCCGATCCATGGAGGAGTGGGTAAACAAAATAACACCAATCATTTCAATCACCGGAAACGACAAGTACATGCCAAAAAAATATAATAAAATAGCAATCCCTTTATGATGGAAAATATTATAGCCAATGGCTCCAATACGAGGATTGAACAAATAACCCAACATACCTAGGTCCGGTGTTAAAATCAATACAAAAAAAAGCCACCAAGGGTAGCCCAGAAGGCCATACATAAATAATCCCAAGGCAAACATGGCCAGTTCTTCCAATTTTAAAATATTCTTCATGCTTTTTCTATTTTATACAAAACCGGCCTACTGGGGCTTGCGTCGTTTACAAAGGGTGCCATTTGAATATTTAAAAAATAGACCCCATCCTCTACCTCATTAGGAACAAAAATAAACTCCGTAATCGTGGCTTCCTTCCTAAGGTCACCCTTGAAATTCCAAAAAGCCTTATGTCCGCGTAGGGCTCCATCATCCTTTTCCTTATCCACAGATGGCAGATCCACTAAGAGGTGATCTATCCCTAATCCGACCAAAAATTCTACCGCTTCCTCTACTAAATAGGGTGGATTACTATTGGAATACTGTTTTGAAAACTTTTCCCTGGTGTTGGGCAAGGTTCTGATGACAAGGGCATCCAAATTTGTAGATTTTATGGCGTTTTTCAGCTGCTGACGAGATATTACAAAATCCTCCCCTAGCTTTCCCGGGGCAATGGTTACGACCTCTGCCAAAAAGAAATACCTATTTAAGGCGTCATTGACCGAATGGAATTTAGTGGTAATATGCCCAATACATTCCGTATGTGTTCCATGGGCATGCGGGTTGAACCAAATATCATTAAAATTGGTGGATGCACCGGCCTTAACACTTCCCGTAAAGCCATGCTCCGTATGGGGCTCAATTCTAGGGGGATTTACATACCAAGCATTTACATTTGATATATCACCCGTCATAGGAATGGATATATCCAACGGTTGGGATAAATCTATTTTAAATTCGAGCTTTTTATATTTTATGATTGTTTTCAACCTTAGTTTATATGAAGCATTTAACTAGGACAAGTTAATCATAAACAAATCAGCGGCAATTCCATCGGCCAAAAACTTGCCTTTTTGGGTTGTGGTAAGAATGTCCCCATCTAGATTCAATAGTTCTTGATCTCTAAATTTTTCGGATTGCAAAAGCAGATATTCTTCATATTTCCCGCCATATTCCCTTTGAATCCGATTTAAGGATACTCCCCAAACGGTTCTTAATCCCGTCATTATATACTCATTGTATTTGTCCCTAGTAGTCAGCACTTCAATTTCCATGGGTAGTTCCCCATTTTCAATGGCCTTTATGTATTTGGGGTTATTGTTGATGTTCCACCCACGACGCCGACCATCAAAAGAATGTGCCGAAGGACCGATGCCCATATACTTTTTCTGCTGCCAATAGGCCGAATTGTTTTTGGAAAAATACCCTGGCTTTCCAAAGTTGGAAATTTCATAGCAATCATATCCAGCTTCCAATAGCATTTGATACAGGACGTGAAAATGTTCTTGGGTTTCCTCATCGGTTGCCGGCACGATCAATTCTTTTTCAACAAATCTCGCCAAAGCGGTTTTGGGCTCTACCGTAAGGGCATAACTGGAGATATGGGGCACATTAAAACTGAGTGCTTTTTCAATGTTTTTTTTCCATCGCGCCACACTCATATTGGGCATTCCATAAATAAGGTCTATTGAAATATTATCAAAATGTCTAGAAGCCAATCGCAAGCATTTCTCAGCTTGTTCCACGTTGTGGGCACGGTTCATCAACTTCAGGTCTTCTTCAAAAAAAGATTGGATTCCTATGCTCAAACGGTTGATGGGACCCTGGGACAACTCTAAAATTTTTTCTTCTGTTAAATCATCGGGATTGGCCTCGAGTGTTATCTCAGGATTATCAGAGACATTATAATTTTCATAAACTGTATTGATAATCCTTTCAATTTCCTTATGCTCTAGAACTGAAGGGGTACCCCCTCCAAAATAAATAGTTTCCACGTTGTCATCCTTAAATTCGGATTTTCGGAGTTCTAGCTCCTTTATGAGGGCACGCACCATGGTTTCCTTTTTTTCCATAGAAGTAGAAAAATGAAAGTCACAGTAATGGCACGCTTGCTTGCAAAAAGGAATGTGGATATATATGCCAGCCCCCTCCGCCCCCAAAGGGGGAACTTTTTCCAAACCGCTTGAATCTTTAGCCTTGTCCAATTTATGGTTTAGTTTTTCTTTTTCCGCAAATTCACCTGCAAAGAGTTTTTAACTCCCCCTCTGGGGGCTGGGGGGCTATTTTGTTTCACAAAAGCCTCCCAACCGGAGTACGACTTACCAATCTCTACTCTACCCTCATTATAAAAATGACATACTGCTGCGGCCAATCCATCGGTGCTATCCAGATTCTTCGGTAGTGATTTTAGGGACAGAACACTCTGTAACATTTTTGCCACTTGTTCCTTACTCGCATTACCATTGCCCGTAATGGCCATTTTTATTTTTTTAGGTAGGTATTCCGTAATGGGTATTTGCCTCGATAAGCCTGCCGCCATGGCGACTCCCTGAGCTCTTCCCAATTTTAGCATGGATTGCACATTTTTACCAAAAAAAGGAGCCTCAATGGCAATTTCATCTGGGTGATAGGTATCGATGAGTTCTATGGTTCGGTCGAAAATGAGTTTTAGTTTGGTATACGGATCATCGTATTTTTTTAGTTGCAATTCGTTCATTTGTATGAACTCCATTTTTTTGCCAACAACCTTGATCAGTCCAAAACCCATTATGGTAGTACCGGGATCTATACCTAAAATAATTTTCTCTATTGCCAATGCCTATTTGGTATTTAATTGAACCGGAATCTTAAATTTTGTTTTTACCGGGATACCCCTTTTTAATGCCGGGGCGATGGGAGGAATATTTTTCAAGCTTTGGGTGATAATACCATCGAACTCGGGCATTTGCCTTAGGATTGATGCATCCTTAACAATATCCACAACATTGATTTTACCTTCCGCATCAATTACAAAGATAACATCTACAATAGCGTTCTTATCGGAATCTACCGTAAATTCGAACTCGTTCAAGGTAGTTTCGAAGTAACGTGTTATTTTCTGCTCAAAGCACTGCTTTTGTACCTGCTTGGTAGCCGTTTCATCACAATCCAGAAAAAGTGGATAGGAGTCGATGGAATTCCAGTCCATTTCCCTCAACTCCGCATTGATCATTTCCTGGGTTCTTTTTTCCTTGGATTCAAAGAAATTACAAGAAACCAACATCAGAAAAACAAAAAAGACCAAAATGCGCTGCATGACACCAAATCTATGGTGGAAATTACAATTTTTTGGGCAGTCTAGTTCTGGGAAAAGTGTATTTCTGTTTTAAGTTCAGAAATGCGTTTGGATACGATTTCGTGAAAATAAGGATGGGGGTCCCTATATTTATTTAAGAAGCTTTGGTAACAATCCAGGCTTTCCTTTGGGTTTTTATCCAATCCATCCTTCATTGCACAAATCTGATAAAAATATCTAGGTTCATCTGGTTGTTCTTCATGGGCCAACATATAGTAAACGAGCGTTTCACTCAATTTATCCTTCTGACGGGCAATACCCGCCAAGGTCTCATACTCACTGGCCAAATTTGGTTTCTTTACCTCAATTGATTTTTTAACATAAAACTGTGCGGAATCCAAGGCCCGATCTTTTAGGTAAACGTGACCCAGTTCATAGTAGAGTTCAGGATTATTATCTTCCATCCCAATGGCCTTTTTATACATAGCCTTTGCCTTTTCAAATTCCCAGGCCTTAAAGTAGGCATAACCCAATTTTTGATAAACAAACGGTTTGGTTTCACCCAAATCCAACAATTTTTCAAAATAAGGAATAGCGTCCCTAAAATTATCATTGTTGAAATAGGCTAACCCCTTAAAGTTCAATAGCGACACATCAGTAGGATAAAAATCAAGTCCCATATCAGTATAATATAACACGGAGTCCTTTTCTCGCTTAATTAGATAATACTTTGACAATTGAAACAAGCTTCTTAGATGTGTGCTGTCCACCGCTACAGCGTTTTTATATGAGGGAATTGCCAGGTCCAGGTCTTCAACTTCCCGAATAGATTCCCCCAAATAGAAATGATATTCCGGGTTCTTGGGACCTTTTGGACCAAAGTAGAAAAGAGTTCCTTGGCTAAAGGATATTGTTTGGTTTTAAGGTACAACTTCCCAAGCTCAAACCGGGGAGTTTCCATTGCTGGATTTGTATTCACCAAAGACTCATACTGAGCCACGGCCTTTTCAAAATTCCCTATGGCATTGTACGCCCTCGCAATCTGAAGGGAAGATTTTACCGTACCTGCTTTGGAATATATATTAATGGCTTGGATGTAGTTGCCAATGGTATAAAGACTGTCCGCCTTCTGGGACAAAGGCATCTGTGCAGAGATATTAAAGGAAACTAGGATTAAAAAAATAATCCATAAATTTTTTTTCTTGCCCAAACTTAAAACAATTGATTTATTCTTTGATGAATATAAAATAGTAAACCCATTTTTTCTATCTGGACACGAGCATTCTCTTTTCAGGCAAGCCTTCATATTGAAATTTCAATATTTTGCCTTCGGAGACCTTTATGGAAAATTGACCATCAAAATCTGAAATAACCGCATTATTGGTTCCTTCAACCTTTATACTTACTCCCGGTATACCCATGGATTCACTGTCCATTACCTTGCCTTTAAAAACGCTATTCCCATATTCATTCGTTAATCCACCATTTACCTGTAGATAGTCTTTTGCGGAATCTTCATTAGAGCTTTGGTCATTATCTTCCTGTAACTTAAAGTTTACAGGAATCGAGTAGGCAACGGCTACAGCTTCACCTTCATGCTTTCCGGGGACCATAACGGGCAAACGATTCAATATGCGCTCAACCTCATCCTCTAAGAGCTTATCCGGACCTCTTAATTTGACATTTTCAATATTCCCATTATCGGAAATTGAAAACAAGGCGCTTACCCTACCTTGAACACCATTTTCTTGTGCCTCTTCAGGATATCTAAAATTTTTGCTGATATGTTTCATGATTTTATCATTGAAACAGGCGCGTTTATCGCTGGCATTTTCACAGCCCGGAAAAACGGGGACTTCATCAACCTTAGCAAAGGGCGTATAATCCGTTTCTCCATTAACACCTGATTTAAAGGCTTGTACCGAAGTACCGTCCAGTTTAAAAACTACAGGAATAGAATAAGGCACATTCACAGCTTTTCCTTCCGATTTACCTGGTTTCATTTGGGGCAAACGAGAAATAATACGTTCTACCTCAGTTTCCAAAAGAGGATGTGGACCACGTTTTTTGATATTGACAATGTTTCCATCAGAGTTTATGGTGAACATCACACTGACCCTTCCTTCAATACCTTGCTTCAGGGCTTCCTCTGGATAATTAAAGTTCTTACTAATGTGTAATTGTATTTGTTCGTTGAAACAGGCCCGTTGGTCCTCAGAATTCTCGCAACCTGGAAAAATGGGCACTTGTTCTATTGCACCATAGGGTAGAGTTTTACTTTTTAATTCAGTCGAATTCAAATTTTCTTTGGAATCAGATTCGATTTCGCAGGAAGTATAAATCAACATTGCTAAAACAAGTGGTACTAACACCAAATACTTTAACCGATAAACTCTTTTTGATTTTGATTTTTGTAACATGACTATTCGTTTTTTGATTAATGATGATTTAAAAAATGGATTGACGAAGGAGATATGCTGCACCTCAAACATTTGGGACAACAACATCTCGTAATGTCGACTTTTTTCTTTTTTGGTAACTTGGGAGTCTGCGATAAACTCGTGGAGTTCCGTTATTCTTTGCTGGTAGATATAGACCAAGGGATTAAACCATGAAACAATGCGCATCACCTCAAAAAACAGTAGGTCCAAGGAATGCCATTGCTTTATATGAACCAACTCATGGGAAACCACACTGTCATATTCCCTTCCCACTATTTTTTCACCCAGAAAAATAGACCTGAAAAAGGAAAAGGCGATATTACTCTTGGGTATTAAAACTTGGGTAAAATCTTTGAAATAACTGATTTTTCCCTGGGAGCGCAACTTATACAGGCGCCATAATTTGATAATAAACCATATAGCAGCCAAAAGTGCCCCAACCCAAAAAATACCCTCTTGCCAAGTAAGTGTAAAATGATTATCGGGGTTAGGAACTATGGCCACTTCAGATTGATCCATATTCCAGAGAAATTCCGAGTATCCTAAAAAAACCTGGGTTTCGGTCTTAAAGGCCTCTATTTTTATCCAAGGAAGAATGAGCGACAACACATAGGTAACCAACAAATAAACCCGGTTCCACTGAAAGAAGGTCTCCCGTTTTAGGAAAAAATCGTAAATGACGAGGAACACCAATTGAAAGGCGATACACTCCAAAATATACTGTATCATTTTTTATCCTTTTTTATTTCGTTTAGGATGGACTCCAATTCAGAAAGGCTCATATCGTTTTTCTTCATAAAGAAGGACACCATACTTTTAAAAGAGCCCTGAAAATAACCGTCCACTAGTTTATTGATGCTCTGGTTACTATAATCCGATTTTCTTACCACGGGAAAATATAGATAACCCTTCCCCTCTTTCTCATGGTCCACAAAACCTTTGCTTTCCAAAATCCTTATAATGGTAGACACCGTATTATATGCCGGCTTAGGCTCCGGGAGTTCGTCTATCACCCCGGCAACGTTGGATTTTTCCAACTGCCATAACACCTGCATTACTTCTTCCTCTGCCTTTGTGAGCTGTTTCATTTTTCAACTATTTTTTTAGTTCAATATAAACAAATATAACTAAATATTTAGTTTAAACTAATTTTTTAGTTAAAAAGGTTTGAAAAAATCCGCCAGGTAGTACTCTGACGGATTATGTTTTAGAAACTAACGGTAACCTTTCCCCTTACATAAAAAGGAGTTCCCGGTGTAAAATGTATTTCCTCAACAGAGGAAGCCTCGTTGAATAACCGACTTTCGGTCGCAAATTGCGTTTCGTTCCACTCAGTATCAAAAAGGTTTTCAACGATTAAACCGAAAGTCCAATTCTTTAGACTATAATTTAAGGTTGCATCGGTTACAAAATAGCCCTCGGCCACAATGGAATTGTCCTCATTAGCAGGTCTTTCATCGATATACCTATAATTGAGACTACCGAAGAAGCCATCAGTATTTCCCAAGGTCATTCCTCCAGACATAGTAAAATCCGGAGCAAGGGGAATATAGTCAGCTCCATCGGCTTCCTCGGTACTCCGTGCATGGGTATAATTGGCATCGGAATATAGATATAGCCAATCCAATGGCTGATATCGTGCTCCCACTTCGACCCCCATTCTCCTTGTCTTGCCACTAGGTTCTACAATGGCCGCATCGCCAACGTACACGAACTCCTGATCCAAAAACAGACTCCATAAGGTGGCGTTAAGCACCAATTTATCCATAGGTTTGACAATAGTTCCAAGATCAACACCATATGCTGCCGGTAGGATTTCCTGGCCCCCGTTCGCCACTACTACCCGGGTATCGTTCGAATGAAAACCGATTCCCGTCTTTAGAAAGAACTGTGTATTCTGCGTGGGGCTGTAAATGGTATTGAATTTGGGACTGATGGCCATTTTTTCTTCACTGCGGTTATCATACAGTCCGCTTAACTTGTTGTAGTAATCAAACTTAAAATAATCCAGTCGCAGTGCCGGTTCAAAGGTGAACTTACCCGAATTTACGCTAGCCCCGGCAAAAGCATAGGCGTTGACCTCATCGATATCCCCATAAGCCAGGCGTTGCAATAGTTCTTGCCTGTTTAAGGTTCTGGACAATTGGTTGTCATCTATATTATCATATCGAAAACCAATACCCCCGTTGTACTCAAACTCCAAATTGCCGAATTTGGCCGATTTGTTATTGAAAACGGTCTTGGCCCCGGCCATTAACCGGTCTTCATATTGCTCTATTTGATCTCCGTTCACTAGGTCTTCCAGAAAAAACGTAAAGTTGGAAAAAAGGTTAAAATGATATTGGGACACAAAGGCCATAGTTTCCAAGGATTTACTTGAACCTAGATTTTTGGTATGGTTCAAAACCACGTTGGTCCTACTGGTCTGTCCGCCTTCGGTATGATCAATGGCACCAAAGCGACCGATTAGCCCTTGGTCTATCGCTCTTTGTGGCACCTGCCCCGAAGCATCCCATTTACTGGAAAAATGTGATGCCGTCAAAATCAGTTCCTGTTCTCCGGGCAAGGCATAGCTATATCTTCCCATAACATTGATTCTATTAAAATTCTGGGGCGAATCAAAAGGGCCATCCGTTAAATAGAGCTCAGAAGCCAAATAGGCACTGCTATTTTGATTTTCCAGCACATTCAACATCCCCATGAACCTACGGGTACCAAATTGTCCTATTTCGGTAGACACCATACTTTGGTCCAGGCGCTTTCGCAATTTTAGGTTAACATAACCAGCGGTGTTAAAATTCCCTTGGTCTGCATAATAAGGCCCTTTTCCAAAATTGATGTTCTCTATGGTCTCAGGAATTACAAAATGAAGGTCTGCATAACCTTGTCCATGGGCATGGGAAACCATGTTAACCGGCATTCCTTCCACGCTAATGGCCACATCGGTTCCGTGGTCCACGTCAAAACCGCGTAAAAAAATCTGTTCCGCCTTTCCTCCTCCGGCATGTTGACCAATAATCAGCCCTGGTACCTTTCTAAGAATTTCCTGTGAGGATTTTACCGGGTTTGTTTTAACGTCAACATCAACCAGTCGGCTTAAAGCATCCACCTTGGATACCAAAACCACCTGATCCAGTGAAATGAAGCTTTCCTTGAGAACAATGGTAATAGGTTTCTCCAAATCTGTCCGACTCACAACCCGGGTTTGGGTTTCATATCCCAAAATTGAAAAATAAATGGTATCGTTTACCGTGGTCCTATCCAGTACGAAATGTCCCGTAGCATCGGTATGGTTATGCTGACCGCTGGTTTTATTGAATATCCCAGCATCTTCCAAAGGCGTACCGGATTCATTTACCAGTTTACCCTTTAAGTTTTGTGCGGCAATGGTACCCATGAAAAACATGGATATCCCCGCGATAATATATTTCATAATATCGTAATTATTGAATTTGATTAGCGTGAATAATTGTGGATTTCAGGGTATAGGTCATTTGCCGAAATAGTAAACTTCGAACAAGAGAGATTATACCCTTTTACTATTTATTTACGCTGGGGAGGAGGTGTACTTATATGGATATACCTGTAATGCTGTCTTTTGATATAACACCAATTGGGTTGTTTATTTTCTGCGAGGACAGTAGCAGGCATCAGTTTAGATTCACCTGAAAAATGTTTGTCCAATTTTTCAGTATCAGCATCCTTTTTATCCTTTTTCTGCTGTTTATTGGCTTCCAATAATTCCTTAAGTTCTTCCAAAGCCTTATGGGAATGGCCCACCATACCCTCCAAGGATGAATAATCCGGTAATTCGTGCCCAAAGGCGTAACTATGATGATGGCCTTTGGGAGCCAGCATGTGGGACACTTCGTGCAAAGTCTCCATCACCAAGCCATTGAAAATTCCTAGGAAATAAAATATGCACATGAGTCCTCCGCCTAATCGAAGTAACTTACTTTTTGCATATTCTTTGGTACATTCCACCATTGATTTGGTCTACAGGTTTCAAAAATACCTACGAAACTTAAATGGCGAAGGTTTTATTTTTATTTTGTTTGTAACAATTACAGGTTAGACCTGTCTTACCTAAAAAAAGATTTACCATGGATATCGTTTTGTTGGTCATTGGGTTTGTTTTTATGCTAATTGGTATTTTAGGAAGTTTTTTACCCGTTCTACCTGGTCCTCCCTTAAGCTGGATAGGGCTGCTTCTTTTATATTTAACAAAGGCCATACCCAACAATTGGTGGATCTTGGGAACCACCTTGGCCATTGCCCTAATCGTTTTTGGATTGGATTATATAATCCCAGCTATGGGCACTAAAAAGTTTGGTGGCACAAGGGCCGGGGTCATTGGAACAACAGTTGGATTGTTGGTCGCCTTGGTTTTTCCTTTTTTTGGTCCTTTTGGTATTGTTATCTGGCCATTTATAGGTGCCTTGGTTGGGGAATTGTTGAACAAGGCCGATAAAAAAACGGCCACTAGGGCCGCTTTTGGTTCTTTTCTAGGTTTCCTAACCGGGACATTTTTAAAATTTCTTGTGGCCATAGTGTACCTTGGATTGTTTATAGCCACGGCATGGGAATATCGCTTGGCCCTTTTTCCATACTTTGATTAATTGAGCCAGGTTGTTTTTTCTGATATCGGTGTTCTCGATGCTTCGGGCAATTCTCCATCAAAATAACCCATATAGAAAAAGCCTAAACATTTTTCACCTTCATTCAAATCGAAAAACCCATCCATATATTTTATGAGTCCCGGTGAGCTCCAATAGGCCCCAATGCCCATTTCAGTACAGCAAAGCCACATATTTTGCACCGCCATGGCAACTGCGGCAGTTTCCTCCCACTCCGGAAGACTTTCCTTTGGATCCCTTTGTATGCAAATTGCTATTACCGCGGCAGCTTTCCTTGGGTTTTCCTGAAGCTTTTTGATTTTCATTTGCTTCGGCCTTGGGTCCGATTCTCTATATTTTTCAGAAAGAAATTCACCCAACCTTGCCTTCGTATCACCTTGAATCACTTTAAATCGCCAAGGTTCGGTATGCTTGTGGTTTGGAGCCCAGTTAGCGGCCTCCAATATTTTTTCTATGTCCTGTTTTAAAATGGGTCGATCATTATATTGAGGTGGAAAAACCGAACGCCTTTTCCGTATGAGGTCAAAAATCATATTATCCGTTTTAGTACTATAAAATTAAGATGTTTGGTTCACGAATCAAACAAAAGGTCGATACAGTTCTGCAACACCGGGTTCCTATTTTCCTTCTTCCAAATTACAGATAACAATGCCCTTTGTCTAATATCCTTTAGCTCAACAAACTTTACCCGCATTTGAAATCCGTATTGCAAAGCCGTTGGCACAATGGCGATACCCAAATTATTCTCCACCAGTTTAAAAATGGTCTGCGCATGGACGGATTTATGTGAAACCTTGGGTACAAATCCAGCATCTGAGCAAATACTCATAATGGTTTCATAATAATATGGACTATAATCCTGACTGAACAAAATGAAATTATCGTCAGCAAACCTTTCCATGCCGTCATATTCTCTAGTAAGCATAGGGTAGCTTTCCGGTAGCACTAAAGAAAATGTGTCCTCGAAAACCGTTTTCATGTTTAGGGCTGCCGGCACCCTGCCCAACCGAACAAAACCCATATCCAATTCATCCTTTAGTACAGCATCCACTTGATTTTGATTGGATAGTTCCAGCAAGGACGTTTTTATTTTGGGAAATTTGTCCTTTAACCCCAACAGCAGGTCGGGAATAACTTCCTGCATAGCAGAACCAAGGAACCCAATTCTAATTTCCCCGGTATCACCATCACCAATCAATTGTAGTTGGCGTTTGGTCTCCTTCAATTGCTTGAATATATCCTCTGCCCTATTTCTTAAATAGTGGCCAGCGGGCGTCAATGAAACCTTCTTTTTATCCCTCACAAAAAGATCTACTTGTAAAATGGTCTCCATTTGCTTAATCTGCCGGGATAGTCCGGGTTGCGAAATAAAAAGTTTCTCCGCAGCCTTCCTAAAATGAAGTTCCTCTGCCACGGCCAAAAAGTATGTCAGATGTCGTAATTCTATTTGAGAACTCATAGTTATTGATTAATCAATCAAATGATATTGGTAATTATCAAACTTAACAAATATCTTTATATGTGAAAAATCCAAAATAGTAGTTTGTGATATCGAATTCATTTAAATTAGGCGAAGATTGGCTTACAGCCGGAATTACGTTGAATATCTGCAAAGGGAAAACCGGTATAGCATTGGGCCAAGCCAGTAGGGACAAGGTTGAAAACAGCTGGCACATCGTACAAAAAATAGTGGATAAAGGAAACCCCGTATATGGTATAAATACAGGTTTTGGACCACTTTGTACGACCAAAATCTCCAAAGAGGAAACCAAAATACTGCAAAACAATATCCTTAAAAGTCATAGCGTAGGTGTAGGGGAACCTATTCCTGAGGAATTAGTAAAAATCATGTTGATTTTGAAAGCCCATTCCTTGGCCAAGGGTTATTCTGGAATTGCAATCGCTACTTTGGAGCGCATTATATGGCACATTGAACAGGACGCCTTACCTATTGTTCCATCCCAAGGTTCCGTTGGAGCCTCGGGGGACTTGGCTCCCCTATCCCATTTATTTTTACCCCTAATTGGACTGGGAAAGGTTCGATATCAAAATAAGATTATAGAAACAAAGGAATTGTTTCAGATTACCGGACTTACAGCGCTGGATTTGGGTCCAAAAGAAGGTTTGGCCTTGATAAACGGCACACAGTTTATAGCCGCACACGCTGTAAAAGTTGTGGAAAAACTGCATTCAATACTTGCTCAAGCGGATATCATTGGTGCCATGATGATAGAAGGCTTGCAAGGTTCCGTAAAACCATTCTACAAGGAACTTCATGAACTGAGGCCATTTAAAGGCAATATTCACGTGGCCCGAAGAATAAAACGCTTGTTAAAGGGCTCCGAAATTATGGAGGACCATATTGATTGTGAACGTGTACAAGACCCTTACTCACTTCGCTGTATGCCACAGGTTCACGGCGCATCTCGCAATACATGGTTACATTTGAAGGAATTGGTGGAAACGGAATTAAACTCCGTTACGGACAATCCTGTTATTATTGACGAAGAGCTAACCATTAGCGGGGGTAATTTTCATGGTCAACCCTTGGCCATGGCATTGGACTATGCCTGTTTGGCCGCTTCGGAAATTGGAAATATTTCGGATAGACGCATTTATTTAGCTTTGGAAGGGAATAGCCCCGGAGTCCCGAAATTGTTAATGAAGGATACCGGAATAAATTCTGGCTATATGATTTTACAATACACCAGTGCTGCCTTGGCCAGTGAGAACAAAGGGCTATGTTTTCCATCCAGTGCAGATAGTATTCCCACTTCTTTGGGACAGGAAGACCATGTAAGTATGGGGTCCATAGGAGGAAGAAAAGCTTTGCGGGTCATTGAGAACGTTGAAAAGATATTGGCCATTGAATTATTGACCGCGGCCCAAGCTTTTGAATTTCGTAAGCCACTTAAATCAGGTATATTTTTGGATAAAATTCATAAATCAGTTAGAAAAAAGGTATCATTTGCAGATAAGGACCGCGTTTTTTCGGATGACATCGAAAAAGGGATTGAAATGATCAGAAATAAGACCATTATTTCAGTCATAGATTCTATCGAAAAGAAAAAGGATATATCACTCAAAACAAAATATTCAGCACAATTTGAACACTATTAGCATATGGATGAACTAAAATTAATTGGACCCATCAGGCAACTTGTTACTATGGAGGCACTTCCATTGAAAGGGCCTCTTTCAGATAGCCAACTTCAAATTGTAGAGCAGGCGGGTATTTTGATTTCCAACGGAAAAATTTTAGCCATTGGAGTTTTTGAACGCCTAAAAACGGATTATTCCAAAGCCGAATTGTACGAACTAAAAGGAGACCATGTGTGCCTTCCGGGTTTTATAGATGCCCATACCCATATTTGTTTTGGTGGAAGTAGGGCAAACGATTATGCTCTACGGAATTCTGGCAAAACATATTTGGAAATAGCGAAATCGGGAGGTGGTATTTGGGATACCGTGACAGAAACAAGAAAAGCGGAAAAAGAGGAGTTGATCAAGAAAACTACAAAACTTGCCAATCGCCATCTTGAAACTGGAGTTACTACTCTCGAAGTAAAAAGTGGTTATGGTCTTTCGGTCGAGGAGGAAATTAAAATGCTGGAAGCAATTAAGCAGGCGAACGATACTATTCCCTCTGATTTAATTGCTACTTGCCTCGCCGCCCATATGTTTCCAAAAGATTATAAAGGAACCAAAAAAGAGTATTTGGAAGAACTAGTCGTGAAGCTTTTACCAATGATAAAGGAAAAAGGCCTTGCCCATAGAATCGATGCATTTATTGAGGAAAGTGCCTTTTCTCCAATAGAAATCGCTCCTTATTTTGAGACCGCCAAGAAAATGGGGTTTGATATTACCGTGCATGCCGATCAATTTACCCCGGGAGGCAGTCAAGTTGCCGTTGACTTTGGTGCGATCAGTGCCGATCATCTAGAAGCAAGTACCGAAAAGGAAATCCAGCTTTTGGCTCAAAGCGACACCATTGCCACGGCTTTGCCTGGAGCTTCGCTCGGACTTGGCTGTAATTTCACTCCCGCCAGAAAATTGTTGGATGCCGGAGCTACCCTTGCTATCGCAAGTGACCATAACCCCGGCTCTGCACCTATGGGTGATCTATTGACCCAAGCAGCCATTTTAGGAGCTTTTGAAAAATTATCCAATGCCGAAGTCCTTGCCGGGATTACAATTAGGGCGGCGGCCGCTTTAGGACTGAAGGACCGAGGTAAATTAGCCAAAGGGCTATTAGCGGATTTTAGTCTTTTTCATACGGATAACTACCAAGAAATTCTATACAATCAAGGAAATTTAAAACCCTGTATGGTTTGGAAAGCAGGAAGTTTGGTTTTCAACAAACACAAGGCTTAATGGATTTTAAATCAGAAATATTAGAAGGTATTCCAAAAAGTTTACCTAATAGGAAACAGCGTTCTCAAAGCCTTAGCCATGCACCAAAGCGAAAGGATATCCTTTCCTTGGATGAAAAGAAACTGGCCGTTAGGAATGCCCTTCGTTATTTTCCGCAATCATGGCACCCTGAGCTATCCAAAGAATTTGCCGAAGAACTCGAAGAATTTGGCCGCATTTACATGTATCGCTTTATACCGGAATATGACATGTATGCGCGACCGATTTCCGAATACCCTGCCAAAACGGCTCAGGCAGCTGCTATTATGTTAATGATTCAAAACAATTTGAATCCCGAAGTGGCACAGCATCCGGAAGAATTGATCACTTATGGTGGAAACGGTGCGGTTTTCCAAAACTGGGCGCAATATTTGTTGACCATGCAGTTTCTGGCCACCATGACGGAAGAGCAAACACTTCATATCTATTCGGGTCATCCCATGGGATTGTTCCCTTCATCAAAGAAAGCTCCTAGGGTCGTAGTCACTAACGGAATGATGATTCCCAATCATTCCAAACCGGACGACTGGGAAAAATACAATGCTCTAGGCGTAACCCAATATGGTCAAATGACGGCTGGTTCATACATGTATATTGGCCCGCAAGGAATCGTTCATGGCACTACCATTACCGTCATGAACGCCTTTAGAAAGGTTCTGAAAAATGGCGAATCTTCCAAAGGCAAAATATTCTTGACCGCCGGACTAGGCGGAATGAGCGGTGCCCAACCCAAAGCAGGGAATATTGCCGAATGCATTACCGTATGTGCCGAAGTAAACCCCAGTGCTGCCCAAAAGAGATATGAGCAGGGTTGGGTGGACGAACTCTTGGAGGATATGGATTCATTAGTGGAACGAATTAAACTGGCGGTTAAAAATGAAGAAGTGGTCTCCATTGCCTATATCGGTAATGTGGTTCATGTTTGGGAGCGGCTATACGATGAAAATATTTTTGTCCATTTGGGGTCTGACCAAACCTCATTGCACAATCCTTGGGCCGGTGGATATTATCCTGCTGGGTTAAGTTTTGAAGAATCAAACGAACTTATGAGTTCCAACGCAACACTGTTCAAGGAAAAAGTTCAAGAATCCTTAAGAAGGCATGCCAAGGCTATCAACAAACATTCAGAAAAAGGCTGCTACTTTTTTGATTACGGTAATGCCTTTCTATTGGAAGCATCAAGAGCTGGTGCCGATGTGATGGCGGAAAACAACATCGATTTCAAATATCCCTCCTATGTACAGGATATTTTGGGGCCCATGTGTTTTGATTACGGTTTTGGGCCTTTCCGATGGGTCTGTACCTCAGGTAAACCGGAAGACCTACAAAGAACCGATCAAATCGCCTTAACAGTGATGCGGAAAATTGAAAAAACCACACCCATGGAAATTCAGCAACAGATGATGGACAACATTAAATGGATCGAGGAAGCCGAAAAAAATAAATTGGTTGTGGGGTCACAAGCCAGAATACTATATGCCGATGCAGAAGGACGGGCCTCTATCGCCGAAGCATTTAATAGCGCCGTGAAATCTGGGGAAATATCCGCTCCTATCGTTTTGGGTAGAGACCATCATGATGTGAGTGGAACGGATAGTCCCTACAGAGAAACCAGCAATATTTACGACGGTAGTAAGTTTACGGCAGACATGGCCATACATAATGTAATAGGTGATAGTTTTAGGGGAGCGACCTGGGTTTCCATTCACAATGGTGGTGGCGTAGGTTGGGGAGAAGTGATTAATGGAGGGTTTGGAATGGTATTGGATGGTTCCGAAGCTGCTTCAAAAAAACTTAAAAGCATGCTTTTCTTTGATGTTAACAATGGAATCGCAAGAAGAAGCTGGGCCAGAAACAAAGAAGCTATTTTTGCTTTAAAACGTGAGATGGACCGTACACCTGAGCTAAACATTAATTTGCCTAACTTCGTAGAAGATGAAGTTTTGAATTCAATTTTTTAGGGATTTTTTTCAAGGCCAAAGGTCCCGTTCCTAAATTGGACTCATGGAAAAATCAGAAAGTAATACATGAAAAGCTATTCAGAAACCTTATCCACCATTTATTTCGGAAGGTCCTCTGCAGACCGACTTTATATCCATGAGAAAATTTCCTGCATTCCGATAACGAAAATCGAAACAGGTAATTCCAAAAGGGCTTTCAGCATTATTGGTTATTCCTGTGAGGAAGGGGTAAAGAGGAATCAGGGAAGAATGGGCGCTGTAAATGGACCTGATGCCATAAGAAAACAACTGGGCAAATTACCAAATCACCTACTTGAGGATGTTGCTGTTTATGACGTAGGCACCGTTCACTGTATGAACGGTGATATGGAAAATTCCCAAAAAGACCTGTCGGAGTTGGTATCTCAAACACTAAATCAAAACCATTTCCCCATTGTTCTTGGTGGGGGGCACGACGTCTCCTATGGCACCTTCAATGGACTTAAAGAACACTTGTCAAACTCCGGCTCAATCGGTATTATCAATTTCGATGCACATTTTGACCTTCGAAATAACCAACCGGAAGATCTTACTATTGTAAACAATTCAGGTACCCCCTTTTATCAAATAGCTCAGGATTGTAAACAAAACGAAACACCCTTCAAATATCTTTGCCTAGGAATACGAAAGGACGCCAACGACAGGACCTTATTTGAAACTGCTAAGGAATTGGATGTAAAATATATCATGCGAGACACCTTTAGAATCCAGTTTCATAATGAAATAAATGCTTGGATCAATGCCTTTACCGGAAGTGTCGATCATATTTATGTAACCATTGATCTTGATGGGTTCTCCTCCGCCTATGCACCTGGGGTAAGCGCCCCTTCTCCTATGGGTTTTACTCCAGATGTAGTGTTGGAGTCCTTAAAAACCATAATGGGTTCCGGCAAACTTAGGGCTTTGGATATTGCAGAATTAAATCCAGATTTTGACGTGGACAATCAGACCGCAAAACTTGCGGCGTCCCTAGTACATTACGTTATCCACGACCTTCCTTAAAAGGTCCCTAAACAAAAAAAGCCTCCCAAACGGAAAGCCTTTCATTGGTTTGAAATAGGCAAAAACCTATTCATTCCATTGTCCCAAAACTGCTTTTGAGACACAACACAACGAGACAAAGATAAGAAAGGAATTTTAATATTTTAAGGTCTTTTTTAAATTATGGACGGATAAAGTGAGTGCTTTCCTCTTTGAAGAGAAAGTATCCCTTTTCCAATAATATCGATTAAAAACCAGATAACAAGACCAATGGCGTACGAAAAGGGTGACATCGGGAATACTTTCGTTTGGTCGATTCTTCCTAGCCTTCGCCACTATGCAAAGTACCTTGTAGGTCCAAATCAGTGACGACCTACCACATGAACCCAAGATTGACTGCTTCATTAATCTCCATATTCCTTTTTCTTTCTTGCAGCAAAGAGGACGTAACCACCTTGCACGAGGATTTAAAAGTAACATTGGATGAGGAAATTGCCGCCGAATCCGAAAAGACAAATCAAAAATCCCAAGTCTTTGAAGAGGCATTCGTCAACTGGATTTCAAATAGACAGCAATCCTCAGGTTTAATGGAAAGTACTGAAATTTCCAGCTTTACTTCCCTGTATGACAATGCGCTTACCGTCATTTTCTTCATACAGGAGGATAAAAAGGAACATGCTGAAAAAATTCTTGATTACTATAGTTCTATAGCGGATTACGAACTACCACAAACTGGAGGTTTTTATCAGTTCAGAAATTCTGACGGTTCCCATCCTGAGCGAGTTTGGATGGGCGACAATGCTTGGTTGCTCATTGCCTTGAACCAATATGAGAACAAATATCAATCCTCAAAATATGGACCACTTGCCCTTAAACTGGATAGCTGGCTACGGTCGCTCCAAATACAATCTGGAGCCCTAAAAGGAGGTACGAATCCAGATGCGACGGAAATTCCAAATGTTACGGAAGGTATGATTACCGCCTTCCTTGCGGTAAGAGGTTATGATGAATTCCACCAGGACATTTTACGCTTCTTGGAAAACAACCGATGGGATGCCGAGTTGGGACTTTTGATGGCCTGGCCCGAAAATCCTGAATACGCATATGCCCTGGATGTCTTTTCATTAAGTAAACTAATTTTTAAGGACTTACACGATGATGTATTGTTTCAAGCAAATAGATTTATCAATGAACAAACGGCCACACTAAGCGGGGAAACTATTTCCGGATATGGTTTCGATGAGGATAAGGATGTAATATGGTTGGAAGGTACTGCACAAATGGCTGTTGCCTTTAACAGTATTCAGAGGTTTGACCTTTCCGAAAAAATTATGGAAAACATCGAAAAGTCTATCATACAAAGTCCGAATTTTGAAAATAACAAAGGCATACCTTACGCAGCAAATTTTGGTACGTCCTACGGAGAAAGCGAATTATGGGACCATGCCGATATTACTCCCGCCCTTTCATCTACCCTTTGGTATTACTTTGCCAAGACTGGTTTCAATCCATTAGAAGGGGAACAAAAAACCCTGATTCCCGAAGAGGACAAATTTTGGTCACAAGATTTTTAAAGTAAGTTTTAAAAATCCTTTAACGTATTTACCAATCCCTAAATACTATCTTTCTAATAAAAATGAAAGATTCAGTCTATGTTTGGGTGTTGGCCGCTACAATGGCCTTGGTAACGGTAACCATTATGTCCGTGATGAACTTTCCCTTTAATTGGATATTTTACTGTACCGTTTTGGGGCAGGCCCTAATTGTGCTTATGGTGTATAAGGTCTTGACGGACAATTACACTACAAATAAAACCTTTAATGATTTTTATGAAGACCATCCTATTGGGAATAGGGTCAATTAGACATTAAGACGTTATCCCTATTACTAGATTCCTTCAAGTTGGAGGTCATGCCCAATTCCGGAATGACCAAAAGTGGTATCTGCGTGTGGAAGGCGACTCTTTTTACAACGGGCTCCCTTATCAATTGCTCCATATAGCTATGTTGATAGTTCAACATGGCCAGTAGGTGAATATCCATTTCCTTGGAAAACACCTCTAACGTTTTGGATACGGAATTGAGTTCCGATACCGTGTGCACGTAATGTTCTACCCCGCCAAGATATTTCCTTAGCATTCCCAAATTGAACAGTTGCAATTCGGAAAGGGACTTGATTTCATACTGAACATGTACTATTCTTACGGTCGCATCAAAAATTGCAGCCAATTCCAATAATGCCTTTAATTCAGATTTGGTATAAAATCGGGTAAAATCTGTTGCAAAAGCGATTTCCGTGGGTTTTTCAAATTCAAAATTTTGCGGAATTGCCAAGACCGGACAGTCCTTTACAGATTTAATGACCCGTACCGCATTACTGCCCATAAAAACCTCTTCCATACCCGTGGCACCCGTAGTACCCATAACAACAAGATCTATGTCGTATGTTCTGATACTCTCCACAACCTCATCCACCAACAAACTAAAGGAAGATATAGTCCTAAAACTATGCTTCTCGTTTACGAAGTCCTTTTTCACCCGCTGCAATAAATCATCCAGACCTTTTTGAGAATATTTTGCGGCGCTATTGGTGAGCATACTTTCTTCAAAGGATGCGGCCATAAACCTACTTCCGGCTATTGCCGGAGTATAGGTATTCAAAAAATAAAAAATGCATTCCTGGTCCCAAAACATGGAAATCGCATACTTAATGGCATTACAGGAATTTTCTGAAAAGTCCGTGGGGATTAAAATATTCTTCATCTAATTTCATCTTTGAATCCGCGATAAAATTAGACTGAACTGGATGTTCAAACTATGACAAATATCAGCTTTAAAAAAATAGGGTATTAAAAACCTTCTATAAGATTGTTTAAGGCCTTTTCATCTGCGATTCCTATTTTCTTGCCGGAAGTCTTGAGATATCCCTTTTTCTTGAACTCTGAAATGATACGGATACAGGACTCTATAGCAGTTCCCACAACATTGGAAATATCTTCCCTGGAAAGCACCAACCGTAAAAATCCTTCCTCATCCTCTCCAAAATTCTTCTTCAGATAAAGAAAAGCTTCGGCCATACGCTGTTTTACATTTTTTTGGCTCATGTTCACGATGACATCATCCGCTTCTTTAAGGTCGTGCGCCATATGTCTCAACACCTCTAAGGTAAAATTGGGGTTGGTATGTAAGGTAGAGACTATTCCCTCCTTAGGAATAAAACAAACTTCCATGTCGCTTACGGCCACGGCAGTCAAGTTTACACTTTCTTCGGCCACCACGGACCGTTGTCCAATAACCTCGCCCTTACTGGCCAGTTTTACAATCTGATCTTTGCCATTGGCACTTAATTTGGATAGTTTGGAAACCCCGTCTCGAACACAAAAAACGCCGTCCAATTTTTCGCCTTCCTTAAAAATTGGTTCACCCTTTTTAACAAGTCTCGTAGTTTTTGAATCGGACACCCGTTTTAATTCCTCCTTGGACATTGCACGTAAGGAATTAAACTGACGTATGATACAATTTTCACATCTGCTTTCCATTTCATTATAATTTACCTGACTCCACAAATTTAACATCTTAAAGGTAGGTAAAAACTGATAATTATCATATTTTAAGAATTGTTGAAACTAAACCTTTGCCCAAGGTATTAGCAAATGAATTATGGAAAAGCAAAACTGTTATCACTGTGGTGACGATTGCGGCTCCGAGACTATCCAATATGACGAAAAATGCTTCTGTTGCAACGGTTGCAAGACAGTCTACGAGATTTTTTCGGAAAACAATCTTTCCTATTATTATGACATACAATCCTCTGCGGGTTCCACGCCCAATGCCATCGATGGAAAATATGACTTTTTGGAAACCGAGAGCATTGTTGAAAAATTAACAGAATTTAATGATGGGAACCTTCAAATAGTGAATCTCTATATTCCATTAATACATTGTAGCTCTTGTATTTGGATATTGGAAAACATGAACAAGCTAAACCCCTTCATCACCTCATCACAAGTTAACTTTTCAAAAAAAACGGTACGGATATCCTATAACAGCAAAAAAACCAACTTAAAAGAGGTGGTGCTGTTACTCGCAAGAATAGGGTACGAACCCTATATATCTTTGGAAGATATTGATGGAAAGGAAAAAAAGGTGGACCGAAGCCTCATATACAAGTTGGGAGTCGCAGGATTTGCCTTTGGCAATGTGATGTTTCTCTCCTTTCCGGATTATTTTGATTTAAATAGTAGCAAAACCTCTGGTGGCGAATTCTGGCTCAATCAATATGAAGTGGTTTTCAGATGGTTAATGTTCGCATTTTCCCTTCCGGTCGTTTTTTATGCAGGGGCAGACTACTTCATTTCGGCATACAAAGGCCTTCGTTCCAAAATCCTGAATATAGATGTTCCCATTTCCCTAGGCATTTTGGTATTGTTCGTTCGCAGTACATTGGAAATTGTATTCGATTGGGGCAGCGGTTTTTTCGACTCCCTAACCGGATTGGTCTTCTTCCTGCTATTGGGGAAGTTTTTTCAGCAAAAGACCTATTCCTTCCTTTCCTTTGAACGAGATTACAAATCCTATTTCCCCATAGCGGTAACCCGCATAAATGCCGATGGCAAGGAGGTAAGCACCCAGGTACATGATATTAAACAAGGAGACCTCTTGCTGATCAGAAATGAGGAATTAATTCCTGTGGATGGTGTTCTTTACAAAGGCAAGGCACAGATAGATTACAGTTTTGTGACAGGGGAATCGGCACCAGTAGAGAAGGAATTTGGCGAAAAGGTATTCGCAGGAGGAAGACAAATGAACGGCCCCATAGAGGTGGAGGCCTTAAAATCGGTTTCCCAAAGTTACCTTACCCAGCTTTGGAGCAATTCCGTCTTTAAAACGGATAAATCCACCCGATTCCAAAATATTACCGATGGCATAGGTAAACGCTTTACCATTGCCGTATTGACTATTGCCTTCGCATCAACCTTATTCTGGTTATATTTTGATGCATCATTGGCCATGAACGTATTTACTGCAGTGCTCATCATTGCCTGCCCGTGTGCCATAGCCTTGGCCTCCCCATTTACCTTGGGCAACATGCTTCGTATTTTCGGTCAAAAAAAGTTCTATTTACGCGATAGCAGCGTTATAGAACAATTGGCCCAGATAGACACTGCTATTTTTGATAAAACCGGAACGATTACAACAGCCAAAAGAAGTACCGCCACATATGAAGGCATGCCATTGACCTTAGAAGAAGAATCTTTATTAAAGAACACCTTAAGAGCTTCCAACCATCCTTTGAGCAGAACATTGTACGATATTCTGTCTGACCATAATATCTACACCTTGGATGACTACGAGGAACACCTGGGTAAAGGCCTGGAGGGCAGCAAAGGAGATAAGCACATCAAGATAGGTTCATCAGAATTTGTTGGGAAACTAGAAGTATCGGATAGTTTGAATACGGCCGTGCATGTTGCCAGCAATAATGGGTACAAGGGCAAATATGTGTTCCATAATCAGTACAGGAAAGGTGTTTCCGAGGTTTTCAAGCAAATGTCCGAGCAACTGCAATTGGCAATCCTATCTGGAGATAATGAAGGGGAAAAGAAAAACTTGGAAAAACTCCTGCCAAAAGTCACCCCATTGTACTTTAATCAGAAGCCAGAAGATAAACTGGCCTTTATAACCTCCCTGCAGGAGCAAGGAAAAAAGGTGTTGATGGTGGGTGACGGTCTTAACGATGCCGGTGCGCTTGCCCAGGCAGAAGTGGGCATAACCATATCAGAAAACATTAATGTGTTCTCTCCTGCCTGTGATGGTATTATGGACGCCTCAAAATTCCAAAACTTATACCAATACATCATAGCCTCCAAAAAGGCCATGAAGATTATAAAGCTGAGCTTTTTATTATCCCTCCTTTACAACGTAGTGGGACTTTATTTTGCGGTTACCGGGCAGTTGCAGCCCGTAATAGCAGCGATTCTAATGCCCTTGAGTTCCATTAGTGTGGTTGCCTTTACAACGGTAATGACCAACCTATTGGGCAGAAAATTGAACTAAATAATGACAAAGGAAAAGTATTTGAATAAAATTTTTAAAACTGATAAATGTCATATTTAAAAGGTATTAACAACGGTAATTTTACCCCGAAATTCAGGTAGGTATGAGTGTTATATATGTGTTATTGGCCATTAGTATCGTTGTTGCCATTGTTTTTTTTACAGCCTTTATTTTTTCCGTAAAAAATGGGCAATATGACGATTCCTATACGCCATCGGTCCGGATGCTCTTTGAGGACGAAGTGGTAAAAGAAAAGAAGAGTTTACAAAAATCCAACATGGATACATCAATAGAATCAAATAACTAATCAACTATGGAAGTACAGCAGTTTTATTACGATAATAAAATCGTAAAAAAGTTTATCTACGCCACAATGCTTTGGGGAATTGTGGGTATGTCCGTGGGCCTTTTGTTGGCCTTTATGTTCCTGTTCCCAAATGTAACGGACGGGATTTCTTGGCTAAGTTTTGGCCGTTTAAGACCCTTGCACACCAATGCAGTGATTTTTGCATTTGTGGGTAATGCCATTTTCGCCGGTGTTTATTACTCCACCCAGCGTCTCTTAAAAGCAAGGATGTTCAGTGATGTCTTGAGCAACATCAACTTTTGGGGCTGGCAGTTAATTATCGTGGCCGCCGCCATAACGCTACCCTTAGGATATTCAACCTCTAAGGAATATGCAGAACTTGAGTGGCCTATCGATATTGCAATAGCCCTTGTTTGGGTAGCATTTGGGGTGAACCTGATCGGAACCATGATCAAGAGAAGACAACGCCATTTATACGTTGCCATTTGGTTCTATTTGGCCACATTCGTTACCGTTGCGGTACTTCATATATTCAATAGTTTGGAATTACCGGTAAGTGCATTAAAAAGTTACTCCGTTTATGCAGGGGTGCAAGATGCCTTGGTACAATGGTGGTACGGTCACAATGCGGTTGCATTCTTTTTAACGACACCGTTCTTAGGGCTGATGTACTATTTTGTCCCGAAAGCGGCGAACAGACCTGTATACTCCTATAGACTTTCCATTGTACACTTCTGGTCATTGATATTTATTTATATATGGGCGGGTCCACATCACCTTTTGTATTCAGCTTTACCGGATTGGGCGCAAAACCTTGGTGTTGCTTTCTCTGTCATGTTGATAGCTCCTTCCTGGGGTGGTATGATCAACGGTCTATTGACCTTAAGGGGAGCTTGGGATAAAGTTCGTACAGACCCTACCCTTAAATTTATGGTGGTAGCGATTACAGGGTACGGTATGGCCACTTTTGAGGGACCCATGCTATCCTTAAAAAATGTAAACGCCATAGCACACTTTAGCGACTGGATTATTGCCCACGTGCATGTTGGAGCCCTGGCATGGAACGGTTTCTTGACCTTTGGTATGATCTATTGGTTGGTTCCAAAAATGTTCAAGACCCGCTTGGCTTCCGTTGGGCTTGCAAACTTCCACTTCTGGATTGGCACCCTAGGTATTATCCTATATGCTTTGCCTATGTACGTAGCCGGGTTTACACAAGCCTTAATGTGGAAAGACTTCAACCCAGATGGCACCTTGGTGTACGGTAACTTCTTGGAAACCGTAAACGAGATCATCCCTATGTACTGGATGAGGGCCATTGGCGGTAGCCTTTATATTGTAGGAGCCATTGTAATGGTATACAATGTGGTCGTAACCATAAAATCCGGACAAAAAGTGGAGGATGAATTGGCTGAAGCCGCTCCACTTACAAGAGTCTCGAAAGGCAGGACCGCTGGAGAAACCTTTCACACTTGGTTGGAGCGTAAACCCATCCAATTGACCATCCTGGCAACCGTTGCTATACTGATCGGGGGCATCGTACAAATAGTACCTACGATTATGGTAAAATCCAACATACCTACCATAACCAGTGTAAAACCCTATACACCACTTGAATTGGAAGGAAGGGACCTTTACATACGAGAAGGTTGTGTGGGTTGCCATTCCCAGATGATCAGGCCGTTCAGAAGTGAAGTAGAACGTTACGGCGAATATGCCAAAGCCGGGGAATTTGTATATGACCATCCATTCCTATGGGGAAGTAAAAGAACCGGTCCGGACTTGTTAAGGGTCGGTGGAAAATATACGGACAATTGGCACCTAAACCACATGTACGATCCACAGACCACTTCCTCTGGTTCCATCATGCCCTCCTATTCATGGTTGGTACGCAACAAGCATGACAGAAGTGGAGTTCAGGACAAAATGGAAGCCATGGTGTCCTTGGGAGTTCCTTATACCGATGAGGATATTGCCAATGCCGAAGCCAATATGGGCGCACAGGCCACTCAAATAGAGAAAAACCTCTATAGCGACCCCGATTTTGCGAAGACTTATGAGGCCGACAAAAAATATGCCGCTGAAAACGGTGAGGAATTCATAGAAATGCGCGATAGGGAAATTGTAGCATTGATCGCCTACCTACAACGATTGGGTACGGACATAAAAATTAAGGAAACAAACGAATTAATATCAGAAAATAAATAGCCATGTTAAAGTTCGTAAAAGGATATATGGAAAACATTGAGGGGGTAGCCACCTACCCAATGATTTCGTTGATGATCTTCTTCGTCTTCTTCGTAGTACTGTTCTGGTGGGTATTTACCGCATCCAAGGATTATGTAAAAGAAGTAAGCGAAATTCCATTAGACAATAACAACCAACAAAATATTGAATTATGAAAAACCTAGGACCTTGGTGGATCAGACTTCCACTACTTTTTTTCGCCGCATTTGGATTGACGGAGTTTTTCGTCGACTCCGGGGACAAACCGGCATTTATTGAATATCCAATAGTTACCCTATTCTTGGGCTTTATATTGCTACTTCTAATTGGAATTGAACTTATTCTAGCCTCTATTGAAAATGTCATGTTCCAAACCCTATCTGAGGATGCTAAGGAACGTTATCTGGCTTCCAAGGAACAAGGAATGGAATGGGCATGGGGCAAAAGAATGTACAAAAAGCTATTGGGCTCCAAACCTATTGAAGCCGAAGGGGAAATCATTTTGGACCACAATTATGATGGCATTAGGGAGTTGGACAATAAACTTCCGCCGTGGTGGGTATATATGTTTTATGCCACCATCATTTTTGGTATAGTTTACTTGGTTCGCTTCCATATTTTCCATGATTATGACCAAGACACGGAATACCTAACGGAAGTTACCTTGGCCGAAGCCGAAATTGCGGAATACAAGAAAAATGCAAAGGACTTGGTAGATGTAAATACCGTGGAAATTTTAACCGATGCATCGGACATTGCTGCCGGTAAAACCATTTTCGAATCGAACTGTATCGCTTGCCACATGGCAGACGGTGGAGGAGGTATTGGTCCAAACCTAACCGATCAAAACTGGATATTGGGCGGGGATATCAAAACGGTCTTTAATACAATTTCAGAAGGAGGACGAGACGGTAAGGGCATGATTGCCTGGAAACAAAGCCTTAAGCCTGCAGAAATTGCACAGGTAGCCAGTTACGTATTGAATTTTCAAGGAACAACACCGGCCAACCCCAAAGCACCGGAAGGTGACATTATTATAAACCCACACATGGATGTAGAAGGCGCTCCGGCCGTAGACTCCGTAAAAATAGAGGTTGAGGTAGACACTTTGGAATTCATTAAAACCATTGACGAAGAGGGTAGCGTAATTGAATAGCAGCACCTTATTTAACTGCCATATACTCTATTTAAGGCATATGGCAGTTAGATTAAAAGTATCGAGTACTCAAACGACCATAAAACAGTTCATAATAAGATTACTATCCCTAATCAAAAGCAAGATAAACTAAACCGTAATGGCACAAGATCAAGAAAACTTTAGGGATTCCATTGGAACGATTAACGAAGATGGCAAAAGAGCCTGGATTTTTCCCAAAAAACCAAGTGGCAAGTTCTATGAATATAGAAAATATGTAAGCTATTTTCTGTTAGCGTTTTTATTCTCGGCACCTTTTATAAAAATTAATGGCAACCAGTTTTTGATGTTCAATGTCCTGGAACGCCGTTTCAATATTTTTGGATTTCCTTTTTGGCCCCAGGATTTTCATTTGTTCGTTATCTCCATGATAATAGGTGTGATTTTTATCGCACTCTTTACCGTTGCATTCGGACGTATTTTCTGCGGATGGATGTGCCCCCAGACCATTTTCATGGAAATGGTCTTCAGAAGAATCGAGTATTGGATCGATGGTGACCGTGGTGCCCAGATAAAATTGGACCGTCAAGCTTGGGATGCCGAAAAAATTAGGAAACGGGTCTTAAAATGGTTCATCTTCTTTATAATTTCCTTTTTGATCGCCAACGTATTCCTGGCCTATTTGATAGGTAGTGACAGATTAATAAGATATATCACCGACGGGCCTTTTGAACATTTAAGCACAATTGCCTCCTTATTGATTTTTACCGGGGTCTTCTACTTCGTCTTTGCCTGGTTTAGGGAACAGGTGTGTATCATAGCTTGTCCCTATGGCAGAATGCAGGGGGTACTGTTGGATAACAAATCCATCGTTGTGGCATATGACCATAAACGCGGTGAGGCCGAAAACGGTCGTAAAAAATGGCGCAAAAATGAAGACAGGGAAGCTTTGGGATATGGGGATTGTATAGATTGCTTTCAATGTGTAAACGTGTGCCCTACCGGTATCGATATTAGGAACGGTACCCAATTGGAATGTGTCAATTGTACGGCCTGTATCGATGAGTGCGATACCATCATGGAAAAGGTAAACTTGCCTAAAGGATTGATCAGGTACGCGAGTGAGGATGAAATTACCAAAAAGGAAAAGTTCAAATTCACTCCCAGATTAAAAGGATATTCTGCCGTACTTCTTATACTCATTGGGGTTTTGGTTGGCATGATGTTTCTAAGAAATGATTTGGAAGCCAATATTCTTCGATTGCCAGGACAACTTTACGAACATAAGGAAGGTAATATTATTAGTAACGTTTATACCTACAAATTGGTGAACAAGACTACAAAACCAGTAGAGGATGTAAGTTTTAAGTTGCTTTCACACAAGGGCACGGTAAAGCTGGTCAGAAACGAAAATTTCACAGTGCCAGCACAGGATTTGGCCGAAGGAACGCTCTTCATAGAGATTAACAATGCCGCCGTAAAAAGTGATAAGGAAAAATTAAAAGTTGGGGTATATAGTGGGGATACATTGGTGGAAACGACCATGTGCTCCTTTATGGCACCTAGAAGTTATAAATAATTAATAAAAGATAAAGATGAAAATCAATTGGGGAACTGGAATAGTACTGGCATTTATAGGGTTTATTGGCTTTATCCTGTTTTTTGTGGTAAGGATGAGTACGGATAGCCGTGCCAACCATGATTTGGTAACCGAGGACTATTATAGGGAAGAACTTGCCTACCAGCAGGAAATTAATGCCCAAAACAATGCCAATAAGGATATTACCAGATTACTGTTGAACAAAAAGGCGAACGGTCTGGAAATCGTATTCCCTAATAAATTGGACCCAAAAAAAATACAAGGAACAGTGTCCCTATATAGACCATCTAATAAGCAATTGGATTTTGACTTACCCATAAGTTTGTCCAATAACCATTTGCTCATACCTGACAACCGCTTGTTGGATGGTCGTTGGGACATTAAAGTAAGTTGGGAATACAACGATACCGAATATTTACATAAAGAAAAAATCACTTTTTAGACCATGGTACTATCGGCCTTTATATTAGGTTTTATGGGAAGTCTACACTGCATAGGTATGTGCGGCCCCATTGCCTTTATGTTGCCGGTTGACCATAGTAACAATCTCAAAAAATTTGGTCAAATAAGTCTTTACCACATTGGAAGGCTTCTAGCCTATGGAATTATAGGTTTGGTTTTTGGTCTATTGGGAAAAGGACTTTTTGTTTTTGGAATGCAGCAAAGACTTTCCATTGCTATTGGAATCCTTATGATACTATTGGTACTTATTCCCTCTAAAATCCTTAAAAAAATCCATATAGGGCGCCCTGTTTATAAAGTCATATCAAAAATAAAAAGTAGGTTGGGCCAGGAATTTAAAAAGAAAACACCAGACACCTTTTTAACCATAGGTTTCCTAAATGGTTTTCTTCCCTGTGGATTGGTCTATATGGCACTTTTCGGTGCCATTGCCATGGGTAGTGTAGCCCAGGGAAGTCTTTATATGGTACTTTTTGGTTTGGGGACCGTTCCACTAATGACCAGTGCCGTATACTTCAGTGCGCTATTGAAAGGAAGCGTAAAGCAACGTATCCAAAAACTGATTCCTGTTTTTGTGGTTCTAATGGGGACTCTTTTCATCATAAGGGGTCTGGGACTTGGAATTCCATATTTGTCTCCCAAACCGGTCACGGAAATGGTTTCTGCAAATATCGAATGCCACCAATGAACGGCCAATGAAAAAACTTCCCAATGATATTGTTCTTAGGCCAAGATTCCAATTGGAGATTCTCGGCAAAAGGGAACTCTTATTGAGAAAATTCTTGGATGCTAAAAAAGACCCATTTCATATTAAATGTCTGGACAACCATATTTTCATAAAATTCAATACGCAAGCAGCACATTTTGGATCACCTCAACTTCATTTGGAAATTGATTCCCTTGATGAAAAAACATCAAAAATATATGGCTTTTTTGGTCCAAACCCTACCCTTTGGACCTTCTTTATGTTTTTACATTTTATTGTGGCCACCTTGTTCATCATAGTGGGCATTTGGGCCTATGTAAGCTCCTCGCTCCATAAACCTTACGGACTTCAACTAGCGTTCATGGCCTTACTTGTGGTCATATGGTTTGCCCTTTATACCTTTGGACAAATGGGCAAAAGAAAAGGCAAACCCCAAATGCAGGAATTATATGCTTTTATGATGGAAACGCTGGGATAATTACTTCTCACATAAGTCCATGAGAAAGCACTTTAAAAGGTTACCGAATGACCGTTATAAATCATTAATTACTGTACCCTCAAGGGCGGGCGAGAGGTCTTTTGACCAATTGTTTTTTAAATTGAAGTCTGGAATGCGCTAGACCTGAATTAGAAATTGTTCAAAAGATTAATTCCTTACTTCTAAAAAAGATTTTATGGTAAACAAACCCGAACTCAAAAACAGAAAAGATATAGCTCACCTAGTGAGCATCTTTTACGAAAAGGTAAGAAAGGATGCCACTCTTGCCCCCATCTTCAACGGTATAATTACTGATTGGGATGCCCACTTGGAAATCTTGACAGATTTTTGGGAATCGCAGCTGTTCATGAAAAGAAAGTATATCGGGGACCCCATTAAGGCCCATCAAAAAACAGATGATTTCATGGGCAATACCATGACCATGGAGCACTTTGGCATATGGCTAAATCTTTGGTTCGCTACCCTAGACGAGCTTTTTTCAGGTGAAACGGTTTGGATAGCAAAAAATAGGGCCCGGAAAATGAATACTATGCTGTTCATGAAAATATATGAGCATCGTAACTCCAAATAAAGGATGCACTTAAGAATCAACCAAAGGCTATTATCAGACCACTTTGGCACTTTTACAGGAAGTATAATTTTAACAAGGAACAAATCGGTTAAAAATCCTTATTTTTAAAATCACCAAAATTTTATAAAACCGATTAATCCATTCCATGAACAACAAAAACTCCCGAAGGTCCTTTATCAAAAAAGCTACCTTAACCTCAGCTGCCGTAACATCCGCCCCATATATTTTCGCTTCGAACTTTGAAGAAAGGCTTTTACTTACAAGAGATTATATACCTCAAAATTATAGTGCCAATGACCGTATTAACCTTGCACTGATAGGAACGGGCATACAGGGCATATATGATACCCAAAGTGCATTAAGGGTCGATGGTGTACAATTGGTGGCCGCATGTGATTTGTATACAGGCCGCTTGGAGCGTGCCAAGGAACTTTGGGGCGATTCTATTTTTACGTCCAGGGACTATAGGGATATTTTGAATAGAAAAGATATTGATGCAGTTATTATTGCGACACCTGATCATTGGCATCAGAAGATTACAATCGATGCCTTAAAGGCGGGAAAGCACGTCTACTGTGAAAAACCTATGGTGCAAAAGGCAGAAGAAGGCGAGGCTATAATAAATGCGCAAAAAGCTAGCGGTAAAATATGCCAAATTGGAAGCCAGGGTATGTCTTCCTTAGGGAACGAAAAAGCCAAACAATTGTATGAGGAAGGGGCAATAGGTGATATCGTCATGTTGGATATGTATAACGATAGGTATTCCGCCGAAGGCGCATGGCAGTATCCCATACCGCCAGATGCAAATCCGGAAACCGTCGACTTCGACACTTTTTTGGGAAAGGCCCCCAAAGTACCTTTTGAGCCCAAGCGCTTTTTTAGATGGCGAAACTATCAGGATTATGGTACCGGTGTGGCGGGTGATTTGTTCGTTCATGCCTTCTCCACCTTAAATTATGTCATAAGCTCACAAGGTCCAAACAGGGCATTAGCCACGGGCGGACTCAGATATTGGAAAGACGGCAGGGACGTCCCGGATGTTTCCATTACCTTGTATGACTACCCCAGGACCGACACCCATGCTGCCTTCAATGCGGCTTTTAGAATCAATTTCATTGCCGGAAGTGGAGGAGGTGGAGGATTTAAACTTATAGGTACCGAGGGCGAAATGGAAGTAGGCCAAAATTCCGTTTCGGTAAAGCGCTCCAAACTGAACATGATACCGCAAGGTTATTCCATGGTATCCTTTACCGAAGACATGCAGAAAAAAATCCGTGAAGGATATGCACAGGAAAATCTGGAACCAAGGTCATCTTCCCTAAGCACTGGAACAACAACTTGGGAGGCGGAAAGGGATTATAAAGGTGGGCATTATGACCACTTTAATAACTTTTTTACCGCAATACGAAACAACGGTTCCGTAATTGAAGATCCTACATTTGGTTTAAGAGCGGCAGGTGCCGCCCTATTGGCCAATGAAAGCTACTATAAAAAACAACCTGTCAACTGGGATCCCGTAAAAATGATGCTAACATAAAAAAGGGTGCTTTCGCACCCTTTTCCAACCAACTAAAATAAACTGTGACTATTTAACCTACACTAAATCTTAAAGGTTACCACAGGTAAGTTTGCATGGTTAGCAATATCCTCTCCTATACTGCCCATAAAAAAATGGGACAGGCCTGTTCTTCCATGGGTGGGGACACCGATCATATCGGCATTGCTCTCCATTCCAAAATTCAGTACACCTCGTTCTACGTTGTAGTCGTTATAAATGGCTATAAGGAGATCAAAACCGACCAGGTCGCAAAATGATTTTATTCGTTGTTGAATTTCGGCGGTACTTAAAAAATCATCTCCAGGGGTGTTTATATACACCAGTTTCAATTCTGCCGAAAAACTATCGGCAATCGACTTGGCCCTTTGCAAGGCATGAATATTCTCGCTTTTCAAATCACAGGCAAAAACCATTTGTTTGGGATTGAAATCCTTTGCCTTGGACTTAATGACCAAAACGGGAATATCAGAGTTTCTAACTACTTTCTCAGTATTGGACCCTACGAACATTTCCTTGAGCCCATCCGCACCTTGGCTTCCCATAACAATCAAATCGACATTGTTTTCTTCGGCAACATTGCTTATTTCCCCAAAAACTTTATAGTGTTTAATTATCGGCTCTACCTTAACCCCCTTCAAGTACGGTTTGTCCAAAAAGTCGTTCAATCTTTTTTCTGCCAGTTTAATAAGGAAAACCGTTTGCTCTGGATGAAAACCCTCCGTAGAAGTTAGCATTGCCTGATTCAACTCCAACATATGGAGTACATACAAGGTTGCATCGTTTTTCTTGGCAATGGAAGCTGCCACTTCAAAGGCATTCTCTGATATTTCAGAAAAATCTATGGGAACGATTATACTTTTCATATCTATGGTGATTTAGGTTAAACAATTAGATCGTCATTGAAAATAGTCTTGTTTCAGGAGCCTTTTCATGTAATTTTATATCGAAGGCCATACAGATATTGCGAACGAAAGGCCTTCCTTTTTGGGTAATTCTTAATTGATAGGGAGTTATTTCCAAAAGTCCATCCTCTTCCATTTCCTTCAACCTGTCCATAACGACAGGAAGCGCTTTGAATTGCATTGATTCCCCGAACCAGATAGTCTCCAATTGGCACATTAAATTAAGAATATGTTTTCTTATAACGATATCTTCATCAGTTAAAATATGACCTCTAAAAATGGGTATGATGTTATTCTCCACCAAATGTTGATATTCCTCCAGACTCTTTACGTTTTGGGCAAAACCATACCAGCTATCACTTATGCTGGATGCTCCAAGCCCTACCATTAATTGTGTTTTGGAAGCCGTATAACCCATAAAATTCCTATGTAGTTTTTTATTTTGCATGGAGTGATAGAGGCTATCTGTCTCCAAGGCGAAATGATCCATTCCTATTTCCACATAACCAGCTTTGGCCAACTCCAGTTTTCCAGCTTCATACTGCTGTCGTTTTTGTTCTGCGGATGGTAAATCAGAATCCTTATACCCTCTTTGTCCATTACCCTTAAGCCATGGAACATGAGCGTAACTATAAAATGCCAATCGGTCGGGCATCAAGGATTTGGTTTTCGCTATGGTTTCCAAAACATGTTCCAAGGTTTGGTGTGGCAACCCAAAGATAATATCGTGTCCAACGGAAGTATACCCAATTTCCCTTGCCCAATCCGTAACATTTTTTACATTTTCAAAGGACTGTACCCTATGAATGGCCTTTTGTACGGTCTCGTTATAATCCTGAACCCCAAAGCTGACCCTTCTAAATCCAACATCGTATAGTGCTTGAAGATGTTCCTTAGTGGTGTTGTTGGGGTGCCCTTCAAAACTAAACTCATACCCTTCTGCCCTATCCGCTTTTCTAAAAAGACCGTTGATCAACATTTTTAGGTTTTCCGGACTAAAGAATGTTGGAGTACCTCCACCCAGGTGTAATTCCTTAACAACGGGTCTTTCATCAAAAAGTTCCAGATAAAGGGACCATTCCTTCAGCAGTGTGTTAATGTAAGGAACCTCTACATCGTGCCTTTTGGTGATACGCTTATGACATCCACAAAACGTACACATACTTTCACAAAAAGGTAAATGAATATAAAGACTGATGCCTTCCTTGGCGTTGGATTCCGAAAAGCTTTTCTTCACGGTAGCCTCCCATTTTTTACCGGAAAATGAATGAATATCCCAAAATGGCACCGTTGGGTAACTAGTATACCTAGGACCAGGAATGTTATATTTTTGAATAAGATTGCACATAGTTGGTATAAATATGTTACAAATCTAATCCCGATACCTCCCAAAAAATATGATAATTATCAGTTTAGCGGTCAAGGGCTTATTAAGACACGGTCCTCTTTAATATGATCTAAAAGTTATCTTGATAGATTTTCATAGCCTGTTTGACCAATTCTTCACATCTAATTTGATTACAATCCTTATTTTTGGGTCCTAAATTTAAAACCATGACATTACTTTTAATGGCCGCCGGTAGCGGTAGTAGATACGGAAAGCTTAAGCAATTTGATGATTTGGGCCCAGAGGGAGAATTCCTAATGGAATTCGCCATCTACGATGCCATTCAAAACAACTTTGAACAAATAGTGGTCATTACCAAAAAAGAAAATGTTTCCTTTTTGGAAAACCATCTAAGGGAAAGATTACCCAAAAACATAAAACTAAATGTCCTTGCCCAGGAATTAACGGATCTGCCGAATGGAGTGGATTATAAAGGTGACCGGCAAAAACCTTGGGGAACGGCACATGCCGTTTGGACGGCTAGAAATGTAATCAATGGACCTTTTGTTGTACTGAACGCTGATGATTATTACGGACAGGTCGTTTATAAAAAAGCGGCCGACTTCATAAAATCCAATAACGAGGCATACGCCCTTTTGGGATATACCTTAAAGGATACACTATCTGAACACGGTTCCGTTTCAAGAGGAGTATGTAAGGTAGAGGGCGATAATTTAGTTTCTGTAAACGAGCGATTAAAACTAGTAGAAAAAGGTGATAAAATTGTTGATGAGGATACCGGACTCGAATTTACGGGTGACGAACAAGCCAGTATGAATTTCTGGGTTTGTAGGCCTTCCATTTTTGATAAAATAGATGCTGAGTTGAAGGTATTCCTGCAGGATGAGGACAAAATAGCTTCAAGCGAACTCTATCTGCCTTTTATGATACAGGAAATGTTACAGGCGAACGAAGCCGAGGTAAAGTGTATTCCTTCCGGTGCGGAATGGTTTGGGGTTACCTATGCCAGTGACCGCGAGAAGGCCGTACAGAACCTTAAAGAAAAAACGGAACAGGGGCTGTATAGAACTCCTTTGTGGTAGAAAAACCTATTTTATGAAATAAAAAGGGCCGTTTGAAGTTTCAAACGGCCCTTTTTATTTTTTTCCCTAAAGACATCAAACTAAAAAGAGTCTGGCTTTTTTTAACCAGACTCTTTTACGAGAACACTATATGAAAATGAAAAATTATTTGCTTTTTTATTACATAGTAAATATAGTTGCCTATTTCTGCCTAGGGAACTATTTGTTGCAAGTTGGTACATTCTTGTGGTGAACCAAGCAGAAACTGTTGTTACCGCCAAAATATCCTCCTATGAAACAACCATTGAGGCTTTGGCAGCTATTTCTAGCCCATAAAAAAATAGCCTTAACAATCAGATAACCAAAAGATAAGTTGTACGTAACTATATTAGATACTTAATTTATCAACTTTGTAGCCAGAGATTTTCTTTAAATGAAAATTAGACTGAACGGCATTCCCTCACTCACTCCAAGTTTCTTAGAAAGCTCCTTTTGCGGTCCTTTAACTTCACCTCAAAGACCGACTACCCTCCAACTCCTTTATACTTATGAAAAAAAGACCTGTTGATATCGTTGTTATATCCGATGTACATTTGGGCACTTATGGGTGTCACGCAAACGAACTTTTAAAATACCTCAAAAGCATCTCCCCGAAGGAAGTCATTCTGAACGGTGATATAATTGACATATGGCAGTTTAGCAAACGCTATTGGCCCAAATCGCACATGAAAGTGATAAAGTATTTTATGGGTTGGATCGCCAAAGGGGTAAAGATTCACTATATAACTGGCAACCACGATGAAATGCTTAGAAAGTTTACCGGGCTCCAAATCGGGTCCCTGAGTATCGTCAATAAAGTGGTACTCCCCTTACACGATAAAAAGGCTTGGTTCTTTCATGGAGATGTCTTTGACGTTACCATGCAACACTCCAAATGGGTCGCCAAATTAGGAGCCAAAGGCTATGATTTTTTGATACTTCTCAACAGGGCCATTAATTTTTTAAGCAAGAAATTGGGAAAGGGGCCCATTTCCATGTCCAAAAAAATTAAAAACGGAGTGAAGTCCGCAGTAAAGTTCATTAACAATTTTGAATTGACCGCTTCCGAAATTGCCATAGAAAACGGCTATGGTTATGTGGTCTGTGGGCATATCCATCAACCCGAAATACGAAAAATCAAAACGGACAAAGGAGAAGTAACCTATCTAAATTCTGGTGATTGGATTGAAAACTTAACGGCACTTGAATATAATGAAGGGCAGTGGAGCCAGTATTCATTCTACAAGGACCATGAAATCCAAAGCCAATTGGATGAAACCATTGACGATTATCCTGTTTTGGAAAAAGCGGAACTTTTTCAAAGCCTGATGGACGAATTCCGCACCAGCGGATTGATAAAGATAAAATAGTTCCTCACTTTCTATAAAAATATATGCAGGTATTATACGCCATTCAAGGTACAGGCAACGGGCATTTAAGTAGGGCCAGGGACGTAATCCCAGCCTTGCTAAAAGAAGGTATTGCCTTGGACATTCTTATAAGCGGCACCCAAGCGGATATCCAGATTCCCTATCCTATAAAATATCAATGTAAGGGATTAAGCTTCATCTTTGGAAAAAAGGGCGGCGTAGACATGTGGAAGACCTATCTAAAATCCAACACCTTACGATTACAAAAAGAAATAAAAAGTATACCCGTCAATAAATATGATTTGATCATTAACGATTTTGAACCGATAACTGCCTGGGCCTGTAAAATGACGGACAAACCCTGTTTTAGTTTTAGCCATCAATCGGCAGTCTTGATGGAAAAGGCTCCCAAACCCAAAAAAACCGATGCCCTAGGAAAAATGATTCTGAAAAGCTATGCACCTGCTAGTCACAGGTTCGGACTACATTTTAAAGCCTACGAAAAGGACATTTTCACCCCTATAATAAGATCCGACATACGTAATGCCCAAATCCGTGAAGGCGAACATTACACGGTCTATCTTCCTTCCTACAGCGATGGAAAAATTATTCACTTCCTTTCACAAATACCCAATGTAAAGTGGGATGTTTTTTCAAAGCATAACACCAAGGAAGTGGTAACAAAAAACTTGAGTATTAGACCTATTACCAACGAAGCCTTCGTTGACAGTATGGCCAATAGTCGGGGGGTTTTGTGTGGAGCAGGATTTGAAACTCCTGCAGAGGCCCTGTTCATGCAAAAAAAATTAATGGTCGTTCCTATGAAGGGCCAGTATGAGCAACAATGTAATGCAGCCGCACTGGCAGAAATGGATATACCCGTAATACGGTCTCTTAAGGAAAAACACCTTCCCAAGGTAATGGACTGGGTGGACTCCCACCATAAGGCTAAAGTGGATTACCCCAATATCACGTCAGAAATTGTACAAAGTTTACTCAAGGTCAGCTTACAAGTCACTGATTGACCATTTGAATTACGGGAATGTCAAAAAAGATATGTGCTTCAGACTTTGGGGAGAATTTTATATGGGGGGTTTCCACGGCCGCCTTTCAAATAGAGGGCGCCCATGACAAACATGGCAAAGGACCTTCTATCTGGGACATGTTCACGCTGAAAAAAGGAAAAATCCATAAAAATCAAACGGCCAAGGTTTCCTGTGATTTTTATCATCGGTATAAAGAGGATATCCTATTGATGAAATCCATGAATATCGAGAACTTCAGATTTTCAATAGCATGGAGTAGGATACTGCCAACTGGCACAGGAACAATTAATCCTGATGGCATCAATTTTTATAACAATGTCATCGACTTTTGCCTTAGTCTCAATATTACCCCATGGATAACCTTATACCATTGGGACCTACCCTATGAACTGGAATCCAAAGGGGGATGGACCAACAGGAAAATCCTAGATTGGTTTACCGAGTTTGTTGAAGTCTGCGCCAAGGCATTTGGGGATAGGGTTAAGCATTGGATGGTTCTCAACGAACCCATGGTATTTACGGGGGGCGGTTATTTTTTGGGAGTCCATGCACCGGGCAAGAAGCGCATGAAGAATTTTCTTCCCGCTGTACATCACGCCCAATTATCACAGGCCGTAGGAGGCCGTGCCCTAAGAAAATTGATTACCGATGCAAAAATTGGCACCACCTATTCCTGTTCGTACATCGTCCCAAAAAACAATTCCCCAAAAAACTTAAAAACGGCAAGAAAGGCAGATGCACTTTTGAACCGACTCTTCATAGAACCTGTTTTGGGTTTGGGATATCCCATGAACGATCTTCCTGTGTTAAAGAGATTGGCACCCTACATTTTGCCCGGTGATATGGAAAAAAGTCGTTTTAATTTTGATTTCGTCGGAATTCAAAATTATACCCGTGAGATTATTGAACATAGCTATTTTGTACCTTATATAGGTGCTAAAATTATTAAGGCACCTAAAAGAAATGTCAGAACAACTTTGATGGAATGGGAGGTATATCCACCAAGCATTTATGAAATGATACGCAAATACGATGCTTATTCGAATATGCCCGATATTATTATAACCGAAAACGGTGCTGCATTCAAGGATGTTTTTAAAAAAGGAAAGGTCAAGGACAAAAAACGCAAAAAATTTCTGAAGGACCATTTGGAACAGGTCTTAAAGGCCAAAAACGAAGGTCTCAACATTCATGGTTACTTTGTATGGACCTTTACCGATAACTTCGAATGGGCCGAAGGTTATAACCCCGGTTTCGGTCTGGTCCATGTAGATTTTGGTACCCAAAAGCGAACCATAAAGAGTTCCGGAAGGTGGTATATGAAGTTTCTAAAAAATTAATCCCTAGCGACTTTTCAGAATTTAAGCCACAAAAAAAGCCGATGCTCCCATCGGCTTAAGCTAACTAACTCAAAAAACTACATGAATCTTAATTACACGCACGGCAAAAATAAGACCCTATTTTTGAGGATATGTTAAGCTAACCTAAGGAATTTGTTATCTTATTTAAAGGCCTGGTGACCTGTAATATCCGCTCCCGTAATCAAGAGGTGTATATCGTGTGTTCCCTCATAGGTAATTACACTCTCCAAGTTCATCATATGACGCATAATGCTATATTCGCCCGTAATACCCATTCCTCCAAGTACCTGTCGGGCTTCCCTAGCAATTTTAATGGCCATTTCCACGTTGTTCCGTTTCGCCATAGAAATCTGTGCCGTTGTGGCCTTGCCCTCATTCTTGAGTTGACCTAGCCTAAAAGCCAATAATTGAGCTTTGGTAATCTCCGTAATCATTTCGGCCAATTTCTTTTGCTGTAATTGCATGGCCGCAATAGGTTTGCCAAATTGAACACGTTCCTTGGCATATCTAAGTGCCGTATCATAACAATCCATCGCTGCTCCTATGGCTCCCCAAGATATTCCATATCGGGCCGAATCCAAACATCCCAACGGTGCTCCCAAACCGGTTTTGTTTGGCAATATGTTTTCCTTCGGCACTTTTACATTGTCAAAAATAAGTTCACCTGTAGCCGATGCCCTCAAAGACCATTTGTTATGTGTTTCCGGGGTGGAAAACCCCTCCATTCCCCGCTCTACGATGAGCCCATGGATTCTACCTTCTTCATTTTTGGCCCATACCACGGCAATGTCGGCAAAAGGGGAATTGGAAATCCACAACTTTGCCCCATTAAGCAAATAATGATCTCCCATATCCTTGAATTTGGTTTCCATTCCTCCGGGATTGGAGCCATGGTTGGGTTCGGTAAGACCAAAACAGCCCATCATCTCACCGCTGGCCAATTTGGGCAAATATTTTTTACGTTGCTCCTCAGTACCATACGTATAAATAGGATACATCACCAAGGAGGATTGAACGGAGGCCGTTGATCGCACGCCACTGTCCCCTCGTTCTATTTCCTGCATGATAAGACCATAGCTGATTTGATCTAGGCCCGCTCCTCCATATTCCTCGGGAATATAAGGGCCAAAAGCACCTATTTCCGCCAATCCACCGATAATCTGATTTGGAAACTCCGCCTTTTGGGCATATTCCTCAATAATTGGGGAAATGTCCCTTTTGACCCATTGTCGAGCCGCATCACGAACCAACAAATGTTCCTCGGACAATAAATCGTCCAAATTATAATAATCCGGCGCCTCAAATAAGTCTGTTTTCATACATTCAATTTAACAGGATTGTAAAAATATAACATTTACATTACAAAATGTTCCATTTAAAATACAAATCCTTCGGTTTAAAAAAACTAATTTCAAAACAAAAAACATGAAAAAGCCTATTGTTATTTTAGTTGCCCTAATAGCTATTTCCTGTAGTAAGAACGGTGGAGGAGGCTGTGTGGAACCAAGTGCGTTTGATTTAAGCCCCTTTACCTCAAAATCCCAAGATCAAGCCTTGAACGAACAACTGGTATTAGAATATCTTAACGAAGCGGGTGAGAATGTTTTTGAAAATAATACCTACGACCCCAATGAGGTAACCGTGGGCACTAATGGCCAATATTATCAAGATGTTGTAGATCTGTATAACGAGGAAACCAAGTTTTTGATTTGGATCAATGGATATTCCGAAGGAAAAAATAGCTACACCATTTCTCTCTCCCCTACTTCCTCTAAAGTGGAACTCTTGACGGTATATACTACCGTGACAGATTTCAATTCTTGTTCGGGACCTATATTTGCTATTGATTCAGTATTCTATAATAGTGAAATAAAGTCATTAAAGGAAATTTCTGTCGGACTCAAAAAGCTGACAATTACCCAATAAGACCATTACATTTTTAAGTAAAAGTCCTGGGTCAAATCAATGTATTCCTGGGTATAGCTATGGCGTTCTTTCTCAATGGTCAATTCATAGGCAACAACAGCTTCCTTTGTTCTAGAAAACTCGATCAAGCTCCTTTTGAACGGTGTTTTCATATGACCCCTAATATGGGTTACCCTTTTTGGAAACAATCCAAAATTGGCGGCCATTTTGAGAAATTCCGTTTCCTCTTTGTATGGAATAATGACCGAAAAAATACCGCTGTCCGACAATAAAATGGATACGGCTTGCAACAACTCTTTAAAAGGCAGAGCGCTGTTTTGTCGTGCTAAATCCCTTGAAACATCGCCACTGGCGACAGCTTCACTATAAAAAGGGGGATTACTTATTATGAGGTCGTACCTATCATCAATTTCATCAACAAACTCGTCCAACCCTGCATGATAACAGTACAGTCGATTACCCCAAGGAGATGCTTCAAAATTATCCACGCATTGTTCGTACGCATCTGCATCAATTTCAATGGCATCAATGGTGGGAGCATCACTTCTTTGGGCAAGCATCAAAGAAATAATTCCTGTTCCCGCACCAATATCCAAAATAGATTCCAACTCTTGCTCCACGGCCGTCCATGCTCCAAGAAGCACTCCATCCGTTCCGATTTTCATCCCGCATCTGTCTTGATGTACCGTGAACTGTTTAAATTTAAATGGCTTGTTCATTGGGTTCTCCCGGGTTCTCTAGTTTCCATACCCTCAATTCCTTTCAAACTATCACCTAATTCTGCCCGTATTTGGTCTGCCATTTCTTTAATTGTATTTACCACATCAGGATGTTGATTCGCTACATTATTGGTCTCACTTTCATCATTTGCCAAATCATATAATTCCACTTCTTTGAGATCAACCATTTTATAATTACCGGGGATACCGTCTTTTCCAGGTTCTTGTCCTTCCATGGTTCTATAAGAATGTGGAAAATACAACTTCCATTTTCCGTAACGCACCCCAAATAGTTCATTGACCCTGTAGTAATAGAAATAGGTGTCTTGGGGACTTTCATCGGTTTTGCCCAAAAACAAATCCCACGCACTTTTACCATCAACCTTTTTCTCTGGTAATTTAGTATTCGTTGCTTCAGCGATGGTAGGCAAAATATCTATGGCCATTACCGGAGTATTGACTACCCTATTGGCAGGGATTTTTCCTGGGTATTTAATCAAAAAAGGTTCTCTCTGCCCCCCTTCCCAAGCGGTACCCTTACCTTCCCGAAGAGGATATGCGCTACCGGCATGGTTTCCATAAGAGAGCCATGGGCCATTATCCGAAGTAAAAATTACAATCGTGTTTTCGGTAAGACCATTCTTGTCCAAAGCTTTTAGAATTTCACCAACGGACCAATCCAGTTCCATAATAACATCACCATACAATCCCCTTTCCGATTTTCCTTTGAAACTATCGGAAACAAACAAAGGGACATGGGGTTGTGGGTGAGGAACATATAGAAAAAATGGTTTGTCCTTGTTATTATTAATAAAATCGACACTTTTTTCCGTAATCATAGTGGTCAGTTTTGATTGATCGGTAAGGGTGTCGATTACTTTTTCATTTTGATAAAGTTCCAGGGGACCAAAATTAAATACCGGCCCTTGCTGAGGATGTAAAGGCCACATATCGTTAGAATAAGGAATTCCAAAATACTCATCAAACCCCTGATTATTGGGCATAAATTCAGGGGCATCTCCCAAGTGCCATTTACCAAAAATTCCTGTGGCATATCCTTTTGCTTTTAGCATTTCTGCCAAAGTAGTTTCCTCTGGATTAAGTCCAAGCTTACTGTTGGGCATCAATGCATTATGGATGCCAATCCTATTGGGGTAACATCCGGTCAGTATACCAGCCCTGGATGCGGAGCAAACCGCTTGTGCGGCATAGAAACTTGTCAATTTTAACCCCTCTTTAGCCATTTGGTCTAGGTTAGGGGTCTTTATATCACTAGCCCCAAAAACCCCTACGTCATTATAGCCTTGGTCGTCCGTAAATATCAAAACAACATTGGGAGGTTGGGTTTCTTTCGATTTAGTTTCCACCTTGGTTTCTTTGCAAGACAGCATTAAAAGCAGGATAAAAAAGATAATTCCTTTAAAATTTAAATGTTTCATTGACACTTTTTAAAAACACAGCGTTAAAATCCTTGTAAGATGCCATGAATATAGTTAATTTCCGAACGCATATTTAGAAGAATCAATACCACAATGAAATTTTACAACCAAGAAACCAACAAGCAAAACCCTTTCCATTTTGTCTTTTTTTTACCCATCCTTATCGTTTGTTCTTTAATAAGCTGTGAACCTGAAAAGAAAGAAAAGGTTCAGGATAACGTGGCGGAAGTTATTTCCTCCATGTCCGATTCGCTTCCTATTGTTGCCCTACCGGAAGGTGCAGACCCTGAGCATGAAGATTGGAAAGGAGCGGATCTGGAGCCCAAGGAACCAGTACTCCCATTATATCCAGAGGAAGAAGCCAAAAAGTTTTTATTGCCCGACGGATACCATATTGAACCCATTCTCACCGAACCCCAAATACAGCAACCCGGGGCGATTTCATTCGACGGTAACGGTCGCATGTTCGTTCTGGAACTACGCACCTATATGCTCACTGCCGATTCTGACGGAACTTTGGAACCTACCAGTAGGATTTCACGATGGGAGGACGTCGATAATGATGGTGTTTATGAAACGGGAACGGTCTTCGTAGACAGTCTTATTTTTCCACGATTTGTGTTACCCTATGGCAAGGATGCTGTGCTGACCATGAATTCGGACGAGGACAATGTGTATAAGTTCACCGATACCGATGGTGACGGTAAGGCTGATACAAAGGAACTTTTTACCACTAACTATGGACGCTCTGGAAATGTGGAACACCAACAGGCCTTTATGTATTACAATATGGATAATTGGCTATACAGCACCTATAACGCTTTTCGGGTACGGGAAACACCAACAGGGGTCATCCGTGAAAATACGGGGTATAACCGCGCGCAATGGGGCGTAACACACGATGATGACGGAAAAGTTTGGTTTTTGGGAGGTGCAAGTGGCCTACCGTCACAGTTTCAACAACCTGTACATTACGGAAACTTTAAATATGAAGATAATGACAACTATGCCGAAGGTTTTGAAGAACCTTGGGGTGCCCCGGTTTTAATCGGTGACCTGCAAGAGGGCATGGACCGTGTACGGGAAAATAATGGAGGACCTAAACGGGTTACGGGAGCAGCTGGAAATGATATTTATCGTGGTGACCGGTTACCAAAAAACTTGTATGGCCAGTTATTCTATGGAGAACCTGTTGCCCGTATCGTGCGCCAGGTAAATCCTGTGGTCAATGAAGGTATAACGACATTACATAATGCTTTTCAAAATCAAAAGTCGGAGTTTTTGAGATCGACAGATCCCTTGTTCCGTCCGGTAGATATGACGACCGCACCCGATGGCACCCTATATATTACCGATATGTACCATGGCATTATACAAGAAGGCCAGTGGGCACAAAAAGGCACGTATCTTCGTGCAAAAATTGAGCAGTACCAACTGGATAAGGTAATTGGGCTCGGACGAATCTGGCGTATTACCCATGATAGCAAGGAACGGGACAGAACCAAACCGAATATGCTCAATGAAACACCGGCCCAACTTGTAAAGCATTTGGAACACCCGAATGGTTGGTGGCGGGACAAGGCACAACAGTTGATTGTTTTGTCACAGGATAGGAGTATCGTTCCAGAACTTGAAGCTTTGGTTAACAACAGCGATAATATGTTGGCCCGTTTCCATGCCTTGTGGTGCTTGGAAGGCCTGGGTTCATTGAAAGAGAAAATGGTTGAAAAATTAATGGACGACCCTAATCCTAGAATGCGTATTCAGGCCATGCGTGCCGGGGAAACACTTTATAAGTCGGGCAAAAAATCGCTTGGAGACGATTATTTAAATTTACTTGAAGATAAAAATGTGGATGTGGCCTTACAGGCCGTTTTGTCGGCACACATCCTTGAAGTCCCATCCTTCGACGTTGCCCTTAATAAATTACTCAAGTCGAATTCGACCAAAGGAATACAGACTATTGGCAAACAGATATTAGAACCAAAAGAAGTCAAAAATTGGTGGGAAGTTGGCAATAATCAGCTTACCGAAGCCCAAAAGAGCAGCTTGGAAAAAGGAAAGGTCATCTTCAACGAACTCTGTGTACAATGTCATGGAAACGACGGCAAAGGAACACCGGTTGGAGATGGTTTGGTCATGGCACCTGCATTAAGTGGTTCCGTTCGGGTACAATCTCACCCAGAATATGTCATTAAAACGGTAATGCATGGACTGGAAGGCCCATTGGATGGAAAAACCTACCCAGCGGGTATTATGGTCGGTAACAAAGAACAATCCGATGATTGGATTGCGTCCATTGTATCCTATATTCGAACCAACTTATCCAATGAAGCAACTTTGGTATCCGCCGAGGATGTCCATAATGTTAGGACCAAAACGGAGGAGCGTAACGGGCCTTATGTATATAATGAGTTAATGACATCCGTTCCACAACTCCTGGTGCCAAGCGACGATTGGAATATTACGGCAAGCCATTCTGTACCCACACGAATTGGTGGCCGTGCCTCCCCTACCAGTGCGTTTAATTTTGAGGGATGGAGTACTGGAGGTAATCAGGAAGAGGGCATGTGGTTTCAAATAGAGTTCCCGGAAACCATGAGCATCTCTGAAATTCATTATAACTCAACACCCATATCCAGGGGTTGGCGTCCAGGATCGCCACCGCCACTTCACACCTTTCCGCGTGGCTATAGATTAGAAACCTCCATGGATGGAAGTACATGGAAGGAAATCGAAAAAGGCGAAGGAGAGCAGGCAGATGTTTCCCTGATTTTCGACCCCGTTGAGGCCAAGTTTGTTCGCATGAGCTTAACGAAAAACTTCGGTCCGCAAGAGGACCGTGAAATACCATGGTCCATGCGACAAATGAAGATTTATGGAGCATCAAAAAAACCGGTATTATGAATAACAAAAAAAACATAGTTTCAAGACGAAACTTCATATCGAGTTCCGCCGCTTTAGCCATTGGGACAACACTTATAGGTCCAAATATTTTTGGCAGAAATAAGTTACTAAATTCACCTGTTCCAAACTCTAAAATAAAAGGGGTGCAAATTGGGGTAATTACGTATTCCTTTAGAAGTATGCCTGACCAAAGTGCAGAAGCTACGCTGCAATATGTATTGGATTCGGGCATTAACGCCATTGAATTAATGGGAGACCCCGCGGAATCCTTTGCCGGAAAACCCGAAAGCTCTTTGGATAGACGAACACTTTGGGGGTTAATGCGTTCCAAAAGAGAAGGAACCATAACAACAGCGGATGAAAAAAGGTTGACGGAAATGCAAGAGGCCATGGACATCTATAATGCGAAAGTGGCTACCTGGAGGTCTCAAGTTTCTATGGACAAGTTCAAGGAACTTAAGAAAATGTATAATGATGCCGGGATAACCATTTACGCATTCAAGCCCAATGCTTTTGGCAAGGACAATACCGATGAAGAAATAAACTATGGGTTCAAAGCCGCAAAGGCCCTAGGAGCATCCCATGTGACGTTGGAACACCCAAGTGATGACGAACACACGAAAAAATTAGGGGAAATGGCCGCGAAACATGGCATCTATGTTGCCTATCACGGACACACCCAACAAACACCAACTTTTTGGGACACAGCCTTGGAACAGTCCAAATACAATGCGCTCAACTTGGATTTAGGTCATTTTGTAGCAGCAGGTAATGAAGCTCCGCTTGAAATTATGAAGGAAAAACATGATCATATCAAGAGTATGCATGTAAAGGATAGACAAACGCCGGAACATGGCCAAGGTAATGTCGTATGGGGCGAGGGAGATACTCCTCTGGCAGAAGCACTTCAATTGATGCGCGATAATGGATATTCCTTTCCGGCCACAATAGAATTGGAATATGAGATTCCTGAAGGTTCCGATGCCATTGCGGAAGTAAAGAAATGCTTGGCATTTGCCAAAGAAGCATTGGAAGGTTAAGAAAGGTAGAGGTCTACCAAGCCTTCTGGAGTAGTCACGGAAATAGTTTTGCCTTGCCGGTCTACTTTTTTGATAATTTCATCATTGATGGGGATTAACAATTGTTTGTCCCCTTTTTTTATTTCAAAGAGCGCTTGGGAAGTAGTATCGTTTACACCTTCGATTACCCCAATATCCCCATGGACATCATCCAAAACGGAAAAACCAATGACCTCATGATAATAAAACTTGTTCCCGGTAAGTTTAGGGAGCATGGTCAAGGGTAGGTAAAGGTCGCATCTCATGATCCGATCAGCATCGGATTCGTTCTTTACCTCCTCAAAGTCTATTCGAAGCAGGTTGGATTTATGAAGTCTACAGCGTAGAATAAAAAATGGAACCAGATTATTTCCCAATGAAATAAATACTGATTCCATATTTTCGTATATCTCAGGGTCATCGGTATCCAGCTTTACCAGTACCTCACCTTTAAAACTATATTTTGAAACGATCTTGCCTAGGTAGAAACAATCTTCCTTTTGCATCGTTACAAATACTATTCTCCTTCTTTAGGAGCTTCCTCCTCTTTCATTTCAGGAGCGGCAGGAGCCTCTTCTGGAACCTCAGGAGCTTCCTCAACAGCCTCTACCTCTTCCTCCGCACTTTCACCTTCCGGAGTTTCAGGAAGTTCTGCGGCCGCAGCTTCGGCAGCTCTCTTCTCATTTATCTCCTTTTCAGCAGCCAATGCTTTTGCCTTGGCTTCTTCTTTTGCCTTATCCAATCCACCTTTTTTGGCATCGATTGCAGCTTCTTTTTCAGCTACCCAAGCGTTGAATTTTTCTTCTACCTGCTCCTCGGTCAAGGCCCCCTTGGCAACACCTCCCAACAAATGTCTCTTCAAAAGAACTCCTTTATAAGAAAGAATCGCTTTTGCAGTATCTGTTGGCTGCGCACCGTTCTGTAACCATTTAACGGAACTATCAACATCCAATTCTATAGTAGCTGGGTTTGTATTAGGATTGTAGATTCCTAATTTTTCCAAGAATTTACCATCACGTTTGGCTCTTGAATCGGCGGCAACCACCCAATAAAATGGTTTACCTTTCTTACCGTGTCTCTGTAATCTAATCTTAACTGGCATATCACATTAATTTATAGGGTGCCCGACCCTTGGTTATTAATTCTATTTATCCTTGAAAAAGGGCTGCAAATGTAATTTAATTAGTTTGATTTGACAACCATTAAAGCTGAAAAATCAATCCCAGGATGTTAAATGCATTAAGATACCCTCACAAATAACGTTAAACCTATGCTAAACCCCTGTAAATACTTGGGGTTCCGAGATATTCCTGTATCTTATATAGTGTAGTTATTGAAAGACAATAACGAAAGTAAATTTAAATGATAAGAGACATTATGAAGTATTCAGAAAAAATTTCAAATAGATTAAACGACTTACTAACCAGAACATACGATGCCGAGAAAGGCTATAAACTGGCACAAGATAAGGTGGACAATCCAACCGTAAAGAAATTCTTGGCCGATAAAGTGCAGCAGCGCTATAATTTTGGCCATGAGCTAAAAAAGGAGATACAGACCTTTGGCGAATTACCGGACAAAGGCGGAAGCATCAAAGGAGACTTACACAGGACTTGGATGAATTTCACTACTACTTTCACCAGTGATGATACCGAAAGGATATTGGAGGAAGTTGAAAGAGGGGAAAAAGCAAGTTTGGAAGAGTACAATGAAATCCTAAACGACGATGACATGGTACTTGCACCTTCCACTGAAAATATGCTAATAAAGCATAGAAACGAGATTAAGGAAGCATTGAACAATGCCAAGACATATGAAGAGGCAGTCTCCTAAGCATTATATTAAATTTGCTGAAAAAGCGGACGTTTAAACGTCCGCTTTTTTTTCGTTCATAACTTATAAAAACTCCCTTTTCCCAGACCAGCTCTTTTCTTTAATTTTATCGATACTTTTTTACGCTGTCCATGTCCTTCGACTTCGCTCAGGCCGACAGCCCAAATAGACAGGAAATAGCACATGTATTTAATATTTGACACCGAAACAACTGGATTACCAAAACGCTGGGACGCCCCCATAACCGATACGGACAACTGGCCTAGATGTATTCAGATTGCCTGGCAGTTGCACGATGCCATGGGGAACCTTATAGAGCATCAAGATTATTTGGTAAGACCTGATGGTTTCAACATTCCCTACGATGCCGAAAAGATTCACGGTATTTCCACGGCCTTGGCGGAACAAGAGGGTGTTCCTCTTTCTGAAGTATTGGAAAAATTCAACAAGGCCATGGCCCAAACCAAGTTTATCGTGGGGCAGAATGTAGGTTTTGACGTGAATATCATGGGTGCCGAGTTCCATAGAATGAACGTTGAAAACCCATTGCAGGAACTTCCTGTACTGGATACCTGTACGGAACACACTGCCGAGCTCTGTCAGATTCCCGGTGGTCGCGGAGGTAAATTTAAACTACCTACCCTAACGGAACTTCATGAATTTTTGTTCAAGGAACCTTTTGCGGAAGCACACAACGCCACTGCGGATGTTGAAGCAACCACCCGTTGCTTTTTGGAGTTGATACGCTTAAGGCAATATACAACCGAGCAATTGGATGTTCAACCGAATTATTTTAAGAATTTTTCCGAGGCCAATCCAAAGGAAATTCAGCTCATCGGTCTAAAACACATCAATCTCAAAAAAGCTTCCAAAAAAATTGCAGATGCCCTTTGGGAAAAGGATACGGGTGGCATTTCCAAAGAGGAAATAAAAGAAAATTTAGCCACTTTGGAGACTGCACCTTTTGCACATCTCCATAACCATACCCAATTTTCCATACTTCAGTCAACCATTAGCGTACCAGACCTGATTAAGGCAGCTTCAGATGAAAAAATGCCTGCCGTAGCTATGACGGACCACGCCAATATGATGGGGGCCTTTCACTTTGTCAATGGCATAATCAATCATAATAACGGGGTAAAGTCTAGGAACGAGGAAAACAGAAAACGGCACGAAGCCACTTTGAACGGAACCTTGGAAGAAGGTCAGGAACCCTTGGAAATCCTTCCTGAGCCCGAACTTGAAATCACTCCGATCGTTGGCTGTGAATTCCAGGTCTGTGAAGACCACACCAACAAATCGGTAAAGGATAACGGTTATCAAATCGTGATGCTTGCCAAAAACAAGAACGGCTACCTCAATTTGGCAAAAATGTCCTCCATTGCCTTTGTGGACGGTAAATACTATGTCCCCAGAATTGACAAAAAAATTGTTGAACAATACAAGGAGGATATCATTGTATTGACTGGAAATTTATATGGCGAAGTTCCCAGTAAGGTATTGAACGTAGGTGAGAACCAAGCCGAAGAAGCCCTTTTATGGTGGAAATCCACCTTTGGGGACGACCTGTATATAGAAATCATGCGCCACGGACAGGAGGATGAAGACCGCGTAAACCAGGTACTGATACAATTCGCCCAAAAACATAATGTAAAGTTGGTCGCCACCAATAACACCTACTACGCCAAAAAGGAAAATGCCCATGCCCACGATATTTTACTGTGTGTTAAGGATGGTGAAAAGCAATCTACCCCAATAGGTAGAGGACGTGGATATCGTTACGGATTGCCCAACCAGGAGTACTACTTTAAGTCCTCCGATGAAATGAAGGAGCTCTTCAAGGACATCCCTGAAGCCATCATCAACATTCAGGAAGTAATCGACAAAGTTGAAACGTTCACGCTGGCCAGGGATGTATTATTACCCGCTTTTGATATTCCAGAGGAATTTCAGTTTGAAGAGGACAAATTGGACGGAGGCAAAAGGGGCGAAAACAAATACTTGAGGCACATCACTTATGAGGGTGCCAAAAAAAGGTATGGGGAAATTACTCCTGAAATTGATGAGCGACTGGATTTTGAGCTTCAGGTTATAGAAAAAACCGGTTACCCCGGGTATTTTTTAATCGTGGAGGATTTTATTCGAGCAGCGCGCGCAATGGATGTTTCCGTAGGTCCGGGTCGTGGTTCTGCCGCAGGCTCTGCGGTTGCCTACTGTCTATGGATTACCAACCTAGACCCTATTCAGTACGATTTACTTTTTGAGCGTTTCCTAAATCCGGACAGGATTTCCATGCCGGATATCGATATTGATTTTGATGATGAAGGCCGTAGCCGCGTGATGGACTACGTCATCAAAAAATATGGCGCAAACCAAGTAGCCCAAATCATTACGTATGGCACCATGGCGGCCAAGTCTTCGATAAGGGACACCGCCAGGGCCTTGGACCTGCCGTTGGGAGATGCCGACCGTATGGCTAAGTTGATTCCCAATATGTCCAAGTTGAAAAAGATTATGGGGGTCGATGAAAAGGTTCTAAAAAGCAAGTTCAACAGTGATGACCTTGTAAAGATCAATGAACTCTTGGCCATATCCGAAGGCGATGGTTTGGAATCTAAAACCTTGAACCAAGCTTATGTCCTGGAAGGTTCGGTGCGTAACACAGGAATACATGCCTGTGGGGTCATCATTACCCCGGATGACATCACAAAATTTGTTCCCGTGGCCTTGGCCAAGGATTCGGACATGTACTGCACGCAGTTCGACAATTCCGTAGTGGAAAGCGCAGGGCTATTAAAGATGGACTTCCTAGGTCTTAAAACCTTGACCTTGATCAAGGATACGGTTAAAATCGTAAAGGCGAAACATGGTATTGAGCTTGATCCTGAAAATTTTCCGCTGGATGACGAAAAGACCTATGAACTTTTCCAACGCGGAGAAACCATCGGGGTGTTCCAATACGAATCGCCCGGGATGCAAAAGCACATGCGGGCTTTAAAACCAACGGTTTTTGCGGACCTCATTGCTATGAATGCCCTGTACCGACCAGGTCCCATGGAATACATTCCAAGCTTCATCGCAAGGAAACATGGCACCGAGGAAATCGTTTACGATTTGGAAGCCTGTGAAGAGTATTTGGCAGAAACTTATGGTATCACTGTATATCAAGAGCAGGTGATGCTCCTTTCCCAAAAGTTGGCAGATTTTACAAAAGGTGAAGCGGACGTGCTTCGTAAAGCCATGGGAAAAAAGCAAAAGTATGTACTGGACAAAATGAAGCCCAAGTTCATCCAACAGGCTTCGGAAAAAGGTCATCCAGAGGATAAACTGGAAAAAATATGGAAAGATTGGGAAGCCTTTGCCGCATATGCTTTCAATAAGAGCCACTCAACCTGTTATGCCTGGATAGCCTACCAAACGGCATATTGCAAGGCCCACTACCCTGCCGAATATATGGCGGCCGTTCTTAGTAACAACATGAACGACATAAAACAGGTGACCTTTTTTATGGAGGAATGTAAGCGCATGGGATTGGATGTACTTGGCCCAGACGTCAACGAATCCTACTACAAATTCGCCGTAAACAAAGAAGGAGCGGTACGTTTTGGCATGGGTGCCATTAAAGGAGTTGGAAAAGGGGCCGTAGAAGCTATTGTGGAAGAACGTAAGGAAAACGGACCTTATAAATCCGTTTTTGATATGGCAAAACGTATCGATTTACGAGCAGCAAACAAAAAAGCGTTTGAAAATCTGGCTCTTGCCGGTGGTTTTGACTCCTTGGGGAATTCGCATCGGGCGCAGTATTTCCACAATGAGGGTGACGGAATTACCTTCTTGGAAAAGGTAATCAAGTACGGAGCCAAATTTCAAGAGAACGAAAACTCTGCCCAGGTAAGCCTTTTTGGTGAAGCCAGTGAAGTTTCCATACCGGAACCCGTTGTACCCCCTTGCGAGGAATGGGGCACCATGGAAAAATTGAAAAGGGAAAAGGACGTTGTAGGAATTTATATTTCCGGTCACCCTCTGGACGATTTTAAAACGGAAATCAAGGCGTTCTGTAATGCCAGTCTGTCCCATTGTAACGATTTGGCAAGTTATGTAAACAGGGAACTCACATTCGCAGGTGTCATAACGGACGTGCAGCATAGAATTTCCAAGAACGGCAAGGGTTGGGCTTCCTTTACCATGGAAGATTATACGGACTCCTTCGAATTTAGGATTTTTGGTGAGGAATATCTTAAGTTCAGACACTTTTTAATGCTCAATTCTTTTGCGTACATAAAACTTTACGTTCGGGAAGGTTGGGTGAATAGGGATACCGGACTCAAGGGAGAACCAAGAATGCAGTTCAATAGTTTTATGTTGTTACAGGATGTCATGGAATCCTATGCAAAAAAATTGACCATAAAATTGAATATTGACGAGCTAGAAGAAGAAAATGTCCATCAATTAAAGGATACTTTGATTTCTCATAAGGGAGACCACGCCTTAAATTTCATCGTGTACGAAATGAAGGAGCAGATAAAGGTCCGCCTATCCAGCCGAAAACAAAAAGTTCAGATTTCCAGTGAGCTTTTACAGCGATTGGAAGAACAGCAGGTACATTTTAAACTAAATTAGTATTAAGAAATTCTGCCCTTGAAGAAAAAAGCCCTTTACATTATAGGTTTGTTCCTGATAGGTTTTATCGGAATAAAACTATTTCAATATACTACTGGGCCCACCGAGGAATATTCGGATTTAAAGGTAATTGCATATCATTACAACGGCCAAGGGTATATAGGTTCTGCCACATGCATGGAATGCCATAAGGACATATATGAAACCCATATAAAAACCGCCCATTACAATACCTCTGTATTTACCAATATAGACAATATCAAGGGAAGTCTTAAGACAGGGGAAAACGTAGTTTCTTTACAAGATGCAGATATAACAATAACGGAAAGGGACGGCAAACCATTTCAGCATGCACAAATCAAATATGGTGATAAAAGCACCTTCGATTGGGGTATGGATATTACTATTGGATCTGGATTAAAAGGTCAGTCCTACCTTACGGATCAATCCGATGGTCTATTTCAACTTCAGGCATCCTATTTTGTTCCCACCGATGAATGGATCAATAGCCCCAATTATACCAATAGGCTAAACCCTTTGCGCCCTGTAAACGATATGTGCTTAAAATGTCATGTTACCTTTGCCAGAAGCAAGGATAATGCCTCCAATAAAAACCAATACGACATAACAAAAATGGTTTTGGGAGTGGATTGTGAAAAGTGTCATGGACCTGCAGAAAAACATGTAGCTTTCCAAAGAAACAGTACGGGAGCTAATGGTATAGACTCTTCTTTGGTCAACCTGACTTCCTTGTCAAGACAACAAAGCCTTGACCTTTGCGCCTCTTGCCACTCGGGACTTAGAAACAATCAGATCAGAAACCCTTTTACCTTTTTACCCGGTGATACGTTGTCCAATTTTTCAAAGAACTATCAATCCCTTAGACCCAGTAAAACCTTGGATGTACATGGAAATCAATATGGTTTATTGATCAGCAGTAAATGCTTTACCGCATCGGACCAAATGGATTGTATCACGTGCCATGACCCCCACAAAAACCAAAGAAACGAACAGGAATATTTTAACAGTAAATGCCTGTCATGCCATAAGCAAGGTGATATGCACTGCACCCTTCCTTCCACCAAAATGGGAAAAAACGGAAGTAATTGTATCCAATGCCATATGCCAGTTATACCATCAAAAAATATGCAAGTACAGCTCAAAACCTTAGAAAATGCTACGCCTATAGGCATTAGAACACACCTTATCGCAGTTTATCCGGACCGTTCCGTTGACGAAATCCAAGTAGAATAGATTCCATCAATTTGGAAATAATCAAAACGAATACAATCAGCGTAAGGAAACCGTTGAATATTTGACTAAATTTGCATAATCATTTAAAAGTAATAATCATGGCATTAGAAATAACAGATGCTACTTTCGATGAAGTAGTTTTAAAAAGTGACAAACCAGTAGTTGTAGACTTTTGGGCGGCTTGGTGCGGACCATGCAGAATGGTAGGTCCTATTATCGATGAAGTAAGTAGCGAATATGAAGGAAAGGCAATTGTTGGAAAAGTAGACGTTGATGCCAACCAGGAATTCGCAGCTAAATATGGAGTAAGAAATATTCCTACCGTTTTGGTCTTTAAAAATGGTGAAATTGCAAGTAGACAGGTTGGTGTTTCCCCTAAAAAGGTTTATACTGACGCTATCGATGCGCTTTTATAAAATTCTATTTTGAAATTATATTGAGAAAGGTCCGGTTTTACACCGGACTTTTTTTATCCTATCTTTAAGCTGTGGATATACGGCAAGAACTAAATAATGCTTCGCTATTCCCCAACTTGGAACTGTTGGCAGACCAAGTGGTGGAAGGTTTTATAAGTGGTATCCATAAAAGTCCCTTTCATGGCTTTTCCGCCGAATTTGCCGAACACAAAATCTACAACAACGGGGAAAGTACCAAACACATCGATTGGAAGCTCTTTGCAAAAACCGATAAGCTTTATACCAAAAGATACGAAGAGGAGACCAATCTAAGGTGCCACATGATATTGGACAACTCGGCCTCCATGTACTATCCCAAGATCAAGGACATATCCCTAGACCACCTTAACAAGATAGGTTTTGCCGTGCTGGCCATTGCCGCATTGATGAATGTGCTCAAAAAACAGCGTGATGCCGTGGGGCTTAGTGTATTTTCAGACAATTACGATTATTATGCTCCAGAAAAAGGTAGTGAACGCCATTTTCAAATGCTCTTGGCCAAACTGAACGAAATAGGCACCTCCCAACAACCGGCAAAAGAAACCAATACCTATACCTATCTACACCAGATTGCAGAAAAAATAAAAAGAAGAAGTCTCATATTCTTATTTACTGATATGTTTCAGACGGAAAAAGAGGATAGCGAATTGTTTGAGGCCCTTAGGCATTTGAAATACAACAAACATGAGGTGGTACTTTTTCATTTGATGGATAAGGAGCGGGAATTTCATTTTAATTTTGAGAATACGCCCAAACGCTTTTTGGATGTGGAAACCGGGGAATATCTGGATCTGTATGCAGATAATATAAAGGAGGCCTATGAAAAAAAGATAACGGATTTCTACACCGATATTAAATTAAAATGTGCACAATATCGCATGAAATATGTAGAGGTAGATATTAACGGTGATTTTTCCACCATTCTAAATACTTTTTTGGTAGAGCGAAGCAAATTTCTCTAAAGGATAATATTTTAAAAGAAAATATTTGTGCAATTGAATAAGGGATGTATATTTGCACACGCTAAACGCCACGGTCTGGTAGTTCAGTTGGTTAGAATACCTGCCTGTCACGCAGGGGGTCGCGGGTTCGAGTCCCGTCCAGACCGCCAATAAAATCAAGGCCTCCAAGAGATTGGGGGCTTTTTTATTTCTTCATTTATAAACTATTTATAAACATTCAAGAGTTTAATAATCAAGATTTTATATAAAAGTAAAAAAGTCTTATCTTGAACCATAAACATCCCATTATTTAATTGTCATGCAAGTCGTCTGTCTACAAGAGGAAGCCTTTTATGCCTTGTTTAAAAAGGTCATTGAGCATGTTGAATCCAAAAGGCAGGATAAGCCCGAAAAATGGATTGATGGGGAAGAAGCAATGTCTATCCTTAGAATAAAATCTACGACTACCCTTCAGAGATTAAGGGATGAAGGAAAAATTAGGTTTTCCCAACCCCAAAAGAAGATTATCCTTTACGATAGGGATTCTATTATAGCATACATCGAGAAACACGCCCGAGAAACTTTTTAAAAATGGAAGAAGACATCAAAGTTGACGAAAAATTTAAGCATGCCTTTAACTTGGGTTATCGATTGGCAGAGGAATTGAATCTCAAATCCCCTATGCTTGAAAATCAGGAGAAAATCATGCCCTCAAATCCCATGCACTTGGGCATGCAGCAGTTTATAGATGAAGCCAAACTTTCTAAAAATAAAAGACAGGATAAAACCGTCGAAAAAAGTGTCAAAAAGAGAAGGGGTAAAGGTTTAGGCCTTTAGTGAGCTATTTTAACTTTGAAAAAAAATCTCCAAAGTATAGTTTAATATTTCTTATTTTATGGTACTACAAGTACCGGTATGTCATAAATTATAAACCAATTCCAAATAAAGTTTAAGAAATTACGTAATTTGGTACCGTGAGTACCGATAGTAAATTAAAAATAAACCAATTATTGGGCACGAATCCTTCGGGAATCGTTTACCTATCCTCATGGTTAGTAGCACAAGGGTATAGCCTTGATTTACAAAAAAGGTATCGTAGCAGTGACTGGTTTACCTCAATAGGTACAGGAGCCATGATACGCTCGGGCGATAATGTCGGTTACGAAGGTGCAATCTATGCTCTCCAAAATCAAGCAGGGCTATTTGTACATCCAGCGGGGAAGACCGCTTTCTCATTACTTGGAAAATCACATTATTTAGAACTTTCCCAAAAAAAGGTTACACTGTTCGGTGGAAAAAACGATAAGCTGCCCACTTGGTGCTTAAAGCATGATTGGGGCGTAACCCTAGACTACTATAGTTCTTCTTTTCTACCAGCAGAAATAGGACTTACCGAAGTGGAGTTGAACACATTTACCATAAAAGTTTCCAGTGCTGCAAGGGCAATGCTAGAGTGTTTATTTTTAACACCCAAAAATCAAGATCTTCTGGAGTGTTACCAATTAATGGAAGGGTTAAATAACCTAAGACCCAATCTTGTTCAAAATCTATTGGAAAACTGTTCCTCTATAAAAGTAAAACGTCTCTTTTTATTTCTGGCCGAAAAGGCTAGTCATAGTTGGCTTCAACATTTAAACCTCGAAAAAATAGATTTAGGAAGTGGTAAACGAAGTATAGTAAAAAATGGTGTTTACAATTCAAAATATAAAATAACCGTCCCTACCGAATTTGCAAATGGCGAATTATAAATCACAAGCTTCACTGTTGTTGAATGTACTTCCGGAAGTTGCAAAAGAAACACGCTTTGCCCTCCATGGAGGAACGGCCATTAACCTGTTCGTTCGCGAAATGCCTGGGTTGTCCGTAGATATTGATTTAACCTACGTTCCGGTCGAGAATAGGGAAACATCTTTTAAAAATATAACGGGGGCCTTGGAAAGAATTAAAGCAACTATTCAAGCGGTTGTCCCAAACGCCAAGGTTATACACAAACAAGCTGAACTTAAATTGCAAATTTCCAATACACAAGCTCAAATAAAACTGGAAGTCAATCAGGCAATGCGTGGAACCATTGCGCCACCTATCAAAATGACCTTATGTGAAAAGGCACAGGAAGCATTCGATGCTTTTTGTGAAATCCAAGTTGTTCCTATTGGCCAGCTCTATGGAGGTAAGATTTGTGCTGCGTTGGATCGTCAGCATCCTAGAGATTTTTTCGATGTCAAATATCTTTTAGAAAACGAGGGATTTGCCGAGGAAGTCAGAGCAGGATTTCTCTTTGGACTGTTAAGTAGCAATAGACCACTACATGAAATGCTTGCTCCAAATTTACTTGACCAACGTTCAGCTATGGCGAATCAATTTGAGGGTATGAGTGAAGAAGAATTTACCTATGAAGATTTTGAGGTTACGAGAAGTTTGCTTATCAAAACCATTCATGAGAATCTTACCGATACCGACAATAAATTTCTTCTGAGTTTCCAAAATGGGACTCCCGATTGGAGGTTATTGGATTTTGGAGATTACCCTGCAGTGCAATGGAAACTGCAAAATCTACAAAAGCTAAAAGAAGCGAATCCTGAAAAGCATACGGAGCAATTAGATCTTTTAGAAAGTGGGCTTACAGCTTAATCCTAGTTATGAACATTCTACATAAAAACACTCCGTTAACACGTAAGTACAATTCTTAACTAGAGAACCGGCACGAAATTATTCGATGATGAACAGTAGATATCAATAACCTCTACTATCTCTTCTGATGTAAATTCATCTATAACCGATAAATCAAATTCACTAGCGAAATTACATAAGAGTACTTTGAGTTCTTCTATGGTGTCCTCCTCCAATCCACTAGCGTTAGGATTATAGACTTTATAGGCAAGAGACCTGCCAAATTCCTTGTCGAATTTCTTTTCTGGATAGCTATCACTTTCACCTAAAAAATTCTCGAAATAATACATGTATTTTTGGTTCAAGCCCCAAAAGTACAGAGCGGTTAGTTCGTTCTCTTCAAGGTTATTTTTGAACTGCCATAACATTCCAAAAAGGTCTAATTCATGCTCGTTGGGCAAGTCAAATCCATAATGATTAATACTTTTGAACAGGTCGGTAATAATTTCATTCTTTGATTGTGGTTCAAAGGAAAAACTCATCAATAGTTTACGTAGAACCGACTTTTTAAAATAGGCTATAGTAGCTGCATTGATATCTTTTGTAATGAACATTTTGTCGCTAATACTTATCAATGGGCTATAAATTTTTTGTTGGTCGTAGGGTGATATTTTGAGATTACCCAAAGATACCGAGTAAAGATATTAGCGAATGGCATAGCACACTTTTTAACTATTTTATTCATTCATATATATTCCCAAACCACTGCGGAAGTCATGCAAAAATTCCACTCCGATCCTCCCGAGCGGGCGACCTTCGCCCGCCCGCTTTCGATCGTCTTTCCGTTCCAGTTTTGCGAGACCCCCTCGCGGCCGCGCAAAAGCACAAGCGGCGAAAAGCCGCTTGCCCTTTTTTCTCCCTACCCACAAAAAGCTTAGATATTTTCATATTTCTTTCATATTTCTTTCATTTTTTAAACACCATATCAGGCCATATAAATCTCCTATCTGTACCCATTTATATTGATATGGTTCGATATGATTTAGTCGGTTAAATAATTGATTATAAGATAGTTAAATTCAAAATTGATTACTTATATTTATCCGTGAAACGGATAGCGAGGTGCATTCTAAGTAACTTAGAATTGTCTACTTCTTGCGAAGTGTTTTGCCTTAAATAGCAATAAAAATGAAGCAACGAAAAAGAGGCCGAAAACGATTGGGAAACAAGAAGCGACTTTATAACGTGATGCTGCGGTTCAACGATTCGGAATATGAAAGATTGCGAAAAATCTGTGAATCCTATAATCTGAATATTTCCGAAAGGGGAACGATAAGTCCATTGCTTAGAAGATTGGTACTGCAACAAGGGGCCGAGGAAAAAGATATGCTCCCCGACACCTCGAACCTTGCCTACCACATCAACAGGATAGGCAACAACATCAACCAACTGGTCAAAATCGCACACCACAAAAACCTGAGAAGCCCAAATTCGAACCTCGAACAGGAAATAAGAAAGACCAACGAACTGCTGTACTCACTTATCGAAATAACAATGGAAGAAAGAACAGGATGATAGCAAAAATCATTTATGGCGAAACCTGTACGGGGACATTGAACTATATCTTCGGGAAAGAAGGTATGCGAATACTCGGTTACGGCAACACGTTTTCCCAAAGTATATCGCCAAGGTTCTTTGGGAACGTGCTCCATTTTCAGGGACAGCGCAATGCTACAAAAAACCGCTATGCCCATATCAGCCTGAACCTTCCCCATGGCGAACATTTGGATAACAGAACCTTTTACAGGATTTCCAAGGAATATATGGAAAATATGGGTTTTGGAGAACAGCCCTATGTGGTGGTCAGGCACAACGATACCAAGCATGAGCATGTCCATATCGTAACCACTATCGTAAAAGAAGATGGAAAAGTCCTGCCCATTTTTAATAGTCATAAAAGGAGCATGGCGACAAGGCAGTACTTGGAGAAGAAATACGGGCTGTCCCAGGCACCGACAACGAAACAAAAAAGCCAACTGCCCATATACCGATTGCCGGAAAAACAATTCGGTATGGATGCGGAAAAAGGGACGAAATTCTATCTACAGGATGTGCTTAACAGCATCAACCAAAAATACAAAGTACGGAGTTTCGAGGAACTGGCAAGACTGATCAAGCCCTATCATATCGAAATCAGACAGATCAAAAGCGAATCGGGAAGGATTGGGGTCGCCTATGGCCTGAACAATCAAAAAGGCTACCAAACAAGGTTCATCAATGGTTCCGCCGTGCACCGAGGTCTGAGCGGCCCAAAACTGCAAAAGGTGTTCGATGCCCATTCCAAATCGAAACTGTTACCGATGCACCGAAAACGCCTGTTGAAACAAATTGAAACAACCTATGACCTTTTTCATACTATCGATCCGCATGGCCTAGAAGACATATTAAAGGAGTATCAGGGCATCGACATCAAACTGGACAAAAAAGGAGATGCTATCGAGGGGTATACCGTCTTTGACAAATCGCGCTATGTTTTCAGGACAAGGGAACTCGGCAAGAACGTTCGGATGCAGAATCGCTTGGACATTTTTGGGAACGGCGATGAACCCACAACAATCGATATCGAGAGCAAACAGTTTAAACTGGAAATCCAAAAAATGATAAAAGAGGCATTGATAACATCCTATCTGCAATCCCCAAAACAGCAAGGACTGCTTTCGGAACATATTTTGAAAACCAACTTCGGGAATATCGTCCCCAGCTTGACCGCTTCAAAAAAGCATTATTTCTTGGAACGCTACATCCCAAAAAGTCAAAAGACCGAATTCAGAAAAGCGTTAGAGAATGCCTTTCCAATGGTCAGGGACAGATTGTATGAAATTGAGACCAAAAAGGAAAAAGAAATCTTGGAAAATAAATTCAAACTTATCGGCAAGGTATTGAAGAAAGGCATGTTCGATGTTGGAATAGAAAAGGGTAGCGTTCGTCTTTTGTTCCAATCTCTGGGCGTAAAGTATCACAATAACCAATTGTCCTTTGCCAATTCGAACAAGCATACGGTTCCCGTTCCTTTGGGTCGCTTGCCTTTCCCCGAGCATATGGAAAAATATGTATCCTCGGGTTTTGTCCGCCAAAACCATTTGATGCTGGAAATGCTGTCGGAACAGTCTTCCCAAAAAAGCCCCAAGCTGACTGCAACGGCCATGTTCCTTCCCATGGTTTTTCCGAAGCTCTATGAAAAAATGAATCCTGTCTACAAAAAGCAATATGAAAGTGTCGCATTGGGTTCCTATGTGAAAAATGTCGAACGGATGCACGCCCCCTTTGAAAAATCCCCGAAGGACTATATTGCCCTTTTCAATGCCAAGGGTTTCTATTTTATAAAAGGAGATAAAGGTTTTGAGGTCAAATCAGTTTACACGGACAACAGAACTAGTTGCCCATTGCCGAATAGAACGAGCCAGTATTTGAGTTCAACACCCGATTTGACCGAAGCATTAAAAGAACAGCAACCCGTTATCAATGGCCTTGTAAATGACGGCAGGAACAACCTTGAAAACCTATGGGCGGGAAATCTCATGGAAAGGGGGATGTACGACAAAGTCGCCTTTATGCTAACGGCGAAAAAAGTGTACCCTAACCTTCATCGGGAAATGGTGCAGCACCACATGGACAATGGACTTCGGAAAACCTTGCAAGGAGCCATAACAAGAAAATCCAGCATCCAACAAAACCGCGTGCTCAGAAGGGGCATTTACGCTATCAGTTCTTTATCGGGCGACAGGGGCAAAAAACAAGAGGAGGTCTTTAACGGGTTCAAGGACGAGTTGACCGATTGGTCGAAATATAAGCGTGAAGGTATTTCATTTTAATCCGATAAATTGTACAAGAGATATTTTGTAAAACTGATATAACATTCTTTGGGGGATGTATGCCACAATATCAACTACGTTGTTTCAATCATTTCTACTTTAGCTAATTAATGCTCTCCCCAAAAAAAAATGTGCCGATTGTTTAATCCAACAAAGACATACTGAATTTTTGATGCTTATTACATTTGAACGCTTAATTCACTTGGAAATCTTGTTCATATAGGAGTCCTATTGCTTAGGAAATAGTTGCCTTCGGCAATCAACAAATCATTGATATTTTTAAATACCGAGAACTAATATTTAGTTAAAAATTTGAAGTCGTGGCATAATTCAATGATAATTAAAAGTATCGAAGTGAATAAAAAAAATTGAAACATGCCAATTATAACTAGCCTGACCATCGATTTTTTAACGAATGTATGCGTATATATGCTCATCCCAAAATCTTACATTTTAAAGACCGTTCTTTTAGCAATCCTTTTTTACAAAGTCGTTTTTCTTTCCCTTTATTGAAGCATTTTTGAATTCAAAAATCCTGGTAGAAATGTAAGTTAATTGCAAATTCTTACATCCGTGTTCAAGAATCTACCCAACTGCTTTTGTGGTTATCTTATGCCCAAAAAAAGTATTGCTAAACCAATATATAGGTCAGTCGATTTACGATATACATATGATTTATTAATAAAGCCTATGCAACACAAAAAAATTGTTGTTATCAACAACTGTATGTATTTTAAAATTAATTTAGCATATTGGCCTGTTGTTTTCTAAAATTCCGCTCCCATTCCCACGAGGACAGAATCATTTCGTCCAATCCTCTTTTGGGCCTCCAGCCGAACGTTTGCTCAGCCAATTGAAAAGATGCATATAGTTCGGGAACGTCTCCCTCCCTCCTTTCAACCACTCTGTAATTTAGTTTGTTCTTGGTAAGAGCCTCAAAGGTGTTGATAATCTCCAAAACACTATACCCATTCCCTGTCCCTAAATTGAATGCCTCCCAATTTGTCTTTTTTGAACTCGACTGGATATAATTCAGAGCCTTTACATGGGCTTCTCCCAAATCCATTACGTGGACATAATCCCTTATTGGAGTTCCATCTTTTGTTTCGTAGTCATTTCCAAATACCTTTAATTCAGGTCTCAGACCGATGGCTGTCTGGGTAATAAAGGGCATCAAATTATTGGGAGTCCCTGAAGGAAGTTCACCGATCAATCCAGATCCATGGGCTCCTATTGGGTTAAAATAACGAAGGGATATTCCGGAAAATTTTGGATTTGCTCTTGCCGTATCTTGAAGGATTTCCTCCGCTATTTTTTTCGTGTTTCCGTAAACCGAGAAAGGACGTTTGACTTCATTCCCTTCACTGATGGGCAGGGTGTCCGGCTCCCCATAAACCGTTGCCGATGAGGAAAAAATCAGATTTTCGATTCCATTTTCCAATTGATTCTGCACGATGTTTATTAGACCAAATAGATTGTTGCGATAATAGGACAGCGGCTTTTTTTGCGATTCTCCCACAGCTTTGTATGCGGCAAAATGAATTATGGCGATCGCATCGCCATGCCGGTTAAATGCCTTATTGGTTTTCTGCGTATCCTTAAGATCCACCATTTCATATTGAACAGTTTTTCCCGTTATTTGCTTTATTCGGTCAAGTGTTTTCACATCTGAATTTGAAAAATCGTCAAATACTACGACTTCATATCCATCCTCCAAAAGAGAGATTACCGTATGTGACCCAATATAGCCACATCCTCCGGTTACAATTATCTTTTTTTTCATAATCAAGTATAGTTGAAAATCATCATTTCCTTTGACAATAATGGACTTCCGAAAGCCCTTCTAATGTACCCGCCGCTTGTTCGGCGGTAATATCACGTTGGGGGTTGGCCAACAATTCATAACCGACCATAAATTTCTTAATCGTCGCCGAACGTAATAAGGGTGGGTAGAATACCATATGAAAATGCCATTCGTGATGTGCCTTTCCATCCGTTGGTGCTTGGTGAATTCCGGCTGAATAGGGAAAAGAGGTTTCAAACAGGTTGTCATATTTCGTGGTTACGATCTTAATGGCCTTAGCAAAACCCGTTTTCTCAATCTCGGTCAAATCGGCAATACTTCGTACGTGTCGTTTTGGAATAATCATAACCTCGTAGGGCCAAACCGCCCAATAGGGAACTAGGGCGGCAAAGTGTTCATTCTGCCATATGAGTCGTTTATCCATCTGTTGTTCTTGTTTCAAGTAATCCCCTAGAAGACTTCTTTTATTCTCATTCCAATAGGAAAGCTGCTGTTTCGACTTTTTTACTACTTCTTGTGGAATTGAATTCTGAGACCAAATCTGTCCATGGGGGTGCGGATTGCTGCAACCCATCAAAGCGCCTTTGTTTTCAAATATTTGAACATAATTGATACCTTCTATATCACCGAGCTCATGGTATTCCTTTTGCCAAATACCAATTACATCTTCAATTGATCGCACCTGCATTAAAGGTAATGTCAAAGAATGGTCCGGGGAGAAGCATATCACCTTACAAATACCATTGTCCCCTTTGGTCCGCAACAAACCTTCATTTATCTCATCAGAAGGAGTGTCTGTAAGTAGTGCGGAAAAATCATTCTTGAAACTATATACCGTATTATAGTTTGGATTGGAATCTCCATTGGCTCGTACATTCCCAGGACAGAGGTAGCAACCCGCATCATAGGTCGGTCTGTCGGCGGGTGCCGTTTTTTCTTGTTTGCCCTGCCATGGCCTTTTGGTACGGTGCGGGGAGACCAACACCCATTCATCGTTTAAGATATTGTACCTTCTATGCGGATGTTCGTTAATGTCTAATTTCATCAGCGTCTGCTTACTGTCGATGTTCCTTGGCTCGGAACGGTTTGAAAATATGATAGATCTAAATCAAACTCTTTCTTATATGCTTGGGTGACTTTGCGAATAAACCGTTCAAGTGCATCCTTATGGATGAGGTTCAAAGTGCAGCCGCCAAAACCCCCGCCCATCATTCGCGTACCTAGAATTTGTGGTTCCGTATTTGAAAATTCTACCAGAAAATCCAGTTCGGGACAACTTACTTCATATTTTGAGCTGAGACCTTCGTGGGATTCGTACATAAGTTGGCCCATTCTATCCAGGTTATTGGCTTCTAAGGCTTCCGCTGCGTCCAAAACCCTTTTGGTTTCCTCAACGACATAAGAACAGCGGTCGTATAATAATGTTCCCAGTTCTTCCTTTGCCTCATCGAGCATTTTAAGGGTTACATTTCTAAAAGACGGTTTTATGTTGAAGAGTTTCGTTAAAATGGTCAAGCCTTTTTGGCATTGCTCCCTTCTAACATTATATTCACCTGTGGAAAGGTTGTGCGAAACGTTGGTATTCAGCAGAAGTAAACGATAAGGTTCAAGATTCGTCGGGATGTATTTAAAGTCAAGGGAGCGGCAATCAAGAAGCATCGTATGTCCGTCCTTTCCCATTACAGATGCAAACTGATCCATGATACCACACTTTGTCCCAACAAAATTATGTTCGGCCCGCTGACCAATTTTAATCAATTCCCACTTGTCCAGTCCTAATCCAAAAAGTACGTTTAATCCATAGGCAAGACCACATTCCAAGGCGGCAGAAGAACTTACCCCCGAACCGATTGGCACTTTGCTTTCAATGTTACAATCAAAACCCCTTAACTTACCAGAAAGTTTATTGATTTCGGCTATTACGCCGATTACATAATTGTGCCAACCTTCCGTACCTTGGCCCAGTTTGTCTAGGCCCACTACCAAAGTATTTTTAAAGCCCTCACTTCGTATGGTACAACGGCTTTCATGTCCATTTGCCTTTAGTGCTAGGTAAATGCACTTGTCAATTGCTGCGGGCAAAACAAATCCATCATTGTAATCAATATGTTCTCCAATAAGATTGATTCTTCCGGGTGACGAAATCTGCACCGTTGGCCGATTGTCAGTGAATTTCTGCAAAGGTTTGCTCGGGTTCTGATGTGACATGAGTTAACTTAAAATTAATTGCCCCTAAACATTTTACGAAATTGTTGAAAGTTTATAGAAACCGTACAATCATATTTCTCTGGTTTCTAGTTACGTACATCCAAATTGATTGTATTGCAAAGTATCATAAAACCAATAATGGAACACATTGGTTTATTCCATTTCTTAGTCAATTTGATTCAATCTTTTGGAACTTTTGGGCTAGTTCTCTTTTTTGAATCAAATTGTTGTGTTCTGAATCAAATTATATTAATCGATTTTGTAAAGCGGGGAAGTGTTTTCTCACATAATGGAATGTGTGTACACCACATCCCATATGCAAAATCCTAATATTTGAGCCATACCAATGTAGATGAAAGTCCATCTCGCAATGCAGAAAAAGCATCGTTTAAGATGAGTATGGATCTATGGATTTTGGGTCCAAATTGGAATCATCTTACCCGATTTGATCGCTATACTTTTTATGGAATCAAAGTAAACTCTGCAAATCTCATTTAGCAATATCCCTATTTTATTGGGTTGAAAACCTATATTCCGAAATCGTATGGTAAGTTTCTCCCAGATTCAATCATATCGGAGGAAAATCGGACTGTTTGGACACTTCGGGAAAATGTTGGGTCTCTAGACAAAAGGCAGTTCTTAAATCATCAGTAGTACTGAATTTCAATTACCTCCAGTATTCCATATCCGGTGTGTCGCCCAAACTGATGACCAATTCTCCACCGCTTACGATATCCTTATGCATTAGTCTGGGTTCATCGATTATTTTACCGTTGAGGGAAATCGATCGGATGTAATCGTTTTCTGGGGAATTGTTCTGCGTCCTGATGACAAACTTTTTTCCTTGGTAATAATTCCTGTCCAAGTGTATGATCATTTCGTCAAAGACAGGGCTGCTCAGATCGTAGTAGGGCTCTACAGAACAACCGCCCTTCATTTCGAACAGGCCCATGGACAGAAGACAGTAAAAGGCTCCCATCTGTCCCTCGTCCTCTTCGCCGAGCCAAGCGGAATAGGGCGAAGTGCTGAAAAACTTGTTGGCTACCATCCTCGAATACCTTTGGGTCAGCCATGGCTTGCCCGAGTAGTTGAAAAGAAAGGGGGCCTGAAGGTTCGGCTGGTTGGTAAGATCGACATGGCCTTTTTCAAAACCTTCCTCCAAACGTCTATTGAATTCATCCTTTCCCATCAATTTCATGAGTCCGGGCAAGTCTTGTGGGGCGAACCAGGTGTATAGCCATGCATTGCCTTCCATATAACCAGGGCCATTCCAACCGCCTTCGGTACCCATTCGGAAAGGATCAAAATCGTCGGCCCAACTACCGTCCTTGTGCCTTCTCCTTAGATAGCCTGTCTCTTTATCAAAAAGGTTTTTGTAATTGCCGGACCGCTCCAAAAAGAATTTGGCATCCCTTTTTTTGCCCAATGCCAGGCCAAATTGGCCAAGGCACCAATCATCGAAGGCGTATTCCATGGTATTGGAGGCCGCTCCCGTTTCCTCCGGTACGTAGCCATATTCCATGTAGTCCTTCATGTGCCTGTTTCCCGCAACCCCTCCACAGGGATGTTCGATGCCCGGTGTCGTGTAATCGTGTTTTATCATTTCGAACACCTCTTCCGGATTAAATTGTGCTATCCCTTTCTGATAGGCGCTAATGAGAAGGGCGTTTTGGTGCTGTGCGCCCATGATGGGGGAATATTCAAGTCCGACAGGAGCCTCGGGAATCCAACCGCCGTGCCGCTGAAGTTCTATCAACGAATTGGCAAAGGAATTCGCATATTCAGGTGCGACCAAGGTCCATAAAGGAAATAGATTCCATTGGGTGCCCCAAAGCGCATCGCTGCTATAGACAGCTTTGGCGGGAGCCTGGACCGTTTGCACGTTCTCGCACATATCGACATATTCGCCGTTGACATCGCTCATGAGGTTTTTGCCCGTAAACGAGCGGTAGAAATTGGTGTAGAACTTTTCTTTGTCCTCTTCCTTTCCTTTTACTTCGACCACGCTTAAAAGGTCGTTCCATTCCTTTTTTGCATGGGCCACGACTTTATCGAAATCATAATCCAGGGATCCCAGTTCCGATTCCAGGTTCATTGCGGCATTTTCGAGACTGACGAACGAAAGCCCCGTGGATGTGACTACCTGTTCTCCTTCCGACGTTTCAAAATGCAGCACTATGCCGCTTTGCGCCTTGCCCGAAAAGGTGCCGATATCTTTGGTCAACTCGCATTCCCTTCGCCATTGCACCCCGTAGTTCACGTCTTTTCCTGTATAGGGTTCGTATTGCCACCCGTCCATGCCCTTGATTTTTTTGTTGAACTTTGACCTAAAATAGACCGTGGTGTTGTCCGCATATCCATTTTTAAAGGTAATCGCCCCCTCGATTTCCGTATCGCTTATCTTTTTGAAACCCACATCCAATATCTCGGTCAGCTCCTCTGTGGGCGAATCGAAATCAAGGAGGAGGTAACTTTTATCCGATTTTGGGAACGTACTTCGTATCATCCCGCATCGTTTTGTGGCGGTAAGTTCAACGGTCACCTTGTGATCCAAAAGGTGCACCGAATAATATCCTGGGCTTCCCTTTTCACTTTCCTTGGTATATCGTGAGCGGTAGCCGGCCGTCCACATGTTCCCAAAGGGGCCATCGGCCGTACCGGGGAAAAGTTTCGGGTATTCCTCCCCGAAGAACAGGTCGCCCACGAAAGGCATAAAACTGACCCCAGATAGGCTCATGCCGTGCACATGGCTGAACCCGGAAATACTCGATATAGCATACTCATAGCCACCGTTCCAGACATTAGCCTGGTTATCTGGGCTGAGCTTTACCATTCCGAAGGGCATGGTAGGGCCGGGGAACAACATCCATCGCGAATTCGAGGTTCCGGTAAAGACGTTTACATAGTCGTTCGGACTTTTCTGTCCCAGACCGACCTGTGCTGCCAAAAGAAATAAAAGGATCCAGTAATATTTTTTCATTTTTTAGGTTTATTGGGATGTCGTAAATTAAAAATAAACGGCCACTATAATTTCGGGGCCCGCCCTCAGTCCAGGTCGTATTTTTTTAAGATTGGTCGCATCGCCTTGGCCCATTGCGGGTAGGCGGAAGGTTCTAAATGGGTATGGTCTTCCTGTACGTACTCGCCCAAAATATCACCGTCCTCGCATAAAAAGGGCCTTAGGTCCATAAAGTCGTAGCCCCTTTGCGAACAAAACGACCGCATTTTTGCGTTCAGGGTATCTATTTCACGGTTGCGTTCCATGTTGCCCTCTTGGTAAAGTGTAGTCGTATATATCGGGTGTGTTCCGACCCTATGTATGGAATCCATGATCATGGCCATGTTTTCATAGATGCGCTGTGTGGTTATGCCCAAGGTGTAGTCATTGATCCCGGCCATGAAAAAGCATAGCCTGGGTCTATTGGGGACTATGAAATCCTTGATGACCCAGGAAAGCTGTTGACTGGTCCAGCCCGTTTTTCCGCCATTAAACACATCCTTTCTGCCTAACAGTTGCTGCCAATCCCCTGCATAGGTAATCGAGTTGCCCAACATCGTTATATTCACCGGTTGCACGGTCAGTCCCTTTTCGTCCACCACATGATTTGCAGCAACAAGATGACTGGGTTCTTCCATTGAAGCGGTTTCCTTGCAGTCGTTAGAAAGCAGGTATATAATCAGTACCAGATTCAAGACCATTGAAAGCGGTAAGATTATCTTTTTCATTTGTAGCGGTGCTTGTTATTCCCTTTTATCGGAGGTCGATGCTATAAAAAGTAACGATTGAAATACAGTCATCAAGATAAGAAAAAGAGAATGTACAAAATCATCCTTCGATTAGCCTTGCCAAAGTATTTGGTAGGATAAGTTACTTAAAACAGCACTACATGCCCTGATACTGTAAATCTATTTTATCATATCCCTATTTCATTGAGTTGAAAATCTATACTCAGAAATCGTATGATACATTTCTCCCGGATTCAATCGTATCGGAGGAAAAGCGGGCTGGTTGGGCGCATCGGGAAAATGTTGGGTCTCTAAACAAAAGGCCGTTCTGAAATCATCCTTGGCACCAGATTTCAAAGTGTTTTCGGAAGCCATAAAATTTCCACTGTAAAATTGTATACCAGGCTCTTGGGTATATATATCCATTACAATGCCCGATTTGTCCCCTATAACCTTGGCAGCATGGTTCATGCCATTTTCCTTTTTATCATTCAGCACAAAGTTATGGTCATAACCGCCGCCGAACTTTACTTGCTCGTTGTCAGTTTCAATACGTTCGCCGATGGTATGCGGACTTGTAAAACCGAAAGGTGTGCCCTTTACCTCCTTAAATTCGCCAGTGGGTATCAATCCCTCGTCCACAGGAGTAAATTTATCGGCATAAAGCTGAAGAGAATGATTTAAGATTGTACCGCTACCTTCCCCATTGAGATTAAAATAGGTATGATTGGTCAAATTGACTATTGTCGGCTTGTCGGTCGTGGCCTCGTACTCGATTCTAACCGCATTATCATCCGTTATGGAATACGTAACTTTTGCGCTCAGATTACCTGGGAAACCTTCCTCCATATCTGGCGATTTATATGTAAGCACTAGGGTATGATCGTTGGGCCGATCCGCATCCCAGACTACATCCTGAAAACCTTTGTAACCTCCGTGCAATGCATTTTCATTATTGTTGGTGGGTATCGAATATTCTATGCCGTCCATAGTAAATTTTCCCTTGGCGATACGGTTGCCGACCCTGCCAATGGTAGCCCCGAAATAGGCTTCTGCGGATTCGACGTATTCCCTGATACTGCCACGACCAATGCTTACATCTGTCAGTTGCCCGTTCTTGTCGGGCACATAAAGACTTACGATACGGCCCCCATAGTTGGTCATGGCCATTTTTAAATCTTTGTTTTGCAACCAGTATAGTTTTACCGGTTTGCCATCGATTGTGGTATTGAAATTTTCTTCCTTTAAATTAGAAGACATAACTTCTAATTTTATTTCTTGTTTTAAATCTGCATCTTCGACCCTCTTTTGCTTTTCCTTACAAGCCGTCATCAACAGAATTATAGACATGGCCACAATCCAACGTGGTCTCTTTATTTTCATTCGATTATTTTTTTACCTCGTTGTTCAGTTTTTTGATCAGATCGGCCTCGTCTTGTCGATATGGTGAACCGTCTTTTCGGAAGACTTCATGGAACCATTCTACTGGTTCACTTCCATCTTTTATAGGTGTGTTCCAAGCATATTTGGTATTTGATTTTCCGGCGACCAGACCCCAATTGATTGCCCCGATGTTCTCTTTTTTAAGTAGCGGGAGAATGTTGGAAAATCGGCTGTTGTTCGTACGTGCCATATATTCGGTACAGATCATTGGCCTACCGTGGGTCTTTAATAGATTAATTACATGTTGGTGTTTTTCCGTATCCTCATAATGGTGGTATGTAAGAATATCTGAATTCTGGGCCTGAAATGTATTGAGTTCTTGAAAATCCCATGCCCAAAGACCTGCTGTCAGGGGTTGGCTTGGATTGACTTCCCGTGCCCATATAAATACGTTTTTGAGCAAAGGCAGTGAGCTGGTCAGTTTACCGGTATTGCCCGGCTCATTGTACAGGTCCCATATCAGCACGCGCTTATCGTTGGCGAAGGTTTTTAGAATATCCTTGACATAGCTTTCCAAAGCTGGAAAATTCTTTTCTTCCTTGGATGCGGGGTCTCCAGGATCCTGTACCCAGCCTGAATTATGGGTGCCCGGAACGGGATCGGGCTGTTTCCCGATTTTTGGAGTCTTGCCCCAGACATCATCGAAAAAGACGAACATCGTTTTGATACCATGTTTATCGGCGATGCCCAAGTAGGTGTCTATCCTTTTTTTGAATCCTTCGTGATCGGCTTTGTAGGCAAGGCTGTGCAGGTAAACCCGCATGGTATTAAAACCGATGCTCTCCGCATAACCCAGTTCCCGGTCTATGGTTTCTGGATCAAAGGTTTCTTCCTGCCACATCTCCAATTGGTTGATGGCCGTACTCGGATTGAAATTGGCACCCGTCATCCAGGCGTGTTGGGCATACCATTCATGGGCCTTTTCGCGAGACCATTTATTTTTTTCGAGGAGGTTTTCTTGGCTTGAGCCAATATAAAAGGCACATAACAAAAGACCTGCAAGTATTGATTTTTTCATGGATTCTTCATTTTATAGTTTATTGAATTTATTTTGATAGTGGATGTAGTCTTGGTTCTGTGGTCGGGCCGTGTACCACCAATTTACCATCTGGTAAAATTTCCATTTCGTCCATAAAAACGACTCGCTCACTTCCGGTCTGTTTCGTGCGGCCGTGATATACGGCATACATTTTCCCATTTTCAAGAAAGAGTACCATATTGTGCCCCGTACCGGTTACGTTACCCTCTTTTTCAACATTCTTTTCCAAGACCGGATTGTTTTCGGCCTTGGTATAGGGTCCCAAAGGATGTTCGGAGGTCGCATACCCCACAGCGTAGTTTGGGCCTGCATAGTGATTGGCAGAATACATGATATAATAGTTGCCGCCATGCTTAAACGTAAAGGAACCTTCGGTCCACCTTCTATTGATTTCCTTTGAGGTTACCGAACGGCTTTCCCATTCGGCATTCTTATCGTCCATAGTTTTAGGTGGGCGCAGCAACAGAACGGGCTCTCCGATTACACTTTTGAAATCTGGGGCAAGTTCCACGCCATAGACCCAGCTTTCCTCGATTTCTTCGTACAGCCCTTCCCTTTTTGCCCAATCTGCTATCTCGCTTTCCACAGGATGCTTGTAACAGGCGCGGGAATAATACAAATAGTATTTTCCGTCATCGTCGTGAAAGACATTGGCATCGATAATCGGATAGCCGGGTTCGAAAAGAGGTTCGTTCTTCAAATCGGAAAAAGGACCTGTTGGGCTATCGGAAACGGCCACCCCAATGCTAAAGGTTTCCAGTTCGTTCGTAGGGTTATCCTTTTTATCGGCACTATAAAATAAATAATACTTCGCATCGATTTTATATACTTCGGGTGCCCAAAAGCTTTTTAGGTTCCATGACGTTTCGGTATTGCCTTGATATACTTGGCCTTCGAATTTCCAGTCCACCAGATCGGTCGAGGAATAAGTGGCAAAGCCATCCTTTGCCCCACCACCGGTGCCGTACATATAAAAATAGCCGTCACCGTTGTCCAAAATGTATGGATCACCGAATTCGACGTCCAAGGGGTTTGTGTATTCGGCTATTTTTTCTTCGGAGGATATTCCGATTTTTTCCTTTTTTTCCGATTTACAGGAAAAAGCAAAAATTACTATAATGAAAGTAATGGCCAGTGGGAACTTTATTGTTTTTATCTTCTTATTCTTCATTCTTTTTTACAATTATAGTTTGTTCAGTCTTTCTTTTTGATAAAATTACCGGGCCTTTTTCAAAGCCCGATAATTTTCAAAAACTAACTCAAACAACTCAATTAAACTAACTCAAATATCACTTTGCCAACCAAGAAAATGCTTTGAAAACCCCAATTATTTTTCTACGGTTTTTGAATTATCTTTTCCAGTGGCCATGGAATACCAAAATCTGGCCTGCCGTCTTTGTGCCAAGTAAATCGTTGCAATCTTGTACTTCTTTGCGCACACCCCAAATCCGGTTGGTTCTTGGCATGGAAAATCAGCCAATGCTCCTTGCCGCTGCTCGAAGTGGTAAATCCATGATGCCCTGGCCCATATACCTTATTCTCTTTAGACATTTCAAAGACAGCGTTGGGAAATCGCTGCCAGGACCCCGCCTTTAGAAAGTCTGCATTCTTCTTGGAGGCGAGCATTCCCAAGGAATAATTATCGTCCCAACAGGCTCCTGCCGAATACACGATAAAAACCTCATCTTTTGGGCCCTCCAAAAACATAGGGCCTTCAAGGATGCTTCTTTCATCGGTTTTTTCCCAATCATATTTGGGTGCGGCCAATATCGACTCGTCATCGTTTAACGTCCAAGGGTTTTTCATTGTGGCGATAGCTATATCGCTATGATCGTTCACGTAGGGGGAATACAAGAAGAAAAGGTTCCCGTTGTATTTAAAAATGGATCCATCGATCCCATAGTATTTCGTGTTGACCTTACCCCGATCGATCCATTTGCCTTCCATCGGGTTTTTACTGCTGTTTTCCAGAACAAAGACAAATCGGGAATGGTCCCCTTCGTCATCCTTATCCGATCCCGTGTAATACACATACCATTTACCATCGATATGGTGGATTTCCGGTGCCCATATACAACAACTGTTGGGGCCTTTTTTATGGGGCGACCATATCGTTTTTGGGGTAACGGATTCCAGCTTTGTCAGGTCGTCGGTGCGCCATATGTCAAGTCTATCCCCCCTAGTGGCCATAAAGTAATAATAGCCGTCCGTATGGAGTATGGCATAGGGATCAGCTCCGTCTTTAAGAATCGGGTTGGTAAAAGTATCGCTATCCTGACCCTTGCAAACCTGTAAAAAGAGCAAGGGCAAACACATATAAGAGGTCAACAACTTTTTTCCAATTTTCATATCCTTCTTTTACTTTTTATCATGAAAATATTTTTTGAGTTTTATTACTCGGAAGGGATTTCCATTTCTTCCTTTTCGGAGGCAGGTTTTCCTAGAATAGGATAGCTATTTTCGTCCCATCCAATCTTTTGCATCCTAGGTGAACGCAGGGGTCCACAGCCCTCGCCGGGCTTTGAGTTGGCATGGTACAAAATCCAATCTTCCGTACCGTCCGGCGATTTAAAGAAGGAATTATGACCAGGGCCATACACCTCGTTTTCCGGAGATTGGGTAAATATTGGTTCCGGCGATTTGAGCCAGTTTTGCGGATCTAGCAGGTTATCGGTACCTGTAAAAGTCAGCAATCCCAAACTATAGTAGTCCGTCCAACAGCCACTAGCTGAAAAAACAATGAATATTTTATTATCGTGCGTTAGAAATTGAGGCCCTTCGTTTACAAGTACGTGCGGAGGATTTTCATCTGAAGTTCCGGTATTCCAATGCTTTTCCCAATCGTTAGTGGGCGAGGAAATTTTTACGCGGTCTCCTTCGATTTCGATTGGGTTTTTCATTTTGGCGATAAAAATATCCTGTTGCCCGTTATCGTCTCCCTCCCAGCCGGACCATATCATATAGAGTTGCCCCTTGAACTCGAAAACGTTACCGTCAATAGCCCATTTATCCGTTGCAGCGGCAATCTTCCCTTTGAACTCGAACGTTCCCGTAAAGGGATCTTCGGAGGTATTTTCTATGACATACATTCTGTGATTGACATTGTTTCCGTCATCGGCAGCGAAATAGGAATACCATCTTCCGTCGATATAATGAATTTCAGGTGCCCAAATGTTATGGGAATACAAAGTTCCTTCAGGTGGGGTCCAAATTGTTTTGACCTCGGCATTTTTGAGATTAGCCAAATTTTTTACCCTTTTAAGCACCAATTTGTTGCCCTCGGTGCTCATGTAATGATAATAACCGTTGTGATAGGTGCTATAAGGATCAGGTCCTGACGGCAAAAGCGGGTTGGTAAAGGTTTTCGCCAAGTCTTTTTGACGTTCTTTGGGTTCTTTTTCCTTTTTATCTTTTTGTCCAGAGCAGCCATAAAAGCCCAGCAATACAATTAGACAGCTATAAAATATTGATTTCATTTGCTATAATTTTAAGTTTAGTTGGGCTGCCGATTCAACGTTTCCTTCTGAATCCCGAATGTATCGACCAATGTATCGTACTCTTTTTTCGAAATCGTAATCATACAACCGTGCCTGACTTTTTCGGGTAATGAATATTTGTCCCAATCGTTATAAAAGGTATATCCCGATGCCTGGTACCAAGGGCCGTTCGGATTATCGGCGATGGAAAGTCCGTAAGAAACTCCAGGATATTGTTCGTAATACAGATACCAAATTTTATCGTCGGGAGAGGGAATCAGCATCGGGGCCTCCCTAAAATTGGGACTAATAGGGTCGGAAGGCAAGGAATACGACCCGAGCAACGAGCCCGATCTTGCAATCCGAATGGTCTTTCCGGTCGGCCAATATAAGGTTGGATAAGTTTCGTCCTTGATGAACGCATAGTAGGTATCCCCCACTTTTCTGATGATTACATCGATGGTTCCAAAATCCCAATCAAATAAACGTTTTGGAACGTCTGAAAAGGTCTTTAAATCTTTTGAAAGTACGTATAAGGTACGTTGGCTTGCCCAGTAGCGTTCAGGGTCTTCCTTGGTTCCTTCTTTATGTGGGGTGTGCCAGGTCATTACGAACTGTGAAGAAGCCACATCATAAAATAATTTAGGTGCACCGATTCGCTGCAAGGCCTGGGAATAATTGGGTGTACTTTTAAGATTAGGCGTATAAACAGAATGCTTTATCCAGTTGATTAAATCTTCCGAAACCCAAATATTAATGTCGGGGGACGAGTCGCTGGTATTGCCTACGATATAATACTTTCCATCTGGGCCCTTGCAAATGTCGGGGTGGCCCTGATATTCATCGAACACCCTTTTTCCATCATTTAGTTTTTGCCAATGCAGACCGTCCCTGCTGGCCGAATAATACAATCTGCCATAATCTTCATGGGTCATATGCGCAAAAAGGTAGGCCTCGTTTTTGGCGGTTTCACCTTGGACCGTTTGCCCCGGCGGGTCGGGCTGTTGGCCAAATGAACTTGAAACGGCCAACAAAACCAGTAGAAGTGGAAACTTGACCACCAATCTGCCTTTGATACCATATGTTTTTGCCTTGGTTTTCATACCTCTGTTGGATCGATAGTTCTTGTTCGTTTTCCCGAAAAGTCAAAAACATGAATTTCCTTCGTATACTTGGGAACAAGGAAACCCCTGGAAGATTGTGTCAAATAACCTCCTCCGTAGCCGATTTCCCTTCTTTCCGTTTTTCCGTTGGAAAGTATAATCTGCAAAGAGGCCTCATTTGGACTAAGGGAAACATATTTCCCGTTTTCTTGAACAGAATGTCGTAGCAATTGGGTTTCCGCATTATTATTGGTCAGTACGATCAAATCTTCCTTCCCTGTACGGATCACACCCAAAGCCTTTTGGTCATGTTGAAGATAGAGTCCTGATTTTTGTTGAGGGACATAAGAAAAACCGCCTTTTCCATTTCCCCGTAATAATGTTCCCATAGAAGCATTATAAGGGCCGGTATAGGTTTCGAAAGCATCGGAATTACCTATTAACAGTACATCTAAAAAACCATCTGAGTTAAAATCGCCTGCCAGTGATCCGAAAATTGGGGCGATTTGTGCCTCTATCGGTAATGGCCTAAAAACAAATTTCGAATTACCACTGTTTTCAATATAACAACTTCGCATTTCAACTGCCGAGAGCACCTTAGCTTCCTTTAATTCCACATCATCAAAAATATCATGAATGCTTGCGCGTGAATAGGCATCATAGCTTCCGAAACGTTTGTTGATGATACTTGTCATTTGCTCATGCATTACATCCCGTACCGCTACGGGAACATCCCTGCTCTCTTTGCTATAGGTAATGATTGGGTCGATAGATCCATTACCGTCAAAATCGGACCCGTACACCCTTATCGGCGCGTCAATCGATGCCTTGTATTGGCTATTGAGGCCCAAGTTTCCAGCGATATAATCAATGTCGCCATCTTGGTCAAAATCACCGGCGGTAATGCTGTTCCACCAGCCGTTGGAATCGGGAAGGGTGGCTTCCTCATCTTTTACTAGTTTGCCATTTTGGTTTTTATAGAACGTAATCGGCATAAATTCCCCAACCACAACTAAATCGTACCAACCGTCTTGGTTATAGTCCGTCCAAAGCGCGGCACTTACCATACCTGTTTTTTGCAACCCATTACCCAAATCTTTGGTAACATCCTTAAATACCCCGTCGTCATTTCTCAAAAGATAGCTATCGGGAATGGAGGGGTATTCACCAGCGGAAACCCGGCTTCCCCTAAAAAGATCAAGGTCGCCGTCACGGTCAAAGTCTGCTGCGACCACCACACTGCCACTAAACAGGGTATTGGGAATCAAATTTTCAGAACGCACCATTCTGCCGTTACCGTCGTTCAGGTATAACCTATCATTGTATATATAATCTTTGTCCTTAAGGTTTACACTTCCACCGCTCACAACATACAGATCTTTATCGCCGTCGTTATCCGCGTCAAAGAGTAGTGCGCCCATATCCTCCATATTGTTCTCACCTTGCGGCAAAGCTTCAAAATGGCCAGGTTTTTTTTGAAGATAAATGCTGCGCAACCTTTTGGAATCCGCACCGATAAAAATATCGTCGAGACCGTTTCCGTCCATATCGCCTATAGCAAGTCCCGGGGACAACTGGTTGTATTGCTGGTGTAGTGAAAAAGTACGTTTAAATTCATCGAAGGGATATTCCTCATGTTTGAATGTTAGCCCCAAACTATCGGCATTTAGTAATTGGAAAACCGTTTGTTCATCCGTTTCAATAACCGGATGTGCACCCTCTTGAGGGGCATAAGTAATAACATGCAAAGCGTCTGGGGTTAAATTTTCGATGCGCTGTACTTTGTCATCCGTCCAGGTTACTTCAACGGCAAACGTGGTGTTGTTGCCCAATCCGAAGGAAAGTACCGGATCTACCGAGGACATATAGCCCCTGACAGGAAGATTTTCCTGGTATTTTATTTCCCCAGAAGGGAGTTGAATCTTAACCTTGGCTCCGACCGTTTTATTTTCATCGGTATCGGCCTTTAATTTTAGACGGACAAAATGTGCGTTGTCATTTGCATCGATATGATTTGTGGAATCTGATGAAATCAGTTCGTTTCTGTACAGACTCGCCTCGGAATCAATGTTGTTGATTACCAGATCTAGATCCCCGTCATTATCAAGATCGGCGTATGCAGCTCCGTTAGAATAGGTTTTTTCCTGAAGGCCCCAAGCATTGGAGACATTGGAAAAAGTCAAATCTCCATTATTTCGGTATATGTAGTTCTGCATTTTCATTTCTGGAAGCTCATAAAGCTTTTTGATGCGATGCCCTCGTGCCTCTTCCTCTGACATTCCATGGAAAGATTCTGCTTGGTTCAGGTAAACGGCATAATCCAAATTGGTAATGTCTCGACGATAGCCGTTGGTTACCATCAAATCCTTCAACCCGTCATTATCAAAATCCGCCAATAAAGGGGCCCAACTCCAATCGGTCGCATGAACACCTGCCAACTGGCCGATTTCACTAAATTGAAGGCTTCCGTGATTGTTTTTTCCCTGATTAAGCTGTAAAACATTGCGCACATATTCATCTTGATAGCCGAGATTTTCCGCAATCCTGAAAAAATCCCTACTGGTCTTCATAACCATCATTTTTCTTCGCTGCTCCAATTCGGGCAGCATATCCACCACACAGATATCAGGGAGACCATCGTTGTTGAAATCCTGAATATCCACGCCCATACTATTATAGGAGGTGTGTTTCAAGAATTCAGCTGACTTATCGATGAAAGTGCCGTCGTGGTTATTAATCCAAATAACATCATTGGAAACAAAATCATTGGCACAATACACATCGAGCCAGCCGTCTTGATTCAAATCGGTTATACAAAGCCCAAGTCCGTGCCCTTCTTTAACGATACCCGCACTTAAGGTCACGTTTTTAAAAATAGGATGGCCATTCTCAATGCCGATATTTTGATACAGACGATCATTGGAAGGACTTTGTCCATCATTTTTCTTTCTATGTAGTTGATTTCGACCTGTTTTTTCCATGGCATTGGAAAGGATGTAGCAATCCAGATCACCATCTTTATCGTAATCGAAAAAAGCCGATTGGATGGAAAACCCATCATCGGCTAGCCCATATTCCTCGCTTGATTCCTTAAAGCTGGGTATGTCTTTTTCATTATTTCCCTGATTGATGTATAGAAGGTTTGATTTATCGGATTTTGAGCCAGTGGCATTGGCCACGGAAAGGTACACATCCAAAAGGCCGTCTTGGTTGACATCGGTTACGGAAACGCCTGTACACCATTTGTTGGTGGATACCTTCGCCTCCTCCGTAACGTCAACAAATTTCAAGTTACCTCGGTTCAAATACAGTTTGGAAGAGACTAAATTACCAGCAAAAAAGACATCCTGTAAACCATCGCCATTAAAATCGCCTATGCCCACACCACCACCATTAAAAAGAACGTCATATTCAAGGGCATTTAAAGTATCGCTTTCAAATGGTTGAATTTGGTTGTTGAATTTTATACCTGAGTATTCATTTGAAACCAGTTTGAACAAGGTAGGTTGTTCAGTCCCTTCCGAACATGCAAATAAGATAATGAGGGCAATACACCCCAATAAGACTTTTTTTAGGGATAGGGAATCAAACCATTTTATGTTCAAACAGGAGCACATTTATTGGTATGTCACAATCAATGAGGAATATTTTTATTCTACAAATCAAATTGAGAAATAAGTGCCATTGCTTGGAAAATGACAATGACACTCATTTTACTCGAACTTAAAACTAACTACTATTATTTACCAGCCAGGGTTTTGTTCCAATCCACCACCATAGGCGTCAATTTCCCGTAGCGGTATCGGTAGATACTCGGATTTTCCTTTTACGAAATTTTGAAATTCGGTATCAAAATCGGATTCTGCCGCAGATAGCTCCGGATTGGGGCCAGCAAGTTCAGGCCCTGCAATTCCGTAGCGTACCAAGTCAACAAAACGTACACTTTCACCTGCCAGTTCTACCACCCTGTCATGACGGAGCTGCAATCTGAATTCTTGTTGTGTCAACGTTAACGGCAGATCGTTCATATTGGAACGCTGGCGTACCAAGTTGGCAAAGGGTATCGCCTCCTGGGTTCTTCCTAATTCGTTAAGGGCCTCGGCGTGCATTAGATATACATCGGCCAAACGAATCACCCTTGTGTTGATTCCGGAGAAGTAACTTTCGTAATCTTGCCAGTAATTGGTGTACTTTCTCCAAAAACGATCGTTGGGACCTGCTCCCCTTTCTTCGTAGGTTAAACCGTACAGCAGTTCCCCAGGGTGATCATAGGTCATGGTATATTGTAAACGCGGATCTTCGTTGCCATCTTTATCGGTCTCGCTCAAGAATTGGTTTAAAAGCCACTTTGTTGGTTGCCCATCGGTCCATCCCAAGGGACGTACCCCAAAGAATTGGGCCCTTTCACTGGTTTCATCCCCCGAGGCATTGTTATAGGTAGGGAAACCACCGGTCTTTCCGTTGTTGTTGGTAAACTGAATTTCAAAAAGTGATTCTTTATTGTTCTCGAACTCTTCGGTAAAATTGTCCTTGAAATCGGGCATCAAATCGTAGGTGCCCGGTACCATAGCGATGATTTTTTCAAATTCCGCAGCAGCTTCCGCCCATTTTTTCTGTTGTAAATAAGATCTTCCCAAATAACCTATGGCTCCCCCTCTCGTGGCACGGCCAACATCGGCACCCGTATAGCCATCAGGAAGCCCGGCTGCAGCAGCTATAAAATCCTGCTCAACTATTGCCCAAACTTCTTCAATGGTGCCTTGCGGGTATCGTGTATTGGCATCTTCGATACCAGTAACCAAAGGTACCCGGCCCCATAGTGTGGCCAATTTGTAGTAACAATGCCCTCTTAAAAAATATGCCTCGGCCACGATTCTGTTCCGAAGGGTTTCGTCCATTTCAATATTGGGGACGTTTTCCAAAACCTGATTGGCCTTATAAATAGTTCTGTATAGTTCTCGCCAAACTTCCAATAACCAAGGAAAGTCATAATTTATATTGACATGTCGGCCAACATTCGCAAGATCTGTCCAAGGACTTTGGCTGTAACCCTCGTCCGACCTCATGTCGTAGTCGAAAATTTCCCAAAGACTGAGTTCACGGTTTTGTATACCTGCATATACTGCATTGATTCCTAAAATGGCATCCTCTTGAGTATTCCAAAAGGTGTCAGGTGTCGGAGCATTCGGATTCACTTGATCCAAAAGGTCGTTTTCGCAGGATAATGTCGTTCCCAAAAACACTATCAATATTGTTATGATCCTTATCTTTTTCATTTTTATGGAGTTTTAATATTTAATATCGATTTTAAAATCCTATTTGTATTCCCATAATACCAGACCTCAAGGAAGGGAAGTTTCCATTATCAAATCCCCTGTTAAGGAAGTCGCCGTTGCCGTTGGCCCCGACCACTTCGGGGTCGTACCCAGTATAATCGGTAATAGTGAAAAGGTTTTGTCCCGTAAGGTATAACCTAAGCTTACTAAGGCCTATCTTGCCAATAACATCCTCAGGAAGGGCATAGCCGATCTGTAAATTTTTCAATCTAAAATAATCGCCTTTTTCCACATAACGGTCAGAATTCTGGGTGGGATTCAAGGTAGGATCCAAATGTCTTGGCCTGGGTATCAGATTGGAAGTGCCCGGCCCTGTCCAAAACACATCATCGACCAAGTAGTTGGCATTATCATCATAGCGTTGTGACCACCATTTCTGTTCGTTAAAGATACTGTTACCAACAACACCGGCGAAAAACGCGGTAGCATCGAATCCTTTATAGGCTACATTCAAGTTCAGACCATACTCGAAATCTGGAAGTGCTTTGCCAACAACGACACGGTCATCAAAGTTGATAAATCCATTTCCATCATGGTCAATATATTTTACATCCCCTGGCTGGGCATCGGGCTGTACGCCCCAAGCATCGATTTCGGCCTGATCTTGAAAGATACCGGCCGTCTCCAATACATAGAACGAAGCTACGGGCTCCCCTATAGCGGTCCGCAAAATCTGCCCCTGACCGAAAATCGGCAAGTTGCCTGCCTCGGCTACCAAGGCCTTTACTTCGTTCTTCAGAAAAGTACCGTTGGCCTGTATACCATAACTAAAATCATTTACGGAGTTCTGATAGCCTAGGCTAAGTTCCAATCCTCTGTTCTGCACCTGGCCTACATTCGCCAGCGGATCGCCTCCAGTATTACCGGAGGAAAGTGGAATAGGAACGGCCAATAAAAGATCTTTGACATCGGCCACATAGTAATCAGCGGTCAGGCTCAATCTGTTATCAAAAAATCCCATGTCCAGACCAACATTTGTGGTCGTTTTACTTTCCCATCGAAGATTGGGGTTGACCAGTTGTAGGTTTGTAGCACCCGGGACTACCTGATTGTTCAAAACATAGTTCTGGTTATACCTGAGTACGCTTTGGGTAGCATAATTATTTATCGCTTGGTTACCCACAATACCCCAACTACCTCGAAGTTTTAGGTTGCTGAATATATTGTTGTTTTCCATAAAACCTTCTTCGGAAATCCGCCACGATGCCGATACAGATGGAAAGTTGGCATATTGGTTATCCTTGCCAAATTTTGAAGAACCGTCTCGCCTAAAGTTTACCAATAAGGTGTACTTATCGTCATAGGAATAATTTAAACTGCCTAAAAATGATCTTAAGCCGGCTACTTCTTCCCTTCCCGCCGTTTGCGGTGCGGCCGTGCCATTGTCCTGAACCCAAAACTCCCCGTTCAAGTTTTCAACACGCGCATAGTTAAATGCAAAATTATCTTTTTGGGTAGTGTAACCGGCCAAAGCAGAAATAGTGTGTTTTCCGAAGGTTTGGTTATAGTTTAGGGTGTTCTCGGCAAGGATATTAAAAAATTCGGTATGTCTATCTTCCAAAAAGGAAGCCCCTGGGGTATTTTGTCTTAATGCGCCTGCCCTTTGAAAGTATTTTTCCCTGATTTGGGCATAATCAAGCCCCAAGTTTAATTTATACTTCAGAAAAGGAAAGATTTCGAATTCACCATATACGCTCCCCAATACTTTACTCGTTACCGCAGTATTGCTGTAATGCTCCTGCAAACCAATAGGGTTAGTCGCAAATGTGCTATTGTTATCGTCACCGTATCCATAACCACTTTCGTTATCCGGATCATAAACCGGAATAGTCGGCAGCATCCAAACGACATCAATGAACGGATTGCCATTGACCCTTGTTTGATTGCTCCTGCTCATGGCGATATTTTCCCCAAAAGTAAACCGCCCTCTCTTCGTTTCCGAATTTACACGAATTTGGTACCGTTCGAACTCGGGACCTACTATCGCCCCTTCTTGATCAAAGTAGTTTAAGGAAATGAAATAATTGGAATTTTCCGCACCACCCGAAAAATTTAGGTTGTGCTCAGAAATAGTACCGGTTTTGAATAATTCTTCCTGCCAATCGGTATCTACCCCGGTTCTTAGACCCTGGGGCTCATCACCATTATTTTGATAAGCAAGATTATTGATTTCGATAAACTGGGCCGCATTGGTCAATGGTAGTTTTTTCGCAATAGTCTGAAAGCCGTAATAAAAATCGTAATCAATTTTCAAAGGCCCTGATCGACCTTTTTTCGTTGTTACCACGATAACACCGTTCATGCCCCTAGAACCATAGAGGGCCGTAGCCGCAGCATCCTTCAGAACTTGAATGGATTCAATATCGTTGGGGTTGAAATCAGCACCCAAGGAATTGATCAACATTCCGTCTACCACATACAAGGGCGAATCTTGCCCTGAAAATGAATTCAATCCCCTGATTTTAACGGAAGAAGATGCCCCCGGATTACCGGTCGATGTAATGGTAACGCCAGCCGCCCTACCCTGTAACATTTGACCGACGTTGCTAGCAGGAGCCTTAAGCATTTCCTCGGTGTCTACCACAGCTACCGAACCAACAATATCGCTTCTCTTTACGGTCTGATAGCCAATTACTACCACCTCATCGAGTTTGTTGGTGTCTTCGGACAGGGTAACATTTATTGTTGAACGATTATCTACATTGACTTCTTGAGTGAGATAACCTATATAGCTAAATATCAATACAGCATCCGAGGGAACGTTGGCTAGTTCAAAATTGCCATCGAAATCTGAAGTCGTCCCAGTTTGTGCTCCGGAGATTACGATACTCGCTCCAGGCAGCGGTACGCCCTCGGCATCGGTAACCGTTCCACTGATGTTCAGTCCGTCCTGCGCATATCCGACATGCATGGCTATACACCATAGGAGCAAAGGCATCAACACCTTTTTAATTAGTTTCGTCAATTGTTTTTTCATTGTGTTTCATTTTAAAATTGATATAGGTTTGTTTAGCATTAGTATCTATTAGATAGAAAGTTTAATATTGCTTTATCGATTTCAAGTGATTGAATGCTAAATCCTTGGCAAATTCTCACTTATCAAAAGAAATGATAAAGTATTTTTAATACCTTCCTTTTTGTCTCAATCTATCGTACAAATCGTTCAAGATTTGAGAAACCACTATGAAATGGTCGGTTTTGAATCAAATTGTTAGGTTATGAAACGCATTGTTGTGTTTTATGAAGGATTCAAGGCTTGAAGAGAGGGATAAGATCACTAGATTTATCCTAAGTCAAAGGGTTATCTATCTAATGGTCAAGGACTCCTTAATCCA